>NZ_JBEZFA010000010.1:0-198483 GCF_040649215.1 Micromonospora sp. NPDC049044 | reverse complement strand
ACCGGCACCCTCGACACCGAAGCCGCAGGCCTGCTCCGCGCCGCCATCGACCCACTGACCACACCCACCGGCCCCGACGACCAGCGCTCCCCCGGGCAACGCCGCCATGACGCCCTCGCCGACCTGTGCCGACTCACCCTGCGCACCGGCGACCTACCCGAACACGGCGGCGACCCCGCACAAATCGTCATCACCACCAGCTACGACAACCTCGCCCGGCAGCTCGGCAAAGGCACGCTGGACACCGGATTCGACCTCACCCCGGAAACCGTGCGCCGCCTCGCCTGCGACGCCGCGATCCTGCCCGCCATCCTCGGCAGCGCCGGCCAGGTCCTCGACGTCGGCCGACAACGCCGCCTCATCACCGGCCCCCTCCGACGCGCCCTCGTCCTGCGCGACCGCGGCTGCGCCTTCCCCGGCTGCGACCGCCCACCCCGCTGGTGCGACGCCCACCACATCCACCACTGGGCCGACGGCGGCACCACCAGCCTCACCAACGCCGTCCTACTCTGCGCCCACCACCACCGACACCTCCACCACAGCGACTGGGCCGTGCAACTCAGCGGCGACGGTCAGCCCGAATTCATCCCACCGGCCTGGCTAGACCCCGAACAACTCCCCCGCCGCAACCACTACCACCGGCGAACGTGACCACACCGAGACAGCCAATCACTCCGATCAGGCGGCCGTTCATCTCGACAGCTCGTGGCCGAACGCTGCCTGTGCAGTGAGCTGACGAGGGGTGCCGTGGGTGCAGTCTGGGCGGAACGTGGGCCGAGCCGCATGGCTTCAGCGCGACCAGACGGAACGTGGGCCGAGCCGCATGGCTTCAGCGCGACCAGACGGAACGTGGGCCGAGCCGCATGGCTTCAGCGCGACCGGACGGACCGTGGGCCGAGCCGCATGGCTTCAGCGCGCCCGGGCATGGCACGGCGAGCAAGGCTGCGGCTCGGCAAGCAAGACCCTCGTCCCGGCAGGCAAGACCCCGGCACGGCAGGCAATACCCCGACCCGGCAAGCAACGTCCCCGCCCGGCAGGCAAGGCCCTGGCCCGGCAAGCGACGTCCCCGGCTCGGCAAGCAAAGAGTCCGCTTACGTGCGAAAGGTCGCGCACAGCGACACGACGCACCCTGCGGATTCCGCCGCCGCAGGGCCTGTCAGCTCTGCGAGGTCGTCGTTGCTCTGCCCGTAGTCGATCTCCAACTCGGGCCGCCGAACCCTCCAAACGCCGAACCCACGCCCAGGTTCCCGCAGTAGTCGACGCCGAACCGTGACGGCTGGGTCTATGACCGAATCGGCTCTCCGCCGCCTCCAAGACCATCGAGCACGCTCGGCGCGGGTCCTGCGATCCTCAGCACCGCAGCAGCCTCGGCAACGCCCATGCTCCCTCCGGTCGCTGTCACCTGACCAGCAGATTCAGGCCGACCTGGCCGACCTGGCAGGAGCCGAGCCCAGCCGACCTGGCAGGAGCCGAGCCCAGCCGACCTGCCAGAAGCCGAGCCCAGCCGACCTGCCAGAAGCCGAGCCCAGCCGACCTGCCAGAAGCCGAGCCCAGCTTTCCTGCCGGGAGCCGACGGTGCGCTCTCAGAGGTCGGTGACGCGGATGCCGGCGTGCGCCTTGTAGCGCTTGTTGATCGCGATCAGATTGGCGGTGAACGCCTCGATCTGGTGGGCGTTGCGCAACCGGCCCGCGTAGATGCCGCGCATCCCGGGGATCCGGGCGGCGAGCGCCCCGACAACGTCGACGAGCTCCCGGTCTTCGGTGCAGATCAGCACGTCGAGGTCGATCCGGTCGACCTCGGGGTCGGCCAGCAGCGGGGCGCTCACATGGTTGAACGCCGCGCAGACGCGGGAGTCGGGCAGCAGCGCGGCGGCCTGCTGGACGGCACTGCCCTCGGCGACGGTGAGCGCGTACGGGCCCTGCTTGTCGAAGCCCAGCGGGTTGACACAGTCGATGACGATCGTTCCGGCGAGCGGTTCGGCGAGCGCGGCAACGGTGGCGGCATGCCCGTCCCACGGCACCGCGATGATCACGACGTCGCTGCGCCGGGCCACCTCGTCGTTGGCGGCACCGGTGATGTTGACGTCGGCCGGCATCCGGGGCAGCGCGGCGATCTCGGCGGCGGACTCGGCGGCCCGCTCCGCCGACCGGGAGCCGATCAGCACCGTCTGCCCCGCCCGGGCGAGCCGGTAGGCGAGGCCACGACCCTGGTCGCCGGTGCCGCCGATGATGCCGACCGTCAGCCCGGACACGTCGGGCAGCGTGCTCGCGTCGTATGCCATGCGCTCATCCTCGCAAACCGCACGGTCCGTCAGCAGCGGCAGCCGCTGTGCCAATGCCCGCTGCCCGGGACGCCGCCCCCGGGCGACCTCGCCGCGCGGCAGTTCAGGCCAGCTCGAACAGCACCGTACGGGCGGCCGGGTCGGCGGTGACCAGCCGGACCCGGACCCGCTCACCGAGCGGCAGCGCGCCGAGGCAGCGGGAACGGACCGGTGGGGCGTCCAGGGCCACCGTTCCGCCGGGCGGGCGGGGCCTGGACTTGCCGTTGGGCGGCGCGTCGACATCGAGGACTGCCGCGTCGAAGGTCTCCCCCACCCGGTCCGCCAGCAGCACCGCCTCGGCCAGCTCGACGGCACCCCGGGCGGCGGCCGAGGCGCTCCGGTCGGTGCTGGCCATCACCTCCGGCAACCGGGGCAGCGCCGCGCGCGCCCAGTCGGGCACGTCCCGGCCCGCGTGCAGGGCCAGGCAGACCTCGGTGGCGTACCGGTCTGCCAGGCGTCGCAACGGCGCCGTGACGTGGGCGTACGCGGCGGCGACGCCCCCGTGCTCCGGCTGCTCCGGTCGGGTGCCGTCGAAAGCGGTGTACGCCGCGCCGCGCATCAGCTCGGCTGCCTGGTCGATGAAGGCGGCGGCGCGTGGTTGCGCGGCGTCCAGGCTGGCGATCACCTCGCCGGGGCCGGCGCCGTCCGGCCAGTGCACGCCCAGCGGCGCGGCGGCCGCCCGCAGCCGCTGCACCGCCTCCGGTTTCGGGGCGGGCATGGTCCGCAGCAGGCCGATCCCACCGGCCAGCATGATGTCGGCGGCGGCCATGCCGGTCAGCAGGGAGATCTGCGCGTTGTACTCCTCCATCGGCACCGGCCCCCGCAGCACCAACCGCCAGCCGTCACCGTCGGGCTCCACGTCCTGCTCGGGCAGGGGCAGGTTGATGGCACCACGACGCAGCCCCCGGGCGGTCAGTCGGTCGCCGATCTCGGGCAGCAGCGCGATGGGCTCGGGCAGCCGCCCAGCGTCGGCCGCGGCCTGCACCCCGGTGTAGTCGAGTTTGGCTCGGCTGCGCACCAGGGCGCGTTCCAGCTCGACGGCCACTGTGCCGCCGTCGGCGTCGAGGTCGATGGTCCACACCACGGCCGCCCGGTCATCGTCGGGCAGCAGGCTGGCCGCGCCCTCACTGAGCGTCAGCGGGTGCAGCGGCACGTGCCCGTCGGGCAGGTAGACCGTCTGCCCGCGCCGCCACGTCTCCTCCTCCAGCGCGCCGCCCGGGTGGACGTGCGCGGCCACGTCGGCGATCGCGTACCGCACCCGGTAGCCGCCGCCCGGGCGGCGGCTGAGGTGCATCGCCTGGTCCAGGTCGCGCGAGCTGGCCGGGTCGACCGTGACGAACGGTACGTCGGTGCGATCGACGGACGGCCGCGGTGGCGCGGCGGCGGCCGCGTCGGCCTCCCCTTGGGCGGCCGCCGGGAAGCCCTCGGGCAGGCCGAGCTCGCGGCGCAGCGCGCCGAAGTCGATGCGGGGCGCGAGTACGCGTCGGATGACCACGGGTCAATCCTGACAGCGTCGTCGGTGATCCGCTTCCGGTGACCGGCCGAGATCTCCGCCGAACCGCCCCCGGCCCACTCGCCGAGCCACGCCGCCGACGCCGGCCGCCGCAGGCCCGCCGCAAACCACGCCAACGCACGCCGCCGACGCCGATCACCGCAAGCCCGCCGCAAGCCACGCCAGCGCACGCCGTTGACGCCGGCCACCGCAAGCCCGCCGCAAACCACGCCAACGCACGCCACCTCGCGACGGCGTGGTGGTCCGCCACGGCGGCTCGGTCGAACGAGCCGGTGCGGTCCACCGCAACGGCCCCGGCGGGCCGTCGAACGAGCCTGTCGTGGCCCGCCGCAACCACGGCGGCAGACCGTCGAACGAGCCGGCGCCGGGCCGCGAAGACCGTCGAACGAGTCGGTGCCGGGCCGAGGCGGCCCTGCGCTCAGCCGGTCGCCTTCCGGGCGGTGCTGCGCGTACCCCGGGGGGCGGTGGCCCGGGCGGCGACCGGGCGGGCCGGCGACTTGCGGGCGGTCACCTTGCGGGCCGGCGCCTTGGCCGCTGTGGTCTTCTTCGCCGGGGCCTTCTTCGCCGCCGCCTTGCGGGCGGTGGTCGACGACGTGCCGGTCGCCTTCGCGGCCGGCGCCTTCTTCGCCGCGGCCTTGCGGGCGCCGACGCTCGGGCGGGTGGAAGCGGTCTTCTTCGCCGGAGCCTTCTTCGCTGGAGCCTTCTTGGCTGGAGCCTTCTTGGCGGCGGTCTTCTTCACGGCGGACGCCTTGGTCGCGGCCTTGCGGGCGGGCGCCTTCGCCGCTGCGGTGGTCCGCTTCGCCGCCGACGCCGTCGTCTTCTTCGCGGCGCTCGTGGTCTTCTTCGCGGCGCTCGTGGTCTTCTTCGCGGCGCTCGTGGTCTTCTTCGCGGCGCTTGTCGTCTTCTTCGCCGTGGCCGCGGTGGTCTTGGCCGCTGTGGTCTTCTTCGCGGGGGCCTTCTTCGCCGCCACCTTGCGGGTGGCGGTCGAGGTCTTCGCCGGGGCCTTCCTGGCCGCGACGCTGGTCTTCGTCGCGGTCTTCTTCGCCGGGGCCTTCTTCGCCGCCGTGGTGGTCTTCGTGCCCGGGGCCTTCTTCGCCGCCGTGGTGGTCTTCGTGCCCGGGGCCTTCTTCGCCGCCGTGGTGGTCTTCGTAGCCGGGGCCTTCTTCGCCGGGGCACGTCCCGCGCCGCCGGCGGCTTTGCGCGCCGGGGCCTTGGCCGCCGCCGCACTCGCTGTGGACTTGCGCACCGGGGTGGTCCGGCTCGCCGCCGTGTTGCGCTCCGCCGCGGCGGTCTTCTTCGCGGTGGTGCGGCGGGCGGTCGGGCGGGTGGTGGCCTGCTGTGCTTCGGCCATCGTGGTTCCCTCCTTGGGGACGTGCTCTCGCGTGCGTCCTCGCGGAGCACGAACTGCCTCGGCGCGGGCCGTCCCGCGCCGCCTATTTGTCCTCCCCGGCCCAACGAGCGTCCTCGGCATCCCACGCCTCGTTGCGCTCCTGCACGCGTTGCAGGGCGTTCTCCGCGTCGGCCGCCGAGTTGTACGGGCCGAGAACGTGCTTCGCCGGACACACGTCGGCGTCCGTCTCGACCCGGTGATGCCGGGTGCACCAGTAGAACTGCCCACCACGTTCGCTGTCGCTCATGGGAATCACTGTGCACCGCGAACCGGCAGGCCGCCACCGGATCGCACAAGTCGCCGACCCTCTCCACAGTAGATATGCATGGGGCCCGTGGGGCCCGAACAGCGAAATAGGGTCCGGACGATCGGTCAGTTCCCGCGAACACCGGGCTGGGGCAGGATCTGCGCTCGTGATCAACACGGTGGCCGGCACGGAGGCGTGTCCGGAGTGCGGGGCGACTACGGCATCGGTACGCGAGGCGCTGCCCTGGTGTCCGCGCTGCGAGTGGCGACTGGACGCCTACGACCCGCAACGGCGCCAACGCGAATTCGGTTGGAGCTGGATCGACAGGTGGACCTACCGAGTGGCGTTCCGGGCGACCGGGCGGCAGTTCACCCAGCTGGTCGGACGCCCGTTGGGCACCAACGGATCGGGTACGGCGCGGGCGCTCACCGTGGCAGCCTCGTTGCTCCTGGTCGCCGCGGTGCTCGCGCTCGCGGTCGTCGGCGGGTGGCTGGTGGTGGCGTTTCCGTTTCCCCACCTGGCGATCGTGCCCGGGGTGGCGATGGTCGGGCTCGCGATCGCGTTGCGGCCCCGGTTCGGTCGACTCGACCCGGAGCTGGAGGTGCTCACCCGCGACCGGGCGCCGGAGCTGTTCGGCCTGATCGACGAGGTGGCCACGGCGATCGGGGCACCGGTGCCGGACGTGGTGGGCGTGAGTGACGCCATCAACGCGTACGCCGGCCAGGTCGGTTTGCGACGCCGGAAGGTGCTCGGTCTCGGGCTCCCGATGTGGGGCTCGCTTCCCGCCGGCGCACGGGTGGCGCTGCTCGGGCACGAGCTTGGCCACTTCGTCAACGGTGACCCGCGTCGAGGTCTGCTCACCCAGCCGGCGTTCGACATGCTCGCCTCGGCCGCCGACCTGTTCCGGCCGGTGCAGACCGTCGTCGGCCGGGGTCTGCTGGAGATGATCGGCGACGCCCTGGGCCGCGCGTTCCAGTGGGTGGCGTCCCGGGTGTTGTTCGTCGCGCACCTGCTGTTGGTGGCTGTGGCGTTGCGGGACAGCCAACGAGCCGAGTATCTCGCCGACGAACTCGCCGCCCGGGCTGCCGGCACTACCGCGGCGACCGACCTGCTGGACACCCTGCTCGCCGCCGAGTCGATGGCGCTCGCGGTACGCCGGGAGACCCAGGCGGGGCACGGCCCGGACCGTTGGCGTGCCGCGCTCGCCGAGTCCCGCGCGGCCAACACGGACCGGCTGCCGTTGCTGCGGCAGTTGTCGGTCCGCGACGAGGCGTCGCTGTTCGCCTTCCACCCACCTACCGGACTGCGCCACCGGATGCTCGCCGCACGCACCTGGCAGGAGCCCGCGGTGGTGCTCAGCCCCGGCCGGATGGAGCGGATCGACGCGGAGCTGGCAAGGGATTACGACCGTTTCCGCCGTACCGTCACGTGGGCGGGCTGACCAGCGCGACGGCTGGTCGTGCGGTCGCGCCTATGATCGCCGGGTGGCGATACCTGACTACATCGTGCGGATGCGCAAGCACGTCGGTCACGACCTGCTCTGGCTGCCGAGTGTCAGCGCCGTCGTCCGCAACGACGCCGGTGAGCTGCTGCTCGGCCAGCGCGCCGACGACGGCCGCTGGTCGGTGATCAGCGGGTTCGTCGAGCCGGGCGAGCAGCCGGCCACCGCGTTGGTGCGGGAGGTCCGCGAGGAGACGGGTCTGGACGTCGCGCCGCTGCGGATGTCCAGCGCCGTCTCGCACCCGCACACGTACCCCAACGGGGACCGGTGCGAATACCTGAACCTGGGCTTCCTGTGCCGGGTGGTTGCCGGCACCGCGCGCGTCAACGACGACGAGTCGCTCGCCGTGCGGTGGTTCCCGTTGGACCGGCTGCCCGAGCTGGACAAGCACGCCCTGCTTGTCATCGCCTACGCGCTGCGCGACAACCAGTCGGCCGGCTACCTGGAGCCGACCATGACGTGGGACGACGTGCCCGATTGAGCCGCGCGGATCAGACCGACGACGGCTTCGGTATCGGAGCCGGCGCAAGGGCGACCGGCGCGGAGGGCCCGGACCGCGCCGCCCGGATGGCGTACGCGAGCGCGTACGGCGTGCAGGCCAGGTAGAGCATGGGTTCCAAGGGCACCCGGTTGCTGATGATTCCGAAGATCTCCCATGGAATAGTGGGTCGGGGTAGGCCGATGTTCCAGTCTGTCCAGGCGGCGAGGAGCCACAGCGGCGCGGAGATCCGGTCGATGTTGTCCACTGGCGTCAGACCGATGACCGGGCCAGCGCGATCGCCCGCCGAAATCGCGTCGACGACAGCGAGAATCACCGCGAGGTCGGCGGCGGCGAGTGCGCCGAGGACGCCAACCCACCAGGCCGCATGGAGTCGCCCCCGGGCGGCGAGGCTCGCGGCGGCCCAGAGGACCAGCGTCAGACCGGCCACCCAGAGCAGCAGACCGGGCAGGGTGGCGGCCAGCTCGTCCGGCTGGAGGACGTACAGGAACACGACGGCCGCCACCCCGATGGGGAGCACCACGCCGAACGCGATGCGCAGCGGACCGTCGAGGGCGTTGTGGCGGGCCCACCGCGCGGCGAGCACCGCGAGCAGCAGCGCCAACCCGAGGGTGAGTGTCGTCCAGATCCGCTGCTGCGCCTGGTCCGACCGGAGTTCGGACGTCAACCACCGCTGGGTCGGGTACAGGGCGAACGCGGTGACGAGCACGATCCCGACGCAGGCGAGCGGGGACAGCAGCAACGCGGCGACGGTGCGGCCGACCCGACCGCGTACCAGGTTGCGGTCGACGAGCGGGGCGCCGGCGCGACTGACGGCCAGGCTCGCCGCGAAGCCGAGCATCGTCGTCCGGTTACCGCTCTCGGCGAGCACGTGCAGCTCGGCAGCCCACTCGCGGCGCAGGTCGGCACGGACCTCGGCCGGCCAGCGGCGTACGGCCAGCTCCAGCAGCAGCTCGGCGGCCCGGCGGGTCACCACGCTGGCGCCCCGGTCGGCTCGGTGCCGCCCCACGAGGGGCGCGGGTCGGGGATCGCGGCGCGCAGGTCGGCGAGCGCCTGCCGGGCCTGCGTCACCCCGACGGCGGTCAGCAGGTAGTAGCGGCGGGCCGGCCGACCGGCCGCTACGGGATCGATCGCCTCCCAGTCGGCGACCAGCCAGCCGGCCGCGCTCAGCCGGTGCAGCACCGGGTAGAGCGTGCCGCTGGGCAGGCCGGTCAGTCGCATCAGGTCCAGGCCGTAGCGCTGCGCGGCGGGCTCGGCGAGCAGCGCCGCGAGCACCTTCGCGACCGGGATGGTGATCCGCATCCGACCACTCTATCGGAACTCTACATAGGGTGGGGCCGGGTTGACAGATGCGTCGTCGACCCGGCCCCACCTGTCAGGACGTGACCCGCTCCACCGGGATCCACAGCTCGGCGTCCGCCTCGGTGCCGTCCGCGGACACCCGGACGCGGGAGATCTCCGGTCCAGGTCGGCTGCGGTACGGGTTGGCCGGAAACCACATGGTGAACACGTCACGCCACAGGTGCTGCACCGTCTGCGGGAACGCCCCGGAGGTGGTGAACACCGCCCACGTGCCGGCCTGCACCGGCAACGCGTCCAGGTCCCCCGGGGGCACGGCGCCGGTCACCACCCCGTGCCAGTAGTCCAACTCGGCGCCCTCCTCCCGGCTGTCGGCGAGGTTGTCGCTGACGTTGACGATCCCTGCCGGTTCCTGATCGGAGAGCGCCTCGATCCGGGCGGTCGTCTCCCGGTCCACGCTCCGGACGAAGGCGACGATCGCCGGGTTCATCCCCTCGTGCACCAGTGGGACCCGGGCCTTGCGCCCCACCAGCGCGAACGCGTCCTTGTTGACGATTCGGTACTCCATGCTGCCGCTCCCTTCGACGGTGAGTCGGAAGGACATCCGGGGCTGGGCACGCAGCGCTGCCCCCGTACGCCGAGCTTCTCCGGGCCCCACGCCGTGCACGGCCTGGAACGCCCGGGCGAACGCCTCAGCGGAGCCATAGCCGTAGCGCACCGCGACGTCGAGCAACGTCCGCTCCCCCGCCAGCACGTCCGCCCCGGCGACGGTGAGCCGACGCCGCCGGATGTACTCCGACAGCGGCATGCCGGCCAGCGCGGAGAACAGCCGCCGGAAGTGGTACTCCGACGTCAGCGCGATCCGCGCCAGGTCGGCCACCTCGATCTGCTGGTCGAGGTGCCGCTCGATGTGCGCCATGGCCTCGTTGAGCCGTTCCAGCACCCGGATCTCCTTCCCTGTCGAGCACCGACGCTAGGCGGCAGGGCCGGTGGTCCACCCGACATGCGATGCCCGCATCGGTCGGGTCAGCCGGAACCGATCGTCGTGTCGTAGCCTGGCGGACTTTGCTTCTCGAGGAGGTTGACGTGGCCGAGTATCCGCAGGACGTCGTGCAGCGCTTCCACGGCACCCCCGAACAGGTGGACGCCGGCCTGGTGGGCGACCCGCCACGGACGTGGGCCTCGGTCGTCATCGAGGAGTACGACCCGGCCTGGGCGTTGCGGTTCGTCATCCTCCGCACGTCGATCGTCGAGGCGCTGGGCGACCTGGCCCTCGATGTGGAGCACGTGGGGTCCACTGCGGTGCCGGGGCTGGCGGCCAAGCCGATCATCGACGTCGACCTCACCGTCGAGGACACCGCGCAGGAGTCTGGCTACCTCCCCGCGCTGGAGCGGCTCGGCTACCGGCTCGTCCTGCGGGAGCCCTGGTGGCACGGGCACCGGATGCTGCTCAGCCCCGCCGAGGACGTCAACCTGCACGTCTGGCCCCGGGGCGCGCCGGAACCCGTCCGGCACCGGCTCTTGCGCGACTGGCTGCGCTCGCACCCGCACGACCGGGAGCTCTACGCCGCGACCAAGCGGCGCCTCGCGCAGGAGACCGCGCACCGCCCCCGCGACTACAGCCTGGCGAAGAACGAGGTCATCGACGAGATCTACGCGCGCATCTTCGCCGCCTGACGATCCCGCCGCTAGCGGGGTGTCTGCTGCATGATCCAGGTGGGTACCGGTTCCGACAGCGAACCCACCACCTCCCAGCCGGCGCGGCGGTACAGCTCGACGTTGCCCGGGTTGCTGGTCTCCAGGATCGCCGGCAGGCCGTCGGCGGCGGCGCGAGCCAGCCCGGCCCGCATGACGGCGCGACCCCAACCGCGTCCGGCGCTGTCGGGGTGGGTGCCCAGGACACCGAGATACCAGAACGGGTACGTCGGCAGGGCGGCGTGCACGATGTCGTCGTAGCCCTGCACCCGGGCCAGCACGTCGGCCGGGTAGGGAGTTTCCTCCGGCGACCCGGGCCCGGCGGCCGGCGCGGCGGTTGCGTGTTGCCCGGCCGGCGGGTCCCAGAGGGCTACCGACGCGCCGCCACCGATCGTCCAGATCGACGACAGGTGCACCCGCTTGTCGAAGAGGTTCCCGAAGAAGGTGCCGGCGTAGCGCGGGTAGGTCTCGTCGTCGGGAAACAGACACCGCAGGATGGGATCCTTGACGAACGCGGCGACAAGTGAACCGACCACCGCATCGCGGTCGGCTGGGGTGGCGACGGTGATCTCAGGCGCTGTCACAGCAGCCGACACTAGCCGGAAAAAGCGCCTCGATCCGGTCCGCACCGTCGATCTGCGGCTCAGCCGAAGGTGAAGGCGTACGCCTCGGCGCCGGGCTCGTCGAACGTGATCTCCAGGGTCCGTTCCCGGACCGCGCCGTCCTGGCGGACGAGCTGGTAGAGCCGTCCGTCCTGGAGGACCCCGTTGCCGGCCTCGTCGACGTCGACGCCGTGCGACGGGCCGGGCGGCTCACCGTCGAGGAGCACCCGGAACGGGATCGGCCGTCCCGCCCCGGGGGCCAGCACGAGATGCGCGTCGCGGGCGTGGAAGCGGAAGGCGATGCCGCCGCCAGCCCGGTCGAGCGCGACGCTCTCCGACCCGATCGTCCACTCCCCCGCCAGGGCCCACTGGTTGAGCCCCAGGCTCTCCGGACGGTAGTAGGCGCGGCGCTCGTCGAGCGCGGCGCTGTTCGGCGACGCGAAGTGTTCGCCGCGCCGGAAGCCGAGGTACGTCTCGGGCGTCCGCAGGTTCGCCCAGTCGGCCTCCGCCTCCGGGCCGAGCCCCCGCACGGGTACGGGGTCGCGCTCGATGCCGAGCAGTTGCTGGAGAGCCTGTTCGGACTGCTCGTAGCTCCCCTCGCCGAAGTGTTCGTCCCGGATGACCCCGTCGGTGTCGACGAAGTACAGCGCCGGCCAGTACTGGTTGTCGAAGGCCCGCCAGATCGCGTAGTCGTTGTCGACAGCGACCGGGTAGTCGATCGAACGCGCGGCGACCGCCCGGCGCACCCGGTCGACCTCGTGCTCGAACGAGAACTCCGGCGTGTGCACCCCGACGACGACCAGCCCGTCGTCGCGGTACGCCTGTGACCAGGCCCGGACGTACGGCTCCTGGCGCAACCAGTTGATGCAGGTGAGCGTCCAGAAGTTCACCAGGACGACGCGCCCGCGCAGGTCGGCGGGATCGAGTGGCTCGGAGTTGAGCCACTCGGTGGCCCCGTCGAGCGGGGGCAGGTGCGCACGCCCGAACATGGCCATCTAGCGCAGCGACCGGAAGGCGGTGCGCAGCTCTTCGGAGAAGATCTTCGGCTGTTCCCAGGCCGCGAAGTGCCCGCCCTTGTCGAGCTTGTTGAAGTAGATGAGGTTGGGGTACGCCTGCTCGGCCCAACTCTGCGGCGCCTCGTACAGTTCGTCGGGAAAGACGCTCACGGCGACCGGGATGGTCACGCCCTTGGCGGCGAAGAACGACAGCTTGTTCTCCGCGTACAGCCGGGACGCGGAAATCGCGGTGTTGGTCAGCCAGTAGAGCGAGATGTTGTCCAGGATGTCGTCGCGGGTGAGCCCCGCCTTGGCCCCGTCGAAGACCTGCGCGATCAGCGCCAGGCTCTTCGCGTCGTGGTCGAGGAGAAAGGACGCCAGGCCGACCGGAGAGTCCGCCAATCCGGTGAGCGTCTGTGGCCGCGTCGCCATCATGAGGGCGTACGCGACGTGCTTCCAGACGTAGTTGACTTCTTCGGCGGCGCGCATCTCGTCGGCGGACAGACCGGACGGCAGCGAGCCCATTGCGTTGTTCGCGCCGGTGGTGTCGCCCTGGAACAACATGTCGATCTCGGGTGGGACCGCACCGGGCATGTTCGTGTGGATGCCGAGCAGCTCCGGAGGCGCCTGTAGGCCCATCTGGTCCACGATGACCGCGCCCCAGTCGCCGCCCTGGGCGACGAACCGCGAGTAGCCGAGACGTTTCATCAGCTCGGTCCAGGCGGTCGCGATCTTCTCCGGGTTCCAGCCCGGCTCGGTCGGCTTACCGGAGAAACCGTGGCCCGGCAACGACGGGATCACCAGGTGGAAGGCGTCCGACGCGCTGCCGCCGTGCGCTGTGGGATCGGTGAGCGGTTCGATGATCTTCAGTTGCTCGATCACCGACCCGGGCCACCCGTGGGTGACGATCAGCGGCAACGCGTCCTCGTGCTTCGAGCGCACGTGGATGAAGTGGATGTCGACGCCGTCGATTGTGGTCATGAACTGCGGTACCGAATTCAGTCGCGCCTCGACCTGGCGCCAGTCGTACTCGTTCTCCCAGTAGCGGGCGACGGCCTGAATCGTCGCGAGCGGCACGCCCTGGGACTGGTCGTTCACCGTTTCCTTGTCCGGCCAGCGGGTGGCTGCGATGCGTCGTTTCAGGTCGTCAAGGTCCGCCTGAGGAATGTCGACCGAGAAGGGCCGGATCTCCGTGGTGCCGGGGCGAGTCTTGGCCTTGACAGCCATGCGTGTTCCTCTCCGTCTGGGTTTGCGCCTGGTGAGGGGAATCCTGCGGTGCGGGCTCTGCCCGGACTTGTGTGCCAATTCGAGATGGGCACGCCGCCGCCATATCTCGGAGCCTAGAACGCCGTACCGGTTGCCCGTGGCGATACGAGCAGCCCTCTCAGCTGTCAGGTCCGGGGGCGGTGACGGCGTGTTCGGCGGCCCGGCTGACCTGCTCCCAACCCGCCCAGGTGTCCATCCGTCGGCGGGAGATGTCGAACGCCAGGTCGTACACCATGCTGCCGAGCAGCAGTCGCAGCGGCGGGTCGTCGCTGTCGACCAGGCGCAGCAACGCCTCGGCGGCCAGCCGGGGTTCGCTGTCGATCGACCCCTCCGCCCACTGTCGTTCCAGTTCGGCTCGCAGCGGCGCGTACGCGTCCATCGGAGTGCTGGCGGTCAGGCCGGTATAGAGGTCGGTCCAGTATCCGCCCGGCTGCACGATGCTGAGTGTGATGTCGAAGGCCGCCGCCTCCATCGCCAACGCCTCGCTCATGCCTTCCAGGGCGAATTTGCTCGCGCTGTAGAGGCCGGTGCTCGGAAAACCGCCGAGCGCGGCGATGCTCGAAATCTGCACGATGTGGCCGGACCGTTGGGCGCGCAACTGTGGCAGCACGGCCTGGCTGACCCACAGTGCGCCGAAGAAATTGACCTCGAACTGGGCTCGCGCCTGCGCCTCGGTGAACTCTTCGACCATTCCCATGGACAGGGTGCCGGCGTTGTTGACGACGATGTCGAGCCGTCCGAAATGCGCGACGGCGGTGTTCACGGCGGCGAGGACCGCCGCCCGGTCGGTCACGTCGAGGGTCAGGGCCAGCACCTGGTCGGCGTACTTCTCGTCGAAGTCGTCCTGGGTGATGGTCCGGGCGGCGGCGACCACCCGGTCACCCCGGTCGAGCGCGGCGTCGGCGAAGGCGCGGCCCAGGCCGCGGCTGGCGCCGGTGATGAACCAGGTGCGCATGGCGTTCTCCATCCGATGAGCGAGACGAGACGGTCCGTCTCGTTATGGTGGAGAGAGTAGGCCGGGCCACCCTCACCGTCAAGACGAGACGGATCGTCTCGCTTGCTGATATCGTGCTGCCCCATGACGCCCAACACGGCCCGCCGGCGAGAGACGTCCCGGCGTGCCATCCTCACCGGGGCCTTCGACCTGCTTCAGGAGATCGGGTACGCGAAGGTGAGCATCGAGGGCATCGCCGCGCGCGCCGGCGTCGGCAAACAGACCATCTACCGCTGGTGGCCGTCCAAGGGCGCTGTCATCTTCGACGCCTTCCTCATGCTCAGCGAGGCCACCGAGGGTGGGCCGCCGACTCTGCCGGACACCGGCGACCTGGCCGCCGACCTGACAGTGGTGCTACGCGCCACTGTCGAGGAGATGAACGACCCCCGGTACGAGCAACCGATGCGCGCCCTGGCCACCGAGATCGCGCTCGACCCCGAGCTGGCCACGGCGTACGCCGAACGCCTGGACGGCCCGTTGAAGGAGGCCAAACGGCAGCGCCTGCGCAGCGCCCAGCAGTCCGGCCAGATCGCCGAGGACATCGACCTCGACGTGGCGGTGGACCTGATCTGGGGTCCGTTGTTCAGTCGCTGGCTGCAGCGCAGCGGGCCGCTCACCCCCGAGTACGCCGACCTCGTCGTCAGCACCGCCCTCGGCGGGTTACGCCGCCCCCGGGGGTCTGCCGGCTGACCAGCCCTGCGGGGCCGCGCACGTCACGGGATTGCGCGCCAGCGAACGGCGACGCCAGGCGACCCGGCAGGCAGGGGCGCTGCCGGGCCGGCACTGGCCCACCTGTCAGAGCATCTCGGTGCGGTATCCGGGAGCCAGTTCGGCGGCGCGCTGCCGGCGCTCCGCCTTCTCCCCGTCGGTGAGCTGCGGCGGCGGCGCGTCTCTGCTCGCGACCTCGTCACCGACGCGCATGAAGTATTCGTCCTGACCCGCCGGGGTGCACATGCACAGCATGCGCGCGGGAGCGCCGGAGACGTTGCGGAAGTTGTGCGGGGCGTTGGCCGGGATGTTCACCGTTGACCCGGCCGGCACGCTGCGCTTCTCGTCGCGGAACGTGAACTCGATCTCGCCCTCGAGGATGGTGAACATCTCCTCGAAGTCGTGCCGGTGTGGCGGCGGGCCGCCGCCGTCGGGCACGCGCATGTCGATGAGGCAGTACTGCCCGTTGGTCTGCTGGCCGGTGACCAGGATGGCGTAGGTGCCCCCGGCGAGGGAGATGTAGCTGGTCGCGGGGTCGTCGGGGTTGGCCACCGTCAGACTTCGGGTCGGGTCGTCGTCCGGGATGCCAGCGGCGGCGCTGTTGACGTCGGTCATGCTGCTTGTCCCCCTCGGTGTGGTTCCTTCGCGTTGAGGCTCGCGCTCCGTCACGGCGGGGTACCGCAACCGTACCGACCGGGGCGGTCCGCTCGGGCGTTGTTGCGCCGCCGCGAGGTGCTGCGGCAACATCATCCGCCGTGACGGCACCAGGCACGGCCTCCGGCAACGATATTCCGGCCCGCACGCCCCGGCTGAGTCGACGGCTCCGACACTGGTTGGCCGGGGCCGGGGTCACCGTCCTGGCCGCCGTCCTCGGCGTCAGCCTCGCCGTGCGCGGCGGTGCCACCCCGGCCTGCGCCGCGCCGCCGACGGGCAACGCCGTCCACCACGCTAAGGCCAGCTTCTACGACGCGGGCCGCTCGGGCGGCAACTGCTCCTTCCCGGGTCCGCCGGCGGACCGGCTCTACGTGGCACTCGGTGCGTCCCAGTACTCCGGATCGGCGGCCTGCGGCAGTTACCTGGAGGTGACCGGCCCGAAGGGCAAGGTCCGGGTCATGGTCATGGACCAGTGCGGCGGCTGTGGACCCAGCAAGATCGACCTCTCCACCGAGGCGTTCACCAAGATCGCCGACCGGTCGCAGGGCATCGCACCCGTGACGTACCGGGCGGTGGCGAACCCGCCGCTCGACGGCGGGCTGACCTTCCGGATGAAGGGCGGCGCCTCGACATACTGGTTCGCGGTGCAGGTCGGTAACCACGGCAACCCGCTGCGCTCGGTCGAGGCGAAGGGGCCGGGCGGCGGCTTCCGTAAGGCCGCCCGGCAGAGCGACAACCACTGGACCATCGAGGGCGGGATCGGTCCCGGGCCGTACAGCATCAGGGTCACCGACGTGTACGGACGCCAGGCGACCGCCACCGGCATCCGCCTGGTCACCAAGCAGGTGCAACGCAGCACGGCCACCCTCGCCAGCGCCCCGCCCACGCCCAGCAGCCCACCCCCGGCCCCGCCGAGCCCCAGCGCTACGCCGACCCCGACGGAGTCTGTCGCACCGACGGCGACAATCGAAGCGCTCGCGGGTGCCGCCGCTCCACTCGACCGCCCCCGCTGCTGACCGCCTGGTCTTGAATGACCCGGTCGCGGTGCCGCAACAAGCGGCGGCTGCCCGACGTCTGCGCCGACTAGACTGCCCCGGTGGTCGACGTCCTGAGGCTGGAACCGCTGCTGTTCCCCGCCGAGTTCACGTCGCACCGCATGCGGATCCTCGTCAACGGACTCGACGTCGTTGCGACGGCGTACCCGGCCGACGGCTTTCATGGACAGCCGGTAGCGGGATTCACGCCCTCATCGGTACTAGGACCGGGCGGACTCGCTGTCGCACCGGAAGCCCGAGAGGTTGCGGTAGGCGGCTCTGACATGGGCGAGGACCGGCTGACGGTCCGCGTACGTCAGGCCGGCTCTGAAGTGATCTGGGACTGCTGGCGTCTCACAGTCCTCGACAGGGTGCACAAGGAAGGGCCGGAGCTCGGGCTGGGCAGCTTCCGGTTCGACTCGCACGCGTACGCGGAGGAGTTGGCCCAGGCGACGGAGCGCACTACCCGGACGTGGCCAGCGCGGTTGGTTGCCGAGAACCTTCAGGCCACGCTGTGGCGTGAGGGGTGGGACCAGGACGGCGGAGCCTGGATCCGCGGCTACGTAGCGATCCGCGCGCCCGAGGATCGCCCGGACGTGGTCGAGATCAGCTACTACGCCCGCGACCTGAGCGGGCAGCGTTATGCCCTACCGGGCAGCTATGTCGTGACCTTTCCGGTCGACGGTACCGACCCGGACGTTCAAGCCCAGGCCATCGCAGACCGACTAGGTCATGAAGACCTCAAGCCGGCCTCGGTCCACCAGCCTCATCGCCGACGAAAGCCGGCCGGCCGAGATGCGGCGGAGTCGGTGTCGTGAACGAAAGCCAGGGCGACGAGCAGGATCGGTTCCGCGATCCGTTGGTCAGTCTGTACGAGCTGGCGGCCGAGGACATCTACGTCGTCTGCCCACGCTGCGGGCATCGGGCGGTCAACTCCCCACAGCCAGATGGCAGTAGGTGGGTGGCCTCCTGGCCCCGTCGACTCACGTGCCCGGGGTGCGCGTACTCAGCGTCCTGGTCCCCACGGGGATCTGAGGTCTCGTCCTGGAACGGTCCAGTCGATCCGTTCTTCCACCTGCCCTTGTGGCTGAGGGCCCAGTGCTGCGGCGGGCACACGCTCTGGGCATTCAACCGCACCCACCTTGACCTGTTGTCCGGATACATCGGCGCTCGACTTCGGGAGCGGGGCTCGGCGCCAGGTGGCATGACGCTGGTGGCACGGCTGCCGAACTGGCTCAAGGCCGCCGACAATCGGGACGAGCTGCTTCGAGTCATCAGTCGACTGCGCGCATCAATTGACTGACCCTCTGGGCTGCGACCCCAGACTGCCGGATGGGTACGGCCGCTGGCGAAAGAGAGAAGGGACACCCTCCGAGGCCCGTTGACAGGCGTTTCCGGCGAGTGACAGCGTTGTCATCGACTCATTTCCTCCATATGAGACGAGGAGCGCATCTTGCTCTATCGGAACTCACAGCGCCGTCGGGCGACGGCAGCCGCAGCGGTCGGCGTACTCATCACGGGTCTGGCACTTGCCCCGTCCGCGCCTGCTCAGGCCAGCCGTCACAAGGCGCAGGACGGGGCCGTTCGGTCGGGCAACGCACGTTTCGAGGTGCTGTCGCCGACCCTGATCCGCACCGAGTACCAGAAGGACGGCCGGTTCACCGACGCCGCCACGTTCAACGCCATCGGGCGTGACGACTTTCCCCGTACCCGGTTCACGAAGCGCGTCGAGCACGGTTGGCTGACCATCGACACCGGCGCGATGACGTTGCGGTACCAGGTCGGTTCGGGCGCGTTCACCGCCCACAACCTCACGGTGCAGCTCAAGGCCGGCAAGCAGCTCGTGCAGGGCCAGCCCTGGGCCGGCCACACCGCCCCGGCCTGCGCGTTCGGCGCGCTCTGCGAGGCCGAGTCGCTACAGCTGAGCGGGCCCGGCGTGGCCACCGACCACAAGGGGTTCAGCGGACGCGGCTTCGCGGCCGGCTTCGCCTCCTCCGGCGACTCGGTCACGTTCGCGCTCGACGCTCCCGAGGGCGGCACGAAGCAACTCTCCGTCCGCTACGCCAACAGCACGGGCGGCGACGGCCAGAACGTGGACCGCACCCTGACGGTGCGGGTCGACGGCGACGCCGGCCACACGCTGACGCTGCCGCCCACCGCGAACTGGGACACCTGGGGTCTGGCCAGCGTGCCGGTCGACCTCCCCACCGGTCGGCACGAGATCAGCCTGGTGCGGGGTCCCACCGACTCCGGCAACGTGAACGTCGACAGCCTCGCGGTGGTCAACCCGGGTGACCCGTTCCCGGCGCCGGCCACGCCCCAGCCGCAGCCCCTGCGGTTCGGCACCCTGGGCGAGGCCGAGACCGGCGCGCTGACCGGCGGCGCGAGGCCCGCGAACGACCACAACGGCGCATCGGGTACGGGTTTCCTGGCCGGCCTGGAGAGCACCGCGTCCGCCGTCGCGCTCACCGTGACGGATGTGCCGTCGACAGGTGACTACCAGGTGCAGATCCGCTACGCCAACGGCCAGGCTGGTGCCCAGCCGAGCCAGGCGCGCACCATGTCGGTCGGCGCGGGAACGGCGGCGCCGGTCACGGCGATCCTTCCGCCGACCAGCGGGTGGGACTACTGGAACACCGTTTCCGTCCCGGTCCACCTTGAGCGCGGCACCAACACCGTGACGCTGGGCTGCCCCACCGACGCCAGTTGCAACGTCAACGTGGACACGGTCGCCGTCACGGGCAAGGGCTCTCCGCTGCTCGCCCCGCACGCGCCGCTCGGCGGCTACCGCCGGGGCCTGGACGGTGTGACAGGTGCCGCCCTCACCGCCCCGGGCCTGCTCTACCAGGACGGCTGGTACCTGCTCGACGACTCGGCCTCGGCCCTGAGCACCACCAAGCCCCGGCCCGCCACCGAGCAGGACGGCTACGTCTTCGCGTACGGGCAGGACTTCACAGGTGCCCTGAAGGACCTGTCGACCCTGACCGGGCCCACGAAGCTGCTGCCCGAGTGGGCGTACGGGGTGTGGTACTCCGAGTACTACGACCGCACCGCCGCCGAGTTCCAGGACCTGGTGGCCCGGGCCAGAACTGAGGGCGTACCCCTTGATGTTCTTGTTCTCGACACCGACATCAAGGCGCCGGACAAGTGGAACGGCTGGAGCATCGACAGCACCCGCATCCCCGACCCGAAGGCGTTCTTCGACTGGGCGAAGAAGCAGGGCCTGCACACCGGCATCAACATCCACCCGAGCATCCTCGGCTCGGACCCGAAGTTCGCCCAGGCGCAGGCCACCGCGAAGGGCAAGCTCCAGCGCGTCGGCTGCAACGGCGGCCCCGACTGCTACGCGTTCGACTTCGGCGACCCGGACCAGCTCAAGGCGTACCTGCAACTGCACGACGAGATGCTGCCCAAGGGCACCAAGGGCCCGGACCTGTGGTGGCTGGACTGGTGCTGCGACAACACAAAGTCCTCGCTCGCCGGGGTGACCGGGGACGCCTGGATCAACAAGCAGTACGCCGACAAGACCGGCTTCGCGTTCTCCCGCGCGTACGGCTCGTTGCAGGCCGGCGGCTACAGCAGCCCGACGCCGGTGTCTACCGGACCGTGGGCCGACAAGCGCACCACGCTGCACTTCACCGGCGACACCACCTCCGACTGGTCGACCCTGCAAATGGAGGTCGGCTACACGCCGGGCGAGTCGGCAGCGACCGGCCTGGCCGCGGTCAGCCACGACATCGGCGGGCACACCGGCGGCCTCCAGGAGCCGGGCAGCGAACCGGGCAGCACCCAGCTGCCCGACGACCTCTACGCCCGGTGGGTCCAGTTCGGCACGTTCCAGCCCATCGACCGGCTGCACTCCAACCACAGCGACCGGCTGCCCTGGCAGTACGGCCCGGCGGCCAACGCGTCGGCAAAGAAGTTCCTGAACCTGCGCAAGGAACTGCAGCCGTACACCTACGCCGCCGCCGAGGAGGCCACCCGCACGGGTACGCCCATCGTCCGCTCGATGTACCTGGCGTACCCGAACGAGCAGGCCGCCTACGCCACCGCCGGTTCCCAGTACCTCTACGGTCCGGACTACCTGGTGGCACCTGTGACGACGCCGGGCAGCACCGCCACGACGTCGGTGTGGTTCCCGCCGGGCAACACCTGGACGGACATCTTCACCGGGAAGACGTACCGGGGCGGCACCACGCAGAACATCACCACAACGCTGGACACCATGCCGGTGTTCAAGAAGCACTGAGGTTTTAGGGATCGAGACGCCGGCCGGGTGGGGCAACCCACCCGGCCGGTGCGTCACCCGGCTGTGAGCGTGCCCGCCGAGTCAACGACAACCAGCCGAGGAACCGCGCGTGCATCCTGGCCGGGTCCGGGCGCAGCCCAAGGGTGTACGCGTCGTCGATCGCCTCCCGCAACGACGCGGCCAGGTAGAACGCCAGCGCGATCGAGTGACAGTAGAACTCGGTAACGAGGGCGAGCTGAGCCGGGCCACACGGCCAGGGCGCGGCGCAGTTGCGGCACAGCCACGCCGGGCGCATCGGCAGGTGCGGGCGAGGGCGGGCGGTCATCCGACCCGCACCGGACGCCGCCGTCGTTTGGCTGGCAGGGCCTGCATCCGCACGCCTGCCCGCCGTACATACAACTCGCGCCGCGCCACAGCGTCGCCGACCGCGTTCAGCTGGTAACCCTCGATCCAGACCCACCCGTCGTACGTGTGCCGCTCGGGCAACTCGCGGATCACGCGCACGACGATCGGGCGCAGAAACTGCACGCTCGCCGCGGTGGTCAGGCAGATCACGTCACCTGCCGTCATCGCCCCGATCACCACAACCCCCAGGGGTACGGGTCAGCGCGGCTCGCGCCCGGACCACGCGGAATCGTCGCGTGTGACAACGGGGCAGTCGACGCCTCCGGGCTTGCGGCCGGCGGGCGTGGCGGCTTGCGCATCGCGGGCTCGTCGTCGGGCACTGTCTCCCCCTTCGTGGTGATCGGAAGGGACCGCTCCCGTGAGTGCTCGCCCGGCGGGAGCGGCCCCGCCACGAACGCGACCACCGGGTTTCGTGGTCCCTGTCAGCCGCGCCGTCTCGTGACACTCTGCTGTGGAGACCACTACGCTCGGAAGGCATTCCAGGCACCCGGGCCGGAGCTGGCAGACAAGCCCACGGCTTGTGGCACCGCGGGTAGTCGATCTCCGATGTGAGGAGTCTTGAATGGCTGACGTGCCGAATCCGCTGGCGGATTTCATCGTGAGCGAGATCCGCCGCGCTCGCGGGGCGTCCGGCATGACGCAAGAGTCGTTCGGTCGGGCAGCCGGCTTCAGCGCTTCGCATGTCAGCGCCGTGGAGAGTGGCACCAGAGCACTGACGATGGACTTCATCCGGGGAGCCGACCGCGCCTTCAACAACGACGGACTGTTCGGACGTCTGGTGGTGAAACTCGGCGCACCGTCATGGTTTCTGCCGTGGCTGGACGCCGAGCGCGGGGCGCGACAGCTTCGCCTCTTCGAGCCACTCCTGATTCCGGGTCTACTCCAGACCGAGAACTATGCCCGGGTCGTGATGCGCTTGAACGACCTCATGTCGGCCACCGAGGTAGACCAGCAGGTCAGCGCCCGCATGAGCCGACACAAGATCCTCACTGGTGACAGCCCGCCACAGGTGGTGGCCGTGCTGGACGAGTCCACGCTTCACCGCGCGGGCGACGAGCACGCCGGCATCATGGCCGAGCAGGTTGCCCACCTCATCACCGTCGCCGATCTGCCACACGTCCACATCCACGTGATCCCTGCAGGCGCCGGCCTGCACATCGGGCTGTCCGGGCCGTTCGCGCTGGCGCGGGCTGGCGACGGGACCTGGGTCGGGCACCTCGAAAATCAGCTGGGCGGGATCGTGGTCGACAACGAGGATGGGCTCCATACTCTTCATGCGAGGTGGGAGAACGTGAGGAACGAAGCACTCCCGCGCCGACAGTCCAACGAGCTGATGAAGGAAGTGCACAGCCACCATGGACCTCACTAACGCCATCTGGCGCAAGTCCCGGCGCAGCGGCTCGTCCGGGGGCAACTGCGTCGAGGTAGCCGACAACCTGCCCGGCGTCGTCGGCGTACGCGATAGCAAGGATCCTGCCGGTCCGGCCCTGACCTTCGGGCCGGCGGCCTGGCAGGCGTTCGTCGCTCGGGTCGCCGCGCGGCTCTGACCGGCGCGACCTCGGCGCCGCGCCCGGGGTGGGAATCAAGGCTTTTTGGCATTCCAGAGCATCGTTCGGCAGCTGTCCTGTGGGCGGCAGCCACCGCCTCGTCGTGGTTCCGCAGAACCTTCGAGACTCGGCGGTGGCTGCTGACGTCCAGGGACAAGACCGTCCCGTCACCGCAGGTCGGCCGCACCTTTCCTGGCCGGCTGCGGCGGAGGCGGTGGTGTCAGCCGAAGAGTGCCCCGGGAATGTCGGCGTAGAAGAGGGCGGGATCGCGGGAGAGCGAAGCCTTGACGTTGGCGGTGGGGCCGTCGGCGATCACTTCGAGTTTGCCGGCCTCCAGGCCGTCCAGCGCCATGGCGACCACCTCGTGGGGTGGAAGTTTGGGGATGTCGAAGCCGGCCATCATGTCGGTGTCGGCGACGGCCAGGGCCAGGGCGGTGACCTGGGTTTTCTGACCAGCCAGTTCGAGTCTGATGCCGTTGGTGAGAGACCACTCCGCGGCCTTCGAGGCGGCGTAGCCGTTGCTGGCGGGGGCGAAGGTGTACCAGCTCAGCGCTGAGATGACGTTGAGGATGGCACCCCCGGCAAGCCGGGGAGCGAAGGCGCGGACGACGTCGAGGGTGCCCCAGAAGTTGGTGTCGAACTCGCGGCGGACGTTCTCCGTGGAGGGCCCGAGCAGGGGCGCGTTCGTCGAGATGCCAGCATTGTTGATCAGGACATCAAGGTCGCCCACCTCGGCTGCCGCGGCGGCGATGGACGCCGGATCGGTGATGTCCAGGTGGAGGGGAACGACGCCCGGAATGTTGATGAGCTCGGGGCGGCGGGCGGTCGCGTAGACGGTGGTGGCGCCGCGAGCGAGCAGAGCCTCGGCAAAGGCCTTACCGAGCCCACGGTTGGCGCCCGTTACCAGTGCTTTCGTACCTTTGATCTGCATGGAGCTAGACTAAAACCTGACGTTGACGTCAGAGGCAAGTATTGCGAGGTGGGTCACTGTGCGGATCGGGGACCTGGCGACCCGGACACGGGTGAGTGTTCGCGCGCTGCGGTACTACGAGGAACAGGGTTTGCTGGCCTCGACGCGGTCCGAGAGCGGGCAGAGACTCTACGGGGCCACAGCCGTCAACCGGGTGCGGCTGATCCAGCAGTTGTACAGCGCGGGGCTGTCCAGCAAGACGATCGCGGAACTCCTGCCGTGCGTGGACGCCAAGGTCAGCACTCCGGAGTCGCGCGAACGGCTGGCGGCGGAGCGAGACCGGATCAATACGCAGATCGCCGAACTGATCATCGCCCGGGACAGGCTCGACGACATCATCGACATGACGTCGAGGCCAAATTCTGACTGTGACTACGTGTGAGGGTTGTCGCCGTCCGCTCCGAGCCGTTCCCACCGAGGCTCCGGTAGGACCGCATCCGCTACCACCGCCAGCAGCGCACATCCCGACGGAGGCGGCTGAACCCAGGCCGCCAGGTCCTGCTCGCCCCGGCCCACCTGCGCAAACGGCGACACCGTAGCGCCCCGGCCGCGGCGCCTGAACACTTTGCCGCCCCATCGGCAATGTCAGGGTGAAGCGCGGATTTTGCCGAGGAGGGCCATGGCTTCGGATGCGGATTTGATAGGCCGGTCGCTGGATGGCGATGTCGACGCCTTCGTGGAGGTGGTCGAGCGTCATGAAGCCGCCGTCGGTTCGTACCTCGCTCGCCGGGCGGGGCGCGATGCCGCTGAGGACCTCCTGGGCGAGGTGTGGGTTGCGGCGTTCGAGTCGCGGCGATCGTACGACCGGTCGTACCACGATGCGCGGCCGTGGTTGTACGGGGTGGCATTGAATCGCCTGCGGCGCTACTGGCGCTCCCGGCCGGTCGAAGACCTGGTCGCGGAGGTGCCGGACGTGGCTGTCGGATCGGATCCGTGGTCGGCGGTGGACCTCGGCGTGGACGCCCGCGCGGTGCTCCGGTCGGCCCTGATGCGACTCAAGCCCGAAGAGAGGGAGGTCCTGAGGCTCGTCGCCTGGGAGGACCTGACGGCAGCCGACGCCGCACGGGCACTCGGCATACCGGCCGGCACCGCACGGCGGCTGCTGAGCCAGGCCAGGACGGCATTGCGCGACGCGCCAGGGGTGTCCGCGCTTCTGAAGGACCGCAACAGCGCGAAGGAGAGACACCGATGACCGACGAACTCGATCTGGTCGGTGCCTTGGGCAGCGCAGAACCACTACGCCCGGAGGCGTATCAGCGGGCGCGAGCGGTGCTGCGGGCGGCGATGGCCGACCCCGGAACCGTCCGGCTGCTGGGCGCGACATCAGCGGAGGACACAACCATGGAGGCGACGTCAACAATGGAAACGACGACAACCACGCGGGACCAGGAATCCAGCCCGGCGATTCAGGGCCGCCGGCGGATCGGTATCGCGGGCCGACTGGGCATCGGTGCCGGGGTGGCGGTTACCGCCGCGGCGGCAGTCGTCGCTGTGGCGCTCAACTCGCCGCCAACCGGGGGCACGGAGGCCGGCACGAATTCGGCGGCCGCCACCTCGGGCTCGACCACCGTCGAGGGGCCCGCCGAGCGCACGCCGCTGATGACCCTGGCCGGGTCCATCACGACTGTCGCCCCGTCCGGGGGCGACGCGTGGCTGGTGAAGGCGACGCAGGTCAACGGCACCAAGACCATGCAGGTCGTCTACACGCTGTACACCGACGATCACGCGATCTACACGGGCAACAGCGTGCAGGACATCAAGCGTGCGATCGCGCGTCACCAGGACCAGATGAACGACGGCGGCTACGCTCCGCTGCTCAAGGCGGCCGTCGCCGCGGCGGACAGCAGCCCGGCCGACGGCCGGACCCAGATGCTCAAGGCAGCAAAGGATCCGCTTGTGGGCCTGGACCCGGCGGCGCAGAAGGCGGAGTGGGACAGGCAGCAGGCGGCCGCCCAGGTGATCATCAAGCAGAAGGGTGGCAACGCCGCGCCGAAGCCGTACAGCCCCGAGGCCGTTGAGCGGCACTTCGACAACGCCCTGTGGACGTTCAGCACCGAGGCGCTGTCCGCCGGCGACGGCAACACGCGGGTCCGGGTCGGTGTGCTGCGTCTGCTGTCCACCATCTCCGCGGTCAGCGTCAAGGACTCGACGACCAACGGCAAGGCCACGCTGACGATCACCGCCGGTCCCGAGGTGTTCGGCGGCGAGGGCAAGGAGGTGCTGACCGTCGACGCCAAGACCGGCATGCTTGTCGAGGGCGTCACCACCGTGCCGGGCCTCCTCCGGGCCTCCACGACCTACGAATCCTCCCGCGTGACGAAGGCCGACCTGTAGGCCGGGAACTCCCACCCATCAGCAAAGCAGACGGGCGTAACGCGCCCGGCGTTCGGTAACGGTGCGGGCCGCCTGGAGGCGGCCCGCACCGTCGTTTTGTTGTTCGCACGGCGACTGACGAGTCGACAGGTACCCCGGATTCCGTGCGGCGCCACGTTCAGAAGTGGCGCCCGCAGATCAGGTGCGGACGACGTGATCCGCCATCAGCGATACCTGGTCAGCAGCTCCGCCGGAAGGTCGACGCCGGTGGCGGTGGACACCTCAAAGACGTCCCCGAGCCGCAGCGCGGGGAAGTCTTCCAACTGGTATTCGGAGATCGACGAGAGCATGACCTTGCCGCAAGCACAAACCCACTCGTCACCGCGAAGTCGGCGAAGAAATCCAGATGCGAGGACATCCCTCTAGCCCACACCCAGCTTCCGGATCACGCCACCAAGAAACCTGGCGGAGCCGCCGGATCACCAGCCGGTGACCGACGTCAGCCACGACCGAGGATGTCGTCCCGGTACTGCTGGAAGCCGTGCCACCCAGCGGATCGAGCGCAATCGTCGGTCAGGAAGACGCCGGTCGAGATGTCGAGGGCGCGACCACCGGTCACGGCGACGACCCGTGCGACAACGGGCAGAACGTCGTCGCCGCCGCGCACGTGCAACATGATCGAGTCCACTGGATCGTCCGACCCGATGTTGAACTCGATGCTCCACGTCGGGCCGCCCAGCAGCCCCCACGCAGGATCCGCTAGGTCGAGATCGGGGAAGTTCTCCCGTAGCCGCCGCCTGATCTCCGGTCCGGTGCCCAGGGGCGGCGGATCGAAGTCCTGCGGAAGCTGGTCAACAGATCCGGTGTGGGGCGGGGCGGCGACGATGAGCACGTCCCAACTCACCGCGTCCTCCGACCTGCTCCGGCAACAGTGACAGCGTACCCGTGATGGTTGCGCCACAGGCGCGGCCAACTCACTCCCGTGGGGGACGCCGTTGGTCCGGCGGAATGCCGCGCGCCGCGCCTCGGTAGCGGCCTCCGCCGCCCAGGACACCTGCGGTGGATAGCATCGCTCGTGACAGATTTCCACGTACTTCGGGTGTTCTGCGGTCCCGGCGGTCGGCACGGCAACCAGCTCGGCGTTGTTCTTGACGGCTCTGCCGTCGCCGCTGGGCAGGATCGACAAGCCGTGGCCGCGCGGTTGGGCTTCAGCGAAACCGTCTTCGTCGATGACGTCGACACCGGGGTCGTCGACATCCACACACCGAGCGTGCGGCTGCCGTTTGCCGGGCACCCCCTGGTGGGCACGTCCTGGTTGCTGGGTCGACTCCGAACCAGGCCGGCACTTCTGCAACCGCCGGCGGGTCCGGTGCCAACCTGGCAGGACGGCGAGTTCACCTGGATCAGAGGTCGTGCGCAGTGGGCGCCCGACCGGCGCATGCAGCAGTACGCCTCGACCGAGGAGGTCGACGCGCTGCCGGCTCCGCCGCCCGGTGACGGGTGGCTGTACGCGTGGGCGTGGCAGGACCGGGCCGCCGGTCGGGTGCGTACCAGGGGGTTTCCCCGCCGTGGCGACGCCATCGTCGAGGACGAGGCCACCGGAGCGTCCGCGATCGTGCTCACCGCCGAACTGCGCCGTGCGCTGGACATCACGCAGGGCCGGGGATCGCAGATCCTGACCCGACCGGGCCCGAACGGCACCGTCGAGGTTGGCGGCCGGGTCGTCCTGGAGGAAACCCGCTCCCTCTGAGTGAGCTGCCGGGAAAGCGCCCACGCCAGGAGAGCGGCAACTCAGCCTCACCGGGCGAACGTGAAGATTCTGCCGCCCGGTGGTGCCTGCTGCGGTTGTCCGCGAAACCGATGAACGCCAACCGAGAACAGCACGTCGGACGGCGCGTGAAAGGCCTGCTCGGCGAAGCCTGCGGCGGCGAACCAGCAGCGGATCGCCGGGGTGAGATCGGGGGCACGGCGGGTCCTGGTCCAGATCACCGTGGCGTCGGATGCGCACAGCCGAGGCAGTGCGTCCACTGTTGCCCGCACGTCTTCCTCGCTGATGTTGCCCAGCACCCCGGCGAGAACAACCAGATCAGCAGGGGCAGCCGTGCGGTACGCGGCGAAGTCGCCCGCATCAGCGTGGGTCACGGTGAACCCGGTGAGCTGGGCGGCGACGATGCCCCTGCGGGCGGCGGCCACGTTGCGAGGGTCGTACTCGATCAGCTCTGCGCGTACCCGATAGGTGTCCGGTCGTGACGCGAGGGCGCCGATGAGGTCATGCCCCTGTCCCGCGCAGATGCTGACGACCCGGAGCGAGGAGTCCGACCGTTCGTCAAGCCAGTCGGTGATGTGCCGCTGCACGATCCGGAGCCGCCGTGACAGCGGCGACGTGTCGTCGCGGTAGGGCAGGTGCCAGTCGTGCCAGTCGGTAGCGGCGGTCACCGAAGCCATGCTGCCACCCGGTGGGCGGGCCGGGGACCATGCCCGGCCGCCGATCGAGGGTCAACGGGGGTGGCCCGAGCACATTAGGTTGTGGAGCCCAGCCACACGTCGATCAACTCCGGGCCGTTGCCGGTCACCACCCGTCGGACACCGCAGTGGACGCAGTTGCGAGACCTGGACCAGCACCTACACCGCAACAGCCACGGCCTGCCCGGCGACGACTGGTCGACGCTGAGACCCGACCTCTCCCCCGGGCGTGGCCACGACTGCAACATCGAAAACTGACGGAGACCCGAACCATGCACACAGGCGACGACCGGATACCCCTCGTCGACCCGACGGCGGCGCGACGCGGTGTCCGCAGGAGCGTCACGATCAGCGCGTTCCTCCTCCTCGGCCTCACCGGCTTCACCGCGAGCGGGACCGCCATGGTGCGCACCGGCGAGATACGCGGGCTGCCGTTCGCCATTGGTGGCGCGCTCACCCAACTGTCCATCGTCGTCCTGGTGGGCAGCATCCTGTACAGCCGAGCAGGCAGTGACGGTACGTTCATCTCTCAGGCACGCCGCACCAGGACGAACCGGATCCTCAAGGCGCACAGCTGGCTGCTGCTGGTCGCGCTTGTGGCTCTTGGGTCGTTCGCCCTCGTGCGGCTCCTGCTCGGCGATCCGTGGACTCTGGTGACCTCGGCGATCGTCGGCGCGTTCCTCACACTTTTCTACCTGGGCATTGTCCGGATCCTTGCCGCCAGCCAACGGAGCAACGATCAGGTAGTCGTCGTGCCGCCGGCGAGCCGTGGACCCCAGTTCACCGCCGACGAACACTGATCATGGAGCGGCTGCCTGCCAAGCCGCGGTGACACACAACTCGTCGACGGTCCAGCGGCCAGCGCGTTCGCCGTGATGGAGGAGCCGCCGCACCCGGGGCAGATCCGCTGTCGGTGGAACATCGAGGACGACAAGCCCGAACATGCCCGACCCGCTCACCTGCAGCTGGGCGAACTCAGCCAGGACACCGTCCGTGAAGCGTGCGAGGTCGTCGTCATCACCGGGCCAGACGCGGACCGCGCAGTAGCCCGACGCCGCGAGCTTCTCCTTGACCCACCACTGGCCGTCGCGGTCGCGCTCGACACGAAAAACGTCGTGCTTCGCGGCGTCGAGCTCGGCCCATGGTGCGCTGGGCAGCCGAACCCGACCTGGCGCCACCCATTCCGCGCCCATCCCCATGCTCGTCGCGTTGCTGCCAGGCGGCAGGAGAAACCACACCTGCAACTTCTCCCTCCCCCGTGATCGATCAGCCTGCTACCAACGGCACCGCAGAAACGTCCAGCTCAGCGCCGCTGCCGCTGTCGCCCTGTGGCCGTCACGCCGGACGCCCGGTGGCCGGCGGCCGGCGCGGAGAGCGGGAGCCCGGCGGGCTGCGGGCGGCTGAGGCAGGGTGGGTCCCCGGCACGAACTGGGAGCTACAGTGCGCGCCATGGTAGGTGACGGAAGGCACGAGGCGCACGGCTTGCTTGATGACGGGTACGGACACGTCGTAGAGAGCGAGGGCGCTGTCGTGCAATTCATGCTCGGCGGCGGCGAAGATCCCGGGACGGTCGACAACGTTGATGCGCACCTCCACCTTGCCGACGGCAGCCACCGGTACGCCACCTTCTTCACCCTCGACGCAGTACGGGAGATCCTGCGTAGACACGCGAACACCGGAGAAACCGGCGGTGGCCGCTACTTCTGGTGCTCGGATCAGGTGATCGTCCCCGAGCCTGGTGTTGCTGCGATGGTGGCGGCAGTTGACGAGATGATCCGGTCCGGCGACATCGAGGTTATGTGCGGCCGGATTGAGGAGGAGATCGAGGAAGTCCCGGGGGCACCCGACGCCGTGAGGTGACGTTGACCAGCGACCAGCCCTGAACAGCCCAAGACGCCGGGGGCCAGCGCAGCGAGTGAGTCGAACCCGTTGCCGTCTGGGCTGACGAGCAGCGGCGTCCTCAAGGAGATGTGAAAGGTAGACGCCCGCGACCGGATCTGGCTGCGCCGCCCCGTCCCGGCGGAGGTCGAGCCGGTCGCCTGAGGAAGCGCAGCCAGGCGGCAGCTCGGCCTTGACGGGGTCGGACAACCCGCCAAGCGGCCTGGCAGGATCCAGGCGTGCGGAAGATGATCGTCCTGATCGGACTCGTCGTCACGCTGACCAGCTGCGGGGCGTTCGGCGACGGTGCCCGGAACAAGCGCTACGAGGTCAACTCCCCCACCATGGAGCCAACGATCACCGAAGGTTCGGTGGTCTCCGCCAAGGTGGTGAAGTCGGGCGAGTACCAGCCGCGCACGGGTGACATCGTTGTGTTCGATCCACCGGACAGCCACGACTGGAATCCGGATGGCCGGCCACGGATCTTACGAGTGGTGGCGGTGCCTGGTGACACCATCGCCTGCTGTGACGCTCAGGGCCGGATCATCCGTAACGCCACCGCCCAGGACGAGCCCTACGTCAATGAGCCGGCCTTCGGGGCCCCTGCGGCGTTCGAGTCCACCACCGTGCCCGCGGGCACGGTCTACCTCCTCGGCGACTACCGAGAGGCGGCCAACGACTCCTCGCACAACGGCCCGGTGCCGGTGGAAAACGTGATCGGCGTCGTCGACCGCTGAGCACACCGCCGGGCGTCGTCTGGGCTGCCCCTTTGCCGAGCAGGTTCGTCTTGACCCGTTCCGTCGCCCGCCCGGGTGGTGAACCGTCTTGTGCCAGCGATCCTCGACATGCCCCATGAAGCACCGGCAGGTATCGGGACAGCGTCTTCTACAGCGTGATCGACTCGGAGTGGCCCCAAGTCCGGGAACGCCTGAGCGCTGGTTGCTGAGCCGTGTCCCGTCCAACAAGGGTGCCCACTTCCGCAAATGAACCTGCCGTTAGATTTCTACCCCGCTAAGAGAGTGCCTAGAAATTGGCCAATAAAGCCCAGTAATAGTAGCGTGGCACCTATCATGCCAACTCCGCCGGACGGCGTGCTCTTGTCGACAGTAGTCAAGCACCACAGAGAAGCCTGCCATGCGGCTGATGCCAACTGGTGGACCAGTTCACCAAGAATAAATAGGACCGACACCGCGTAAAAAATTCCCGCGACGATAATGCCAGCAAAAACGGCTGCCTTTGCCATGCCCGAAGCCGAACTGAGAATCTGGCCGATAAAGTTGACCAGGTCGAACCCGAATTTTCGAAGCACGAAATACAGGACAGCAGACACGACTATGCCCGCAAGGTAGTGAATACCTAGGTAAATCGCGAGACTGAGTGAGGACAACGCAGTGCCTCTCAGGTCCGCCTCCTCGGCGGGTCGAGATGGTTCTCCGCTGTCGATCCCCGGATTTGGAAGCGTGATCACCGGTGGCAGAATCCAACGGCCCTGCTTAAGTATGCCGCCCCGAAGTTTTCGGAGATTCTCGAGTTTGATCGCCTCCACTGATAACAGCGCGCCGCCAATAATATCGAGCATCAGTCCCAGCAGCGACCAATATTTAGGGGTCACCCGATTATCTTAGGAGTTGAGTCAAGCATCGTTCGTTGAGTGCGCCCCGGTCCACCTCGTGGATCAATCTCCCTATGTCTCAGACAGGGACAGGCTGTGTCATATGGCCCGATTAGTGCGGTCCCGCGCTCATCTGCCGCGATCCGCGCGGAGGTCGCAGATCAGTTGGCGGACGACTGTCGCGCATCAGTCCACGGAGGACAACCGAGCTACCGGCGATGTCAGGTCTCAGGACCTGCGTGACAGATCAGTCTCAGGACGTGGGTGACACGTCCGGCTAGACGATTTTGTTTTCCTCTTGACGTTTAGTCTGCCTCTTCGAGTCCCCGCACGAGGGTGTGGATGGTGTCGTAGAACTCGGTCTTTGGCCAGGGCGGGGTCTCAGGGGCGCCTTTCCAGGTGAGCGAGGTCGCCGGGCCGGAAAATCTCTTCGCCTTCGTCGTGTGGCTCCTCCGATGTGGTGGCGATCCAGTCCAGGACTTCCGGGTCGATCACTCCACACCCAGGGTCTTCGTTGCGGACTGCCAGCCGCCGTAGCAGCTCATCTCGTTCGACCTGGAAGTGCAACAGCCGCCACGTCGCACCGAGGCTTGTTACGAGTTGCTTGTACTCGTCGCGCTCGCTGCGTCGGCCGAGTCCGTGATCGAGAACGACCGTACAACCGGACTTGACTGCCGTGATGAGCTGCCGCCGAACCGCGTCCACAACGGGGCCCAGCAGGTCCAGGTGCTGCTCTGTGGGGTACTCCTTCCCGAGCCGTCCATGGCGCGTCGTCATCTGCTCATCCACGGACAGCCGCAGCACCCCATTGCGTTCAAGCGTGCGGGCATAGGTTGATTTGCCCGAGCCGGGTAGGCCGACGAGCAGGTAGACCACGGGCGGCGGCTGCATCCGACCACCATAGATGCGCTCTGGCAGCCACTGGGGGTGCGTTCGACAGCAGCGCCGACAGCAACGAGACCAGTCGTGAGCAACCGGGGATGACCGGATGCGGACGGTTGCCCGAGGTGACGGACGTGCGCGGACGTTGGCAGACGAGGTGCCCAGAACTTACAAGCGAGGGGTGGCAGCTCCGAAAGCACGATCCCGCCGTACCGCACCCCATCCCTCAGCACGTGCACATCAACCGTTTCGCCGGCGTGGATGCGCCCCGTCCCCACCGGGCTGTGACTGTTGGTGTTGTACTCGACCTGGACGGAGTAGCGGTAGACGCGGCTTCTACCACGATGCCATGGCCGTCGTGGAAGGCGTCGATCTCGTACGACACCTCGGCACGCCCGTTGTCACCAAACAAGACGGGCCTGCGGATCTTCCCGGCAGCCGTCTTGCCCGTTTCGACCACGAAGCCAAGACCTTGGAGCCCAGCAGCAAGGTGGCGTAGCACCATGTCGCTCGTAACGCCGACGCGGTTCCGCCGTCGAGATGTGCGGGGGCCGCCACAGGGCCGTCGAACGTCGACCACCATCGACCAGCAGCACCCGAAGAAGCAGCAGGTCAGCCGCCGTGTGCCGGCGGCTGACCTGGTGGCGACGGACGAGTCGACCTGTACGCCGGATTCTGTGCGCGGCGCGTACCCCGAGGGGTTTGCGCCGGCGGCGGCCATCCATCTCGGCCTGCCGTTGCCGGCAGGCTCCAGCGGCCTACCCGCAGACATCGGGCGGGCAGCCCTCAAGCGTCTGCGCCGGGTCGCCATCTTGCGGTGACGGCCCTTGCTTGGCCTTGCTCCGGGTGGGGTTTACCAAGCCACCCCGGTCACCCGGGGTGCTGGTGGGCTCTTACCCCACCGTTTCACCCTTACCGTCCCCGTTGGGGTCGGCGGTCTGTTTTCTGTGGCACTGTCCCGCGGGTCGCCCCGGGTTGCCGTTAACAACCACCCTGCCCTGTGGAGTCCGGACGTTCCTCGGCGGCGGGCCGGAGCCCGCCGACGCGACCGCCCGGTCGACTCGTCCGTCGCGCTCTCATCCTAACGACGGACGTGCCGCCGGTATTGCCGCCCCACCTGGGCAAGATCACGCTGCTCAGGGGCGGCCGGGGGAGCCATCTCGGCGGGCGGCAGTTAGCCTCGTGGGGCTATGGATCTCTCCCACGCCGCGCTGCTGCTCGCCGCCGGTCTCGCCGCTGGCACTGTCAACGCGGTGGCCGGTGGTGGTTCGCTCATCACCTTCCCGGCGATGATCGCTGTCGGGTTGCCCCCGGTGCCGGCGAATGTCAGCAACTCGATCGCCGTGTTCCCCGGGTACGTGGCCAGTGTGGCGGGCAGTCGGCAGGACCTGCCGCGCCCTCGCGCCCTGGCCACGCTGGTGCCGACGACGATCGTCGGCACGATCCTCGGGGCGTTGCTGTTGCTGGCCACTCCGGCCCGCGCGTTCGAGTTGGTCGTACCGTTCCTGGTCCTCGGCGCGACCGCGGTCTTGGCCTTCCAGGATCCGCTGCGCCGGCTGGTCGGTCATCCCCGGGACCTGTCACCACGGCGACGGACGGTCGCGGTGCAGACGATGGTCGCGCTTGGCGCGGTGTACGGCGGGTACTTCGGGGCGGCGCTCGGGGTGATGCTGGTGGCCGGGTTGGCCCTGGTGTTGGACGCGACCCTGGCGCGGGTCAGCGCGATAAAGAATCTGCTGTCCGCAGTGGTGGGGTTGACCACGCTTGTGGTGTTCGCCTTGTTCGGCCCGGTGAACTGGGCGGCCGTCGCGGTGGTCGCGCCGGCCACCCTGATCGGCGGGTACGCGGGCGCCCGGCTGGTGCGCCGGCTGCCGTCGGTGGTGCTCAAGACGCTGATCGTGGTGTTCGGCACGACGATCGGCCTGTACCTGCTCTGGCGTGCCCTGAACTGACCCGGCCGCCCGCCGCCCGACCGCCCCGACGCCCGCGGACGGGCCGACGGCGCGGACGGGCGGGGACGTCATCGACAAGGACGATGAGGTAGCTACGCTTCAGGCACGGTGGGAGAGCGTCCGAAACGCGGCTCTACCGCGCCGGCAGTCCATCGACCTGCTCAGGGATGCGGTGACGCAGGCGGCAAGGTCCAACGTGGTCGAGTCCGGCTCTGCCAGCAGCGCAGGGGCCTCGTGCCGACGCCAGTACCGCACGGCGTGTAGGGCAGCCTGTCCGGGGGCGCCGTACCAGCACCGGGGGAAGCCGTTCGGGTTCGGATCGGTCGGGCGAGGGCTTCGCTGGCCACGGCGCTTGGCGAGCTTCCGTTCGGCGGCGTAGTCACGGAGCTCGGCATGCCAGCCCGCACGACTCGCCACCAGAGCGTCCAACGCGCGCAGCAACGCCGCCTCGTCGCGCTGAAACGGCCCCGCGATCTCCTCCAGGAAGTTCAGCGTGGCGTGGAAGCCGATCGGCCGGTACAGCTGCACGCAAGACCTCAGCGCCGAAAACCGGCGCCGGTAGGGCAGCTCGGGGTTGCGCACGTGGTGGGCGACCACCGTCATTCGTGCTTACAGCTCTTCCAGCGCCTAACGATCAATCCCGTAGGCACAAAACATTCCACCTTCGGGGTCATAGGAGAACCGGCCTTCGAGAGCTTGAGCCTCAGCGCTCCCCCGCACGGTGGGGTCCGCTGTTAGTCCTGCGGCGGGTCGTACGAGAAATTCACGTCGAAGTTCCCGTCACGTTCTACCGTCATGGTCACGCCGTACCACGGTGCCTTGCCTTCGTTCTTCGTGGCATCCCACCAGTCCATGACCGCCTCGTTGACCTCGTCGCTGGCGTCGACCGGCTCGTTGTCGAACGTGAAGTGCCCCGCTGAACCGTCGTCGTTGATGAAGGTCAGCTGTACCGAGGCGTAGTCGGCGTCCGCCTCGCACCGAGCGGTGATCAACCTCGCCCGGTCGGGGAGCGCGCTGAGAAGGGCACCACCGATCCGGTTCGTGAACTCGGCATCACGGCTCGTGAGCATTCGGTCAGCCTCCTGGTCGGTTTCGGAAACGGTGTCTCTCGATTGGCCCACCATTGACCGATTCGGCGATTTCGAAGCGGACAGGTCTTCGAGAGGCCGAGTCCGAATCGTAGTGCACAGTGCCGTGGACCTCGACGGAGGAGCCTCGGTCGAGGGCGCGGGCCCACGCGTTTTCCATCCGTTTCCAAGCACCCCCGTTGAGGTTGGCGTCCATCGGGGACAAGGTTCAGACCCTCGCATGCCGAGGAGGCCGACAAGCTCACCGGGAAGTTGAAGGCCCATTAGCTGAGGCCCTCACCGATAGCGGTGATCATGGATCGGATGTCGGATTCGGCCTGTTCGTAGGCTTCGCCCATGCCGACGAGGTCATCGCCAGCCGAGACGAGTTCCTCGGCGACGCTGTGCCAGCAGTCAAATGCCCACGCCGAGACCGCCGTGTAGGCGGTGCCGATGTAGGTGCCGATGGTGTCGTCACCCCATGCGCCCTCGTAGGCGGCACATGCTTGCTCGAAGGCGGTGAGTTGGTCGCTGAGGGTTTCGCCCGTGGTGGCGAGCGTGCCCTGCGCTGACGAGCCCCGACGTCCGAAACCGCGCAACTACAGGGAAACTGCTGCCTCCCACGACGCTGAGGCAGCAGTTTCCCCGAAAGTGCGCGGATCTTGAAGCGAGCCCCTGGTCAGTACGCCTCCCCGACCGGCTCCTCGGCGGCGTGTTCGCTGTCGGCGGCGGCGCGGTTCCAGCGGGACCAGAGCACCCGTTCGCCGTAGCCGGCGGCCATCAGGTGCGCGCAGGCCAGGTAGACCAGCACGCCGACGGCGAGCACTCCGAAGCCCACCCAGAACGGCAGCGCCAGCGAGTGTTCGGCGAGCTTGCCGGAGATGATCGGTGCGGGCGCGGCGGCACCCCAGCGGACCAGGTTGAACGCGCCGGTGGCGACCCGCCGGTCGGTGGAGCCCAGGCCGAGCGCCAGGTCGGTGAGGTTGGCGTTGGCCAGGCCCATGCAGAGGCCGGCGAGCACCAGCACCACGAGCGCCTCGGCGGTGCTGTGCGAGGTGGCGAAGAGGACCATGCAGACCAGCAGCCCGGCGATAGCTACGCCGACGGTCTGTACCGCGCCGATCCGGTGGGCCAGCCGGTGGCCGATCACCATGATGCCGGCGGCCAGGCCGAGGCCCCAGCCGGTGAAGGCGAGCCCGAGCGGGATGACGTCCAGACCGAGGAAGAGCGGCGTGTAGCCGAGTACCACGAAGAACACGAAGTTGTACGCGGCGGTCACCACGCAGAGGGCGATGAACGCCGGCCGACGGTAGGTGGCGAGGATCTGGCCGACGCGTACCGGGGCCTGCCGGTTGGTGGGCTCGCGGAGTTTGCGGGAGGCCACGGCGAGGGCGAGGACCATGAAGACACCGCAGACGAAGAACGGCAGCCGCCAGCTGATCTCGCCGAGCAGGCCGCCGATCAGCGGGCCGACGGCAAAGCCCATGCCCAGGGCGGTCTCGAACAGGCCGACCACCCACTCCCGGTCGACGGCCAGGTTGACAAGCACCACCATGGCGGTGGCGAAGAACATCGCGTTACCCAACCCCCAGACCCCGCGCAGCACGGAGAGTTGCACGATGTTGTCACTGAACGAGGCGAGGATCGCGGCGAGGCCGACCACGGAGACGCCGGTGATGAGCACCGGTTTGAAGCCGAAGCGGCCGCTGGCAAGCGTCGCCGGGATCATGCCGAGGGCCATGACCGCGATGTACGCGGTGAACAGCAACTCGACCTGCCAGGCGGTGACGCCGATCGCCTCGCCGATGGCCGGCAGGATCGGGTCGACGACGGCGATGCCGGCGATGGCGAGGAAGGCCACCAGTGTGGTGGCGTAGATGGCACTGCGGTTCGGTTCGGTGCGCCGATCCACTCCGACTCCCCAATTAGCTGTATCGTACAGGTATTTATCCTGTATCATACAGCTATGGATGACGACGACGAGCGCACCCTCGGCCAGATCGAGACCGAGGTGGCCCTGCTGATGCGCTTCGGCGAGGCCACCCGGCGGGCCACCGGCACCGCCGAGCACCGGGTGCTGGACCGCGCGGCGTACGTCATCCTGCGGCACCTGGCCGACGCCGGCCCGCAGAACGTCTCCGCGCTCGCCGCCCGCCTCAACCTGGACGGCTCGACGGTGACCCGGCAGGTGTCCGCCCTGCAACGCGACGGCCTGATCACCCGCACTCCGGATCCGTCCGACGGCCGGGGGACGGTCATCTCCCCCACCTCGGCCGGCCTGCAACGGATGGCTGCCGTGCAGGCCGCCCGCACCCGGCTCTACGGCGACATGCTGGCCGACTGGAGCACCGCGGACCGGGCCACCCTGGCGAGCCTGCTGGGTCGCCTCAACCAGGCCTTGGTCAACCGCAACCGCCGCCGCTGACCGCCCACCGACGCACGCAGCAAGCAGGCACACACGCGCGGGGCACGCAGCACGCGCCCTCCCGCCAAGATCACGCAGAATCCCTGTTGTAGTGCCCTCCCACGCACTCCGACACCACTAGAACAATGATCGAGCGCGATCTTGGAGGTGGGTGCCCGCAGCGCGGACGGCTGGCCCGGGTCGGGTCGAGTCGGGCACGACTCCGGTCGCATGGCGTGGTGCCGCCCGGGCACCGACGGACGTCGGCACCCGGGCGCGTACCTGAGGTCAGGCGACCGGCTCGCGGGCCGAGGCGGCGTCGCTCTCGGTGCCCGGGGTGACCCGGGGATCGCCCTCGTCGGCGAAGTAGTCGTCCGGCGTGGTGCCGTCGACCCCCTCCGCCACCTTGGCGGCCCGTAGCGCGAGCGTCACGAGCGCCGCGACAGCCAGGTTGACCACTACCGCCACGATGCCCACGTAGATCGTCTTGGTGGTGTCGAACCCGAACTCGGAGAGCGGGAACGCCGAGCCACCGAAGTGCTTCTTCGTCGGGCTGGCCACCTGGTAGAGCATCCACATGCCCAACCCCATGCCGACCGCCCAGCCGGCGATCAGGCCGGTGCGGTGGAACCAGCGGGTGTAGAGCCCCAGCGCCACCGCCGGCAGCGTCTGCAGGATGATCACGCCGCCGATCAACTGGAGGTCGATGGAGAACTGCGGGTCGAGGAACACGATGCAGGCCACCGCGCCGACCTTGACCACCAACGAAGTGATCTTCGAGACGTTCGCCTCCTGGGCCGGGGAGGCGTCCCGCTTCAGGTACTCCTTGTAGATGTTGCGGGTGAACAGGTTCGCCGCCGCGATCGACATGATCGCCGCGGGCACCAGCGCACCGATGCCGATAGCCGCGTACGCCACACCGGCGAACCAGTCCGGGAACTGCTGGTCGAACAGCAACGGCACGATCGTGTTGTTGTCGACAGTGCCTTCCTTCGCGCCGGGCAACGGCTTCACGCCGGCCGCGATGGCCATGTAGCCGAGCAACGCGATCAGCCCGAGCAGCAGGCTGTACGCGGGCAGCGCCGACATGTTCCGCTTGATCACGTCGCGGTTCCGGCTGGCCAGCACACCGGTGATGCTGTGCGGGTAGAGGAAGAGCGCCAACGCCGAACCGAGCGCCAACGTCACGTACTGAAGCTGGTTGTTGCCGTTGAGCAGGATGCCGTCGTTCGGGTTCGGTGAGGCGTCGAACTTCGCGTCGGCGGCGGCGAAGATGTCCCCCCAGCCGCCGAGCTTGTACGGCAGGTAGACGATCGCCACCAGGATGACGATGTAGATCAGGCTGTCCTTGACGAACGCGATGAGCGCCGGAGCGCGCAGCCCCGACTGGTACGTGTAGGCGGCCAGGATCGCGAACGCGATGATGATCGGCAGGTGTCGAGCCACCGCGTTGTCGCCGGTGACGCCCATCGTCTTGAGGACTGCCTCGATGCCGATCAACTGCAACGCGATGTACGGCATGGTGGCCACGATGCCGGTGATCGCGATCAGCAGGGCCAGCACCGGCGAGTCGAACCGGTTGCGGACGAAGTCGGCAGGCGTGACGAACCCGTGCCGGTGCGACACCGACCAGAGCCGGACCAGCACCAGGAACACCATCGGGTAGATCACGATGGTGTACGGCACGGCGAAGAATCCGGCCGCTCCGGCGCCGAACATCAACGCCGGCACCGCCACGAAGGTGTACGCGGTGTAGAGGTCACCACCGACCAGGAACCAGGTGATCCAACCGCCGAAGCTGCGCCCGCCCAGCCCCCACTCGTCAAGGTGCGCCATGTCCTTCGGTGCCCGCCACCGGGCGGCCACGAAGCCCATCACGCTCACCAGCAGAAAGAGGAACGAAAAGACGATGATCTCGGTGAGATGGTCGCGCCACATCAGCGGCCTCCCCGCTTCTTCGTCATCTGGTAGACAAGCGTCGTGGTGGAGACACCAAGCAGGATGTACGCCAGTTGCAGCCAGTAGAAGCGTGGGAAACCGAGAAACCGGGGCGAGTCGCCATTGAAGAAGACCGGGATCAGCGGCACCACGATCGGGATGAAGAGCAACCAGTTCCAGGGGCTGTGGTCCTTCGCCCTGGCCGGCGCCGTGGTGGGCGCCTCCGGTTCCGGTGTAGCCATCTGACACACCTCCGGGGAGTCGTAGCTCTCGATATAACGGCCGGAGGCTACGACTCCGTGACGGCCGTCACGTGTCCCGGGCGTCGAATCGTGCGCCGAGCGGCGAGTGCGGTGCGCCGAATGACGGCCGCCCGCACGGGACAGCGCGGACCGCCCCTGGTCGCTAGCCTGTGACCACAAACGGTTGTGAGGTGATTACGTGTCGAGATGCGCACTTTCCGGGCCGGGTCGCGCGGTCGACACCGGCGACGCGGACGCGCCGCGGTGAGCCGGCGGTCCCCCCGGGCCAACCGCGCGCTCCTGCTGGTCGGGTTCGCCCCCGTGGTCCTGCTACTGGGCCGCCTCGCGCTCGACGGCGAGATGCCAGGTCTGATCCGGATCGCGATGGCGCTGCTCGGTCTCGGTCTCGCCATGCCGGCGGTTTACCTGTTCCGGTGGGTGGGTCACGTGGCCGGCGACCGGAGCGACGCCACCGGGCCACCGGCTCGATCGGTTGACGGGCCGAGCCGGTAGGCCCGGCCACCACCAGCCAGGATCAGAGCGCGGCGAGGTGGGCGGTGTCGTTGACCGTCCGCACGGCCACGCCGCCGTCGGGCCACCTGTCGAGCACCGAGATGCCGGCCGCGTCCAGGAAGAGCCGATGCAGGAACCCGTCGCCGGCCGCGAGGGCGTCGCGCAGCACCAGCTTGATCGGCGAGACGTGCGAGACGACCACCACTGTCTCCCCGGGGTACGCGGTGAGCAGCCCTGCCATGACACGTTGGGCGCGTTCCGCGACGTGGGTGAACGACTCGCCGTCCGGCGGGGCGATCCGGGGTGAGGCGAGCCAGGCGTCCATCTCCCCCGGCCACTGCTCGCGCACCTCGGCGAAGGTCCGCCCCTCCCACTGACCGAAGTCGCACTCGATCAGGTCGTCCTCGGTGCGGACCGGCACGTCGCCGCCGAGCGCTGCGGTGATCGCCGCCGCGGTGGCCGTACACCGGGACAGCGGTGAGCTGACCACTGCCGCGACGGACGGGGCCAGCGCGGCCACCCGGGCGCCGGTGGCCAGGGCCTGGGCCCGGCCCTTCGCGGAGAGTGGCACGTCGCCGCGCCCGGAGTAGCGGCGCTGCTCGGTGTACTCGGTTTCGCCGTGCCGGACCAGGATCAGCCGGGTGGCGGTGAAGGTCGGCCGTGGCTCCCACGAGGCCGGCGCGGTCGCCGGGTCGCTGCCCGGCGCGGGCGCCGCCGGAGGTTGGCCCGTCGTCGGGGTCCGCGTGGGCCGGCCAGCGGCGGCGTCCATCGCGGCGTTGGCGAGCGCGTCGGCGTGCCGGTTCTGCTCGCGCGGAATCCACGCGAACCGCACCGCCGTGAACCGGCCCACCAGCCCGGCGGCCTCGGCCGCGAGGGGCCGCAGGCCGGGGTGCTTGATCTGCCACCGGCCGCACATCTGCTCGACCACCAGCTTGGAGTCCATCCGGACGTCCACCTCGGCGGCGCCCAGCTCGGCGGCGGCGGTCAGCCCGGCGATGAGTCCCTGGTACTCGGCGACGTTGTTGGTAGCGGTGCCGAGCGACTCGGACCGCTCGGCGAGCACCTCGCCGGTTTCCGCGTCACGCACCACCGCGCCGTAGCCGGCCGGGCCGGGATTGCCCCGGGAACCGCCGTCGGCCTCGACGCTTACCACCCGCGGGGCCACGACCTACAGGCCCGACTCGTTGGTGCGGACCATGATCCGCCGGCAGTCCTCGCAGCGGACCACGTCGTCCGGGGCGGCCTTGCGGATCCGGGCCAGGTCGGCACCGGACAGCTCCAGCCGGCAGCCGCCGCAGCGGCCCGCGGTGAGCAGCGCGGCACCCAACCCGGTGTCCGCCCGGATCTTGTCGTAGAGGGTGACCAGGTCGGCCGGGAGGTCGGCGGCGAGCGGCTGACGGGCGCCCCGCTTGAACTCCTCCTCCTTCGCGATCTCGGCGAGCGCGTCGTCGCGGCGCTGCTCGGTCGCGGCCCGCTTGTCGCGGGTGTCGGCAAGTCGCTGCTCCACGCCGTCCAGGACGCCCTGCGCGGTCTCGCGCTGCTCCATCAGCTCCAGCTCGGCGTCCTCCAGGTCGCCCTGGCGCCGGTTGAGTGAGACCAGCTCGTGTTGGAGCGCCTCCAACTCGCGGGCCGGGCCCGTGCCGGCGGCGAGCCGGTTCTCGTCCTTCTCCTTGCGGGCCCGGACCTGCTCGACGTCCTTCTCCAGCCGGGCGATGTCCCGGTCCAGGTCGTCGACCGCCACCTGGGCGCGGACCCGCTCGTCCTCCAACGACGACAACTCCCGGGCCAGCGACTCCAGCTCGGCCCGCTCGGCAAGCGTTCGCCGGCGGTGCGCGAGCTGGGCGAGGTTGGTGTCGATCGCCTGGAGGTCGAGCAGGCGGCGCTGCACCTGAGGGTCAGCCTTCACGGTCGGGCTCCTTGTCGTCCACAGCGGGTGCGGCGGCGTGCACGGTCCACGGGTCGGTGTCCAGGTCGGACACCAGCGTCTCGACGCCCGGCGCCGCCCGCAGGAGGGCGGCCAGGTCGTCCAGCCACGGTCGTTCGGTCGCCCAGTGGGCGGCGTCGATCAGGGCGGGACCATCGGCGGCGAGGTGCTCGCCGGCCGGGTGGTGCCGCAGGTCGGAGGTGAGAAAAGCGTCCACCCCGGCGGCGGTCGCGGCGCCGAGGAAGCTGTCCCCCGACCCGCCGCTGACGGCGAGGGTACGAACCATACGCCCGGGATCCCCTGCCGCGCGAACTCCCCAGGACGTGACGGGGAGCACGGCGGCCGCGTGCCGGGTCAGCTCGGCGAGAGTCATCGGCTCGGGCAACTCCCCGATCCGGCCGAAGCCCCGGTCGTCGCCGTGCGCGGCCGAGCCGGGCGCGGGTCGCTGAAGCGGGCGCAGCCCGGTCAACCCGAATCGGGCGGCGAGGGCGTCGGAGACACCCGGGGCGGCCACATCGGCGTTCGTGTGCGCCGCGTAGAGCGCGATGCCGGCCCGGATCAGCTGGTGGATGATCCGACCCTTGACTGTCGTCGGAGCCACCGACGACACCCCGCGCAGCAGCAACGGGTGATGCGCGACGATCATGTCCACCTCGGCGTCCAGCGCCTCGGCCACCGTCTCGGGCACCACGTCGACCACGCAGAGCACCCGGCGGACCGGGGCGGCCGGCTCCCCGAGCACCAGGCCCACCCGGTCCCATTCCTCGGCCCAGGCCGGTGGATAGCGCCGTTCCAGCTCGGCCACCACGTCGGTCACCGTGGGGGCGGATCTGCTAGTGCTCACGGCGGGCCAGCTTACCGGCGCGGGGCGGTCCAGCGGTGACACCCGGCCCGGCCGCACCGGGCGGGTGCGCGCTAGGCAGCGCTCGCGGAGACGGTGTGCAGCGCGGTGAGCGGCATCGTCCACGGGAAGGCGTGCAGGTGCTGCTCGCCTGTGCCGGGCGGATGCAGGGCGATCACGTGGTCACCGAAGAGCACTGTGACGCCCCACTCGGCCAGCCGGGCCACCCCGGCACGGAACGCGGGGTGGGCAGCCATCGCGGCGTTCGTGTAGGGCACCGCGACGATGGGGATGCCCTTGCCCTGCGCCTCGACGAGCAGCCCGAGCGCCAGGGTGTCGGCGATCCCGGCCGCCCACTTGTTCACAGTGTTGACGGTGGCCGGGCAGACGATCATGGCGTTGGCGGGCGGCAACACGTCCGGATCACCGGGATTCTTGTAGTGCGTCCGCACCGGGTGGCCGGTCTGTCGGGCCAGCGCGGCCTGGTCGACGAACTTCGCCCCGTCCGGCGTGGTGACCACGCAGACGTCCCAACCATCCTGCTGGGCACTGTCGACCAGCCGGCCGACGTGCCGGGCCAGCGGTGAACCGCAGGCGATGACGTAGAGCACGCGGTGGTGCCCGCTGTGCTGTGGCGAGCCGGCCATCAAACCGGCTCCGCGCTCATACCCCTACTCCCATGTGCTCAGCCAACTCCGCTACCGGAGAAGGCGGCGCACCACGTGTGCGACGAAGGATGTCCGACATCACCTCGTGGGCGATCGGCCGGCAGCGGATCTCCGACGGCGCGAGTCGGTCACCGAGCAGCAGCATCTCGCCGGCGTTCGCCACGTCGCCCAGTTGGGCGTAGCCGCGGGCGATGTCGAGCAGGTGATGGGCGCGACGTTCGGGCAGCAGGGCGTTGAAGGCGGGCTCCGCGATGCGCAGCTGGTGCACCTCAACGGCCCGGCCCCCGTCACCCAGCTCCACAGCGGCGGCAGCCCGGTGCAGCTCGACGTTTGTCGGGCCGAACGACGTCCAGTAGTGGTTGTGGTCACCGCCGAGCAGCGTGGCGGCCTCCTGCGCGCAGTTGATCAGGTCGTCGACGCTTGCCGTGTCACCGATGCGCGACGCGGCCATCGCGCCCTGGAGCAGCAGCATCCCGTACACGGAGAGCCGGGCCGGGGTGACCTCGTTGCTCCCGCCCGGGGCCAGCCGGTTGGCGATCTGGACGTTCAACTCCAGCGCGGGGCGGGCCCGGCCCATCGCGACGAGCGCGTTGCAGACCCGGGTGGTGGCGATGCCGGCCAGCAGCGGGTCGTCGGCCCGCTGGGCCACCGCCATCGACCTGTCGGCGGCCAACCAGGCGAGCTCGCACTCGCCGAGCTTGCGCAGCACCGAGGAGGCGATCTGGTAGACCTGCCCGAGCAGGTGGGCCGCCTCGGGCGCCCGGTCACCGCCGTAGGCGGCGTCGGCGGCCTGCGCGTCGCGCAGCAGCTTGGGCAACGCCCGGGTGAGCATGCCGTAGCGCCCGTACTGGTAGGTGAGCCAGGCGTGGTTGACGGCCTTGCGCAGGTCCTCGAGCGGCGGCGGACACGGCACCGCGTCGAAGTACGCGCTCATCGAGTCGTAGCGTTCCAGCGCCGCCCGGATCTCCTGCACCTCGACCTGGTCGATGCAGTTGAGCGCGTCGGTGCGCCGCTCCGGATCCTTGCCCAGCAGGAGTTGCACGTCGACCTGGAGGATGTCGGCGATCTCGTAGAGCACTGAGAACTTGTCCAACCGGCGGACACCGCGTTCGACCTTGTCCACCCAACTCTTGGACTTACCCAGCCGGTCGGCGAAGACCTGCTGCGACATCTTGCGGCGCCCCCGCCAGTAAGCCACTCGCCGTCCTATGGGTAGCTCGTCCATCTGCCCATCCTCCCCTGCCGCCGCCGACCGATCGAGCCGGGGCGATGTCCGCGGGTACGGCGACTGTCGTTCACTTTCAGGTTTTCGCTGGTCGCACACGATGTACGTCAGCCGTACAGCCAGTCCTCGTACTTTTCGTGCAAGTTGCACGAGCCGTTCGTCAACCTCAACGATCGTGGGTTACGGCAGTGACGGTGCTCGACATGCGACCTGGCGAACGCCGGGCCCGACGAGGGGAGATGGCACACATGTGGGGGAACGTCGGACCGCGCGTGGCCGAACTGTCGCCGCTGGAACGAGTCCGGCTGCGCCGGGTCGCCATGCGGTACGCCGCACACGGGTGGGAGGTCACCCCGGGGGCCTGTCTGGCCCGCAGTCGCTTCGTCTGCGGGCGGGCCGGCTGTCCCACAGTCGGCTGCCACCCCGCCCTGGAAAACTGGGAGTTGGCCGCCAGCGCCGACCCCGCCCGGGTGGCCACCTGGTGGCGCAACCGCCCGCACGGGGTGCTGCTGCCCACCGGCCGGGCCTTCGACGTGCTGGAGGTGCCCGCCCACCTGGGCCGGCACGTGCTCGACGCGGTGCAGATCCACCCGGCCGGCACCGGCGTACGCGGGCCGGTGCTGGTCACCCCCACTGGGCGGTGGATGTTCCTGGTCCGCCCCGGCGATCCGCTCCGACCCGAGTTGGAGCACTGCTTCCACGTGGTCCGGCACGGGCCGGGCTCGTGGGTCCCGGCACCGCCCACCCGGCTGCCGGAGGGCACGGTCCGCTGGGCGGTCGCCCCCGAGCAGGCCCGCTGGCAACTGCCCGATTCGTACCTCGTGCAGAACACGGTGATCGGAGCGCTGCGGGCCGCCGGGGTGACCCTCACCGCGGACCTGCTCCCCGGTCACCTGCCACTGCCCCGCAGGGGCATGTGAGACCGACCCGGCCGACGATTCGATCCGGTGCCCGACAGCGTCGCCAGGGCGCCGGTCCTCGTTGACAGGGAGACGGCGCCGACGCGCGCCACGAACGGGGGAACGATGTCCACGAACGGCAGGGCGCCTCATCCCGGCGGCACCGAACCGCCCCGACGCAGCCACCCACGCCACCGGTGGGCCGGCACCAGGCCGGCCGGCTCGCGCCCCGGCCGCCCACGCCCCACCGGCTCCCGCCCAGCCGGCACCCATCGCCCGATCCGCTAGTCGGTAACCGGGAGGCCGGTGGAGTGGAACTGGCGGCCGTCGTCGGTCACCACCGCGTGGGTGTGGCCGTCGAGGCCGTTAAGCCAGCCGAGACCGGCGGCCCCCATGGCGAGGGCGGCGGTGGCGTACGCGTCGGCCACACCGAGATCCGGGCCCACCACCGTCACCGAGCGCAAACCGCTGGCCGGGGCGCCCCGACGCGGGTCCAGCACGTGCCGGCCCCGTTCGTAGACACCGGACGTGGCCACCGCGAGGTCGGTGCCGGTGAGCACCAGGCAGGTCGCCATGGCGTCCCAGGGGTGCCGGATGCCGACGCGCCACGGTGCCCCGGTCGGGGCGCAGCCGCGTACCCGCACGTCGCCGCCGGCGTTCACGCAGTGGTTCGCGGCACCGGCGGCGAGCAGGCGATCCGACGCGATCTGAGCGGCCCAGCCCTTGACGAAGCCGGACGGGTCGAGCCGCCCGGTGGCGTACGCGTCGAAGAACCCGTCGGTGGCACCCCACAGGTCGGCGCAGGCCTCCAACACGAACCGCAGCGGCGCCGACGCCTCGGACAGCAGCACCTCGCCCCGGTCGAAGCGGGACACCTCGCTGTCCGGCCGGTACGTGCTGAACCGGGCGTCCACCTCACGCATCCAGGCGAAGACCTCGTCGGCCAACTCGCGCAGCGTCGCCGGCGGCAGGTCGTCGGCCAGGTCCACTGTGATCGCCGTACCCATGATCTGCTCGACCCGGCAGAGCCCCGGTCGGATCGTCGCGGTCGGCATGTCAGAAGGCCTGCTCGATCGCGCCCCGCAACGACTGCTTGTAGGAGTTGCTGGTCTCGGTGGCGCCGGAGACGGTGTTGACGTTGGCGCTCTGCTTCTGCACCACCTCGCCGCCGGTACCGTCGTACCTGCTGCTGACGTCGTCGCTGTGGATGTCGGACTCACCGCCGCTGGGCAGTGACAGCGAGACGGCATCGACGATCCGGTTGCCGGATACCACGATCTGCACCTGCACGAACCCGTACTCGTTGTCCACACCCGGCCCGGTGACCCGCCGGGTGGTCGACTGCGGTGCCTTGGTGGTGGTCCGCGGCGCGGTCGGCGCCTTCGTGGTGGCGCGGGGGCTGCCGGGCGGCCGGGCGGTGCTCTTGCTCGGTTTGGCCGACGCCGGCGCGCTGGGCGCCACCGACGGCGTCGGTGCCCCGGCCACCGGGTCGGCGGTCGGGCCGGTGCCCGGGTCGACGTCCTGCGGGGTGGGATTCACCGGCTGGGCGGTGGGCAGGTTCTGGGCGACCTGGGTGGCGCCCGGCGAGCCCTTGAACACCACGAGCGCGGTGGTGCTGGCCGCCAAGCCGGTGATCGCGAGCAACGCGCGACGCATGGGATGCCTTCCTACAACTCGAACGTGGCCAGGTGGATCTGCCGTCGGGGCACGCCGGCGCGGCGCAGCGCGCGCACCGACTGTTCCACCAGGCCGGGTGGCCCGCACAGGTAGACGTCGCGCCGGGCCACGTCGGGCACCAGTTGCCGCAACCCGTCGGGGCTCATCAGTTGGCGGGGGCCGGGGTCGTCGCGGGAGCCGATGACGTACCAGACCGATGTTTCGCGCTCCTGCGCCAGCCAGTCCAACTCCCGGCTGAGCAGCACGTCGGCGGGGGTGCGGGCCCGGTAGATCAGGGCCGCGCCCGGCGGCAGCTCCTCGAGCATCGCCCGGATCGGCGTGATGCCGCTGCCGCCGGCGATCAGCAGGGCCCGCTCGCGGACCCGGTGCGCGGCGGTGAAGGTGCCCGACGGGCCCTGCGCCCAGACCCGGGTGCCCGGGGCCACCTCGCGCAGGTCCGCGGTGTGCGTGCCGACGACCTTGACGGTGAGTCGCAACCAGCGGCCGTTCGCGGCGGCGGAGACGGAGAACGGGTGCGACTGCCACCAGCAGCCCCGGGTGAGGAAGCGCCACCGGAAGTACTGGCCGCCGAGCATCGTCAGCCGGCCGAGCCGCTCGCCGGTGAGGTAGATGGAGATGGTGTCGGGGCTTTCGGCGACCACGTCGGCGACCCGCAGCTTGTACCGCAGGTTGAACGCCAGCGGCGCGAGCACCCGACCCCAGAGCAGGGCGGCGACCACCAGCAGGTAGAGCGCGATCCAGCCGGTACGCACCGGACCGGGCTTGTACAACTGTGCGCCGTGGGTGAACTGGTGGCCGAAGCCGAGCAGCAGGATCAGGTAGCTGGACCGGTGCAGCAGGTGCCACAGCTCGTAGGGCAACGCGCGCCGGATCGCCCGGACACTGCTGAACCCGACAAGCATCATGAGGCCGGTGGCGACGAACGCCGAGAGCATGTCCTCGTAGTCGCCGAGCAGCGTGCCGACCTCGGCGAGGATCGACTGGTTGCGCAGGTCCGCGTAGCCGACCAGGATCAGCGACAGGTGCGCCAGCACGGCGACAAGCAGCGTCGCGCCGACGTCACGGTGCCAGCGGGCCATCTGCTCGCCGCCGATCCACCGTTCCAACACCGGCAGCCGGCTCATCATCAGCACCTGCACAAGCAGCAGGTAACCGGCGATCAGACCGGTGATCCGGCCCGCCGCGGTGACGGTGGCCGCGGTGCTGCGCAGCGAACCGGCGGGGGTGCCCAGCCACCACGGCAGCACGCTGGCGAGCAGGCCGACGAGCAGCAGCAGGCCCAGCAGCCGTCGGCCGCCGGGTCCGCGCCGGTCCGGGACCTGCGGGGGTACGGGTAGCGCCGACCGGCCGTCGTGCCGGGACGAGGTCCCGGTACGACGGCCGGCGGCGTGAGTGTGCGGGTACGTCACGCGTACAGCTTCATCGGGGCGTACTTCTGGCGGGGGAAGACCTTCTCGACCTCCGCGTTGGTGAGCCCGAACCGGCCCTGGGCCACCGCGCCGTACACGTTGAACATGTTGTTGTACTCCGGCACGTCACCGGAGTCCGGCTTGTCCAGACCGTTCCAGTTGCCGAGCAACGAACCGGCGAGCTTCTTGCCGGAGAGGATCGTGACCACCCCGCCGTGCCCGTGGTCGGTGCCACCGGTGTTGGAGCGGATCCGGCGACCGAACTCGCTGGACACCATGATCGTCACGTCGGCGGCCTGCGGGCCGAGGTCGGTGAAGAAGGCAGCCATCGCCTTGGCCAGCTCGTTCAACCGGCGGTGCAGTTGGCCGCCCGCAGCGGTGCCCTGGTTCTCGTGGGTGTCGTAGCCGCCCATCCCGACAGTGGCGACCCGGACGTTCGCGCCGCCCTTGATCAGCTGGGCGAGTTGCTTGAACGAGTTGCCGACGCCCTCGTACGTGACGCCCTCGGCGGGCTGGTACGGCTTGGCGGCCAACTGCTGGGCGGTGGCCAGCGCACCCATGCCCTCCTGCACTGCCTCCTCCACCGGGTGGTTGATCCCGGTGAAGAGCCCCTTGATGGCAGCCTCGGTGGCCGCCCGGAACCGCTGGTCGCCGTTGAGCCGCAGCGACCCGACGTTGTTCAGCGACAGCGCGCCGTTGGTGCCCACCAGCGAGCGGGGCAACGTGCTGCCGATGCCGACGCTGCGGAACGCGGTGCCCTTGCCCAGGTGGTCGACCAGACCGTCGAGCCAGCCCCGGCCGCCGGTCTCGTTCGGCAGGCCGCCCAGGTTGCAGGCGTCCGCGGCCTGGAAGTGGCTGCGCGACAGCCGCGGGTCCGAGGTGCCCGGTACGAAGCCCAACTGACCGGCCGTGAGCCACTTCTCCAACGGCTTGAACGCGCTCGTCAGCTTGAAGCCCCGGTCCAGGGCCAGCGAGTCGTTGCCGAGCAGCAGGTCGGGACGGTCCTTGGCGAGCACGGGGTCGTTGTCCGGCGCGACGAGGCTCAGCCCGTCCAGGCCCCCGTAGAGGAACACGTGGATCAGGGTGCCGGTCGGGGTCGCCGCGAACGACGCCGACGTGGTGACGAACTGGGCGGTGGCCAGGGCGGTGGCGGTGGCCGCGGCACCGGCGACGAAGGTCCGCCGGGTGACGCCGCGACCGTCCTGCTGGGCCTCCTCCAGGTTCTCCAGCGTGCGGTAGCGGTCCCGCTCGGCGGCGCTCTCGGCGGCGACGATGTCCGCCTCCGCGCGCAGCAACGCCTCGGCCGGGTTGTCGGCCAGCCGTCGCACGTCGGGGCATTCGGGGTGCAGGGGGAAAGAGTTGTACACAGTCTTCTCCATCGGGTGCCTCACCTGAGGTGGTGCTGGGGGGAAGCGAGGATCGCCCGCGCGACGGCGGTGATGGCCCCGTTGAATGTGGCGTCGACCTTGGCAGTCGCCGGCACACCGGCCACACCGAGGATCAGGTTCTTCTCCCGCGTGCTGAGCTTCTGACCCACCAGCCGCTGGGAGAGTGCGTCCACGTACGCCCCGGCGGTGGCCGGCGGAGCGGCGATCAGCTTCTCCGGCGCCGTGTACGTGAAGGTGGTGCGGAAACCGGCGATGATCTCGCCGGCCTCGTTCCAGCCGTTGACCATGGTGCCGGCCGACGTCCAGGCGACGTACACGTCCGGGTAGCCGTCCGGGGTGGGCTGCCCCATCGGGTAGTGGCCCAGCTCGCGCAGCTTGTCGTGGATCTGCCGCAGGCCCCGGGCGTACGGGGTGCGCTTGCTGTCACCGTTGTTGTGCTTCGGCGACGCCTCCGGAGAGACACCCAGGGTGCGGTACGTGGCGACCAGGTACTCCATCGGCCGGCGCACCTTCTGACCCACGCCAGCCCAGAACTCCGAGGCGGAGAAGAGCGCCATCAGCACCGGCTTGATCAGACCGTTGTTCGTGGTGTACGTCTTGGCCAGCCTGTCCACAAGGGACTTCGGCGGGGTGTCCGAGACGAACCGGGTCGCCAGGCTCTGCGCCACGTACTTCGCGGTCGACGGGTGCAGCGCGATGTAGGCGATGTACGCGTCGATCGCCGCATCGGCCTTCTTCGGGTCCGCGGAGTCGTTGGCGTGGGTGAAGCCGAGAATCTTCACCTTGCCGACGTAGTGCTGCTCCGGCTTGAAGACGTACTTGCCGTCCCGGTCGATGCCACGGCCGGTCTGGAGCATCGCCGCCTGCCGGACGTCCTGCTCCCCGTAACCACCGTCGACGCCCACCGAGTAGAGCTCGAGGTTCTCCCGGGCGAGGTTCTCGTTGATCGCGTCCTTGCGGGAGTCCTTCTGGTTCAGGTAGATCAGCAGCGCGGGGTGCTTGTTCGCGGCGACAAGCATCTCCGGGTAGCTGCCCAACGCGTGCTGGCGCACGACCTCCTGGTCGAACGAGTTGCGGTACACCTCACCACCGTCGAAGTCGGCGGCGACGTGCAGGAAGTCGTTCCAGAAGTCGACCATCACCTCGAACAGTTGGCGCTTGGACCAGATCTGCCGGGCGAGGGTGGCGTCCACCATCTCGCGCTCCGGCTGGGCGCCCTGCTCGTTGAGCTGGTCCCGCTGGGCGCGCAACTGCTGCGGGGTGAGCTTCAGGGTGGGCAGCTCGGAGAGCTTCAGCTCGGCCTTGCTCGGCTCGATCTTGTCCGGCTCCAACTGGGCGCGGATCCAGCCGTCGATGCCCTGGCTCTTGATGTCGGCGATCACCGCGGGCGTCGGCCCGAAGGTGGCACGGCGGGCCAGGTGCAGGATCGGGTCCTTGGCCAGCACCGTCTTGACCGTCACCTTGGTCGCCGCGGCGGCGGCGGCCGGACCGGACAGGGTCCGCCCGGTGGTAGGCGCGTTCTTCTTCAGCGCCTCACCGGCCCGGGAGCCCATGTAGCTCTCGTTCTGCTCGGTGTACGTGCGCACCGTGCTGGGCTGCTGGCCGCTGGGCCGCGCCGCGGTGCCGTCGGTCACCGTGCTGCCGGTCGCGTCGCCAGCCGCCGCGGCCTCGTCGCCGAAGAGGCCCCGGAACTGCGGGGTCATGGCGAGCGCGGCACCACCGGCGACGACGGCGGCGGTGCCGCTGAGGGCGACGATCGCCTTGCGCCGGCCGACCTTGCGATCGGAGTCGTCGTCATCGTCCAGAGCGGGCAGTCCAACACCCGCCGGTCGCGCCGGCGCCGGCCGGCCGAGGCCCTCCGGGCCGACCCACTGTGGCCCGCGCGGGCCGGGGGCCGGCTGTCCGGCGTGGGCGTAACCGTCGCCGTACTGCTCGCGCGGGTCGGCCTGCGCAGGGTAGCCGCCCTGGTAGGGGTGGGGCGAGTCGTACCCGTAGGGCGCGGACGTGCTGGGGTCGCCGTAGCCGTCCGCGCTGTGGTGCTGGCGTCCGTCCCAACCGCGGTCGTCCCGCGGTCGACGTGGTGGCACATTCTGGTCGGCCATGTACCAATCCCGATTTCTGATGAGCGCCGAAAGCTGCGACCGGGCAGGTGCGACAGGTGCGGCGACTGTTGCCTGAGGGGGTTGCTACGGCAAGGTAACCAAGCGCTCAGGTGCCTTCAAGGTGGGCTGAACGCCCTCGCGAGGGCACTTAAGACAGCGCTCAGTGCCGCATCGCGAGCGGGCGACGGGCGGTGGCCGGGCGCGGACCTTCCCAGCAGGGCGTACGCGCGGCAGCTGGGCACAGACCCGACCGCAGCGCCATACGCGACACGTTCCACGCTGTTCCCCACCACAGGCAAACTTAAGGTTCGGGTAAGCCGGACATGAGGTGAACTCGCGTGGCGGAAAAGTAGGAGCAGCGGGTGAGCGTGAGCCGCCGCAGCAGCGGGTATGCCGCCGAACCGCTGGACGCGTGAGGGGAAGGCAGCGCCATGCTCAGCAAAGAGGATCAGCGCAGGTTCGACCAGATCACCCGTCAGCTCCGGGAGAGTGACCCGGCCTTCTTCGCCCGGTTGGACCACCGGGCCCGGGCCCGCAGGGGCCGCTATCTGATGTTGTTGACCATCGTGCTGTGGGCGTCGCTGCCGGCGATAGCCGTGTTCGCCGGCCGGTTGACCGGCGCGATCTGCGCGGTGGTGCTGGTGGCCAACGCCGCCATCATGTGGCGGTTCCGCCGCCGGTGGACGTGACGGCTCACCGCTCGGCCGGGCCGAACGCCCGGTACGCGCGGCGCAACCGTTCGAGCAGTCCTGGCCCGCCGATGGCCGGCGCCGGTGCTCCGAGCTGGCGCAGCAGGAGGTCCGGGCCGGTTGCCAATCGGGGTGGCCGATCGGGCAGCGGCACCGGCGGCGTCCAGAACCGGTCCGCCGACTCGGCAAGCGTGGTTGCCGGCAGTCCGGCCAGCGCGCGGGCCGCGCCGACAGGTGCCGGAACGGCCACTGCCGACTCTCGACCGTCCGGTTCGGACGGTGGATCCGGCGGCTCCGGTGCGGGGGCGGCTCCGGTGGCCTCGGCCCGTCGGGCGCGCAACTCGTCGAGCAAGTCCGCACGGGATCGGCCGCGCCAGTGCAGCAGCTCGAACGGGTCCGCGTCGAACGCCTCGGCGAGTAGGTAGAACGTCGCCGCGAGGTGTTTGCACGGCACCGCGAAGTCGGGGCAGTTGCAGCGCTGGGTCAACTCGTCGACGCTGGCCGGGAAGAGCGGCGCACCGGCGGAGACGAACAGCTCCTCCAACTCGTCGGGGAGGTCCCCGGCGAGCAGCCGGGCGCTGAAGAACGCCTGGCCGGCCAACTCCGCCTCGATCCGGGACCAGAGCGCGGCCGGAAACGGCTTCAACGCGATGGACACCTGGTACGGCTGCGGTCGGGAGCCCTGCACCACGGCGCTCACCCGTCCGGGTGCGATGTCGAGCGTGCGCACCTGACCGGCTCGCGCGTACGACCGGCCCCGGGTCAGCCGGGTGCCGAGCGCGAACGACTCCAGCACCTCCAGGAAACGCCGCGACCACCAGGACGTGCCGATCGCGCCCCGGGCGCTGCGCGCCCGCAGACCCCCGTCGACGCGGCGGGGGCGCCCGTAGTCGGCGAACCGGTCGGTGCTCACGCCGGCACGGGACGGCACGCTGCGGGGGCCGCTGGTTGGCTCACGCACTACTCCACCACCGCTCCGGCTTCCAGGGCGAACAGGTCACGCAACTGGCCGGTGGACAGCTCGGTGATCCACTGCTCGCCGGTGCCGACCACCCGCTCGGCCAGACTGCGCTTGTCGGCGATCATCGCGGCCACCTTCTCCTCCACAGTGCCGGCGCAGACGAACTTGCGCACCTGCACCCGGCGGCGCTGCCCGATCCGGAATGCCCGGTCGGTGGCCTGGTCCTCCACCGCCGGGTTCCACCACCGGTCCACGTGCACCACGTGGTTCGCGGCGGTCAGGGTGAGCCCGGTGCCACCGGCCTTGAGGGACAGGACGAACAGCGGCGGACCGTCGGCCGACTGGAAGCGCTGCACCAGGGCGTCCCGTTCGGCCTTGCCGAGGCCGCCGTGCAGGAACAGCACCTCCCGGCCGAACCGCGCCGACAGGTGACCGCGCAGCATCGCGCCGAACTCGGCGTACTGGGTGAACAGCAGTGCCCGCTCCCCCGCCGCCAGCACCTCCTCCATGATCTCGGTGAGCCGGGCCAGCTTGCCGGAGCGGCCCTCCAGCGGCGAGCCGTCGCGCAGCAGTTGGGCCGGGTGGTTGCAGACCTGCTTGAGCCGGGTCATGGTGGCCAGCACCAGCCCGCGTCGCTCGATGCCGTCGCTGGACTCGATCCGGGCCAGCATGTCGTCGACCACCACCTGGTAGAGGGCGGCCTGCTCGGCGGTGAGGTTGCAGAGCACCTCCATCTCCAGCTTCTCCGGCAGGTCCGAGATGATCGACGAGTCGGTCTTGAGCCGGCGCAACACGAACGGGCCGGTGATCCGGCGCAGCCGTTCGGCGGCCTCGGCGTCGCCGTTGCGCTCGATCGGCTCGGCGAACCGCTTGCGGAACGTCGCCGCCGGGCCGAGCAGCCCCGGGTTGGCGAACTGCATGATCGACCACAGGTCGGCGAGCCGGTTCTCCACAGGCGTACCGGTCACCGCCACCCGCTGCCGCGCGGGCAGCGCGCGGACCGCCTCGGCCTGCCGGGTCGACGCGTTCTTGATCGCCTGCGCCTCGTCCACCACCACCCGGTGCCAGTCGATGCCGGCCAGGTCGACGGCGTCGCGGGCGGCCACCGAGTAGGTGGTCAGGACCAGGTCCGCGCCGTGCGCGGCCGCGGTGAACTCCGCCCCCCGCGCCCGCTCCGCCCCATGGTGTACGTGCACCCGCAACGTCGGCGTGAACCGGGCCGCCTCCCGCTGCCAGTTGCCGACAAGCGACATCGGGCAGACCAGGAGGGTCGGCCCGGCCTCCGGCGGATCCCCGGCGAGCAGTGCGAGCAGCTGCACGGTCTTGCCCAGCCCCATGTCGTCGGCGAGCACGCCGCCCAACCCGAGCGAGCGCAGGAACGCCAGCCAGGCCAGCCCGCGCTGCTGGTACGGCCGCAGCGTGCCCTGGAAGCTCGGCGGCGGGTCCAGTGGGGTGAGTCGGCGCTCCACCGCACCGGCGAGCAGGTCACCGAGCGCCCCGTCGGCGCTCACCTCCAGCACCGGCAGCGCACCGGTGGCGTCGCCGTCGGCCAACCCGAGACGGAGCAGATCGGCGACGGTCAGCTCGCCGGCCGAGCGGAGCAGCCGCAGACCGGCCGCGAGCCGCCCCGGGTCCAGCTCGACCCACCTGCCGCGCAGCCGCACCAGCGGGGTCTTCAGCTCGGCCAGCGCCGCCAACTCCTCGGCGGAGAGCGGCTGGTCACCGAGGGCGATCTCCCAGCGGTAGTCGACAAGGGCATCCAGGCCGACACCGGCATCGGTACCACCCACAGTGCCTGGCGCGGTGCGGCTGCGGGCCCGGAGCCGGGCGCCGAGCCGCGCCGACGGGCGCTGCCACCACGACGGCAACAGCACCCCGAAACCAGCGGCGTGCAGCACCGGGGCGCCCTCGCTGAGGAACCGGTGCGCCCCCTCAACGTCGAGTTCCATCGCCTCCGGAGCGGCGGTACGCAGCGCGGCGTCCAGGTCCGGCCAGAGCCGGCTGGCCCGGCCCAGCTCGGCGAGCAGCGTCTCCTGCGGGCTTGTCGTCCGGCCGGCCAGGCCGCCGAGCGTCTGCGGCGCCCGCCAGATCTGCCCGGCGTCGACGTGCAGGCCGGGTTCGTCGGCCGCCTGCAATCCGAACTCCAGCCGCCAACGCCCGGCACCGACCGACTCGACCGGCACCGGCGAGTTCCCCGCCGCCACCTGCCCGCTGTCCGACCCCGACCCCGACGTCGGCCCCGCTACTGCTGCTGCTGCCGCCGGCATGCTGCCCGACCCGGGCCCCGCCGCCGGCATGCTGCCCGCTCCCGCCGCCGTTGGCACGCCGTCGCCCGGTACCGGGCGGGTGGCCAGGATGGGTTCGGTGATCTCCTCGGGAGCCGGCTCCACGAGCCGGAAGCTGGCCCGCACCGGGCCACCGGCGGCGTCGCGTTGCCAGACGTCCAGCTCGGCCTGGAGAGTGGCCAGGGCGGCCGGTTCGATGGTGAAGTCGCGTCGAGGGCCGGCGAGCGCGGCCAACCAGGCCGGCGCCGGACCACCTGGGCGCAGCCCTCGAGCCAGCGTGGTGGTCGCCAGAGCAGCCCGTGCGGCGGCGTCGGTGAGCGCGTCGAGCGCCTCCGTGACAAGCGCGGCGGCCGTCAGCTCGACCCCGCCCGGCCCGGTGGCCGTCACCGAGGTGCTGGCCGCCGGGGCGACAGCCGGTGACGCGGCGGCTGCCGGCACCGCCGTCGCTGACGCGGTGGCCGCTGAGGCGGTGGTCGGCGTGGGCTGCACGACTGCGGCTCGGGCGGCCGGTGGCAGGGCCAGCGCGAGCGACCGCGCCCAACCGGCGTCGGTACCGGTCAGCAGCGGTCGCCAGACCGCCCACGCCGGCACCGGGGCAGCAGCGCCCGCCGGCACCGGGGCGGCAGCGCCGGACAGTTGGGAACCCACTGTCGTGCGGACACCGGGCAGCACGCGGCCACGGGTCACCAGGTCGGCGGCGAAGTCAGCCAACCCGGCGAGGTGACGCAGGGTCGCCCCGGCCAGGGCCGGCAGTTCTTCCAGGTGGCGCAGCAGCAGGAGGGCGTCGTCCGGGGCGTACACCAGCACGGGCACCCGCCAACCGGCCAGGGTGAGCCGGCCGCGGACCGGGGGCGCGACGGCGGTCCGGATCAGCTCGGGTGAGTCGGTCGGTGCGCCCGCCCGGGTGGGCAGGGTGAGCAGCACGGTGTCCGGGCGGGCGGGTTCGGCGGCGTCAGCGAGGACGGCGGCCAGGTCGGCGTGCCCGGCCGCGAAGGGATGCGGGCGCACCCGGGGCGGCCGGCCGGGGCGAGTCGGCGGGGGCGGCGCGGCGCTGTCCTCGGCCCAGACGGCGAGCCCGCCGGTCGAGCCGTCGCCGGGCAGCCACAGCCCGTGGATGACAAACACCTGCTCCCCCTCGTCGCCGCCCGCGCCCAGGATAGGCGGCCCTGGCGGGTAACGACCCACGCCCACCAGGGCCACCACGTGTCGTGGTTGGCCCTGCGGTGATCATTTGCTGAAAAGTAGGTCTGGACGGGCTCTGGGGCCTGCTTTTCATCAATTGATCAAGCGGATCGTTGCATCGCGGCCGACTGGGGTGGCCGCGACGGGTCAGAGCGCCCCGGCCTCGCCGTCGGTCAGCTCGCGCAGGATGTCGGCGTGACCCGCGTGTCGGGCCGTCTCCTCGATCATGTGCACCAGGATCCAGCGCACCGACACCTCGCCGAGCTGCGGGTGCGGCACCACATGGTCGAGGTCGAAGCTCGCGGCGACCGCCCGGGACCGGGCGCAGGCCCCCTCGTACGCCTCGACGAGCCCGGCGACGGTGTCCTGGTCGCCGAGCGTGAAGCTCGCCAGCGCGTCCTCCTCCGAAGTGAGGTAGACGTCGCCCGGCTCAGGGGCCAGCAGAGTCGGGAACCAGTTCCGCTCGACCAGGGTCAGGTGCTTGACCAGCCCGGCGAGCGTGGTCGCCGAGGGCACCAGCCGCCGGCCGGCGTCGGCGTCGGAGAGGCCGCGCAGCTTGCGCAGCAGCACACTGCGGTGGAAGTCGAGAAACGCGTCAAGCACTGCGCGCTCGTCACCGGTGCGGGCGAGCACCGGACCGAGCGTCGGATCGATCGTCTGCTCCATCCGCCGACCCTAGCCACGGGTCGGGTCGCCCGCTGCCCCGCTATCCGCTGCGAGCGGGCGGCCCGACGGGCAGGATGGGCGCATGGCTTCATCCGTACGGATCCTGCTCGTCGGCGGCACGGCGGACGGGCAGACCATCACCGTCGAACTGGACAGCAACGGCCGTCCGCCGCTCACCCACCACCACCTCGGCCCGGGTGGGTTGGCGGAGGCACAGATCTACGAGTTGGAGAGCGCTCACGAGGAAGCCAGCGAGTGGCGGTACCGGTGGACCGGCCCCGCGGTGTGAGCGTCCACTCAGACCCGGGTGAGCGCCTGGCTGCGTAGGCCCTCCAGCACACCGCGGGTGACTTCCGAGGTGCCCCGCGCCTGCTCGCACACCTCCGCCACCCGCCGGGCGGTGGCCTCCGCGCGTTGCTCCCGCTCGTCCCAGAGCCGGTCGACCTCGGCCAGCAGCGGCCCCTCGACCTCCCGCTCCACGCCGCGTAGTGCCGGCACGCCGAGTCGCTGGGCCAGGTCGAAGACCTTGCCGGCGTACGGCAGGGGCAGGAACGGTGTGCCGACCATCGCCGCGAAGATCAGGAAGTGCAGGCGCATGCCGACGGCCAGGTCGAAGTGGCGCATCAGCCCGAGCACCTGCTGCGGCGAGTACGTGCCGTGCAGGATCCGGCCGTGATCGGCGGCCACCATGTGCGAGAGCACCCCGTGGGCGTGCCGGATGTCGTCGCGTTCCATCGGCACGAACAGCACGTACGCGTCGATCCGGTGGACAAGGAAGTCGCCGATCTGGGCCAGCAGCCGGTGGTAGCCGTCCACGTCGAGCCGTTCGGCGGCCCGCCCCGGCTCCCGCACACTGATCCCGACCAACCGCTTACCGACCGGCACACCCTCCTCGGCCAGCAGGTGGGCCGGGAAGTCCTCCGGCTGCAACAGGAACGCCGGGTCGGCGGTGACCGTGATCGGGTTGAGCAGGCCGGCCTCCTCGAGCACCATCCGGGACTCCTGGTCCCGGACCGTCACCTGGGTGGCGCTGGCCAGCGTCTCCCGGACCATGCCGGTGTCCACCGCGTCGCTGAGCGGCCCGACCCCCACCGCGTACGTGATCAGGGGCAGGCCGCGCTCCTGGGCGACCCGGACCACCCGCAGGTAACGGCGGGCCTCCCGGTCGTAGAGGATCCCGCCGCCGCCGAGGATGAGCAGGTCGAGCTGGGCCAGGACCAGGGCCGAGTCGGTACGGCTGACGCCCTCCCAGGGCACCGCCTCGACGTCCGGGTGCGCGGCCCGGGTGTGCTCCGGGTTACGGGAGAAGACGATGATCCGGGCGTTCGGCTCCTGCGTCCGCAGATCGGTGAGCAGGCCGGTGAGGATGGCCTCGTCGCCGAGGTTTCGCCCACCGTACGAGCCGAGCACACCGATGGTCAGTCCGGCACCGTGCGTCATCCGTCGCTCCTCCCCAGGTGCGGTCCGCGCCGGTTTCCCGCTGGGGAGGTGAACAGTCCTGCCGGGGGGACCGTCCCGGCTCAGCCCGTCGGGTCGATGCGCTTCGCCATCTGCTGCGCGGTGACCTCGAAGCCCAGACTGCGGTAGAGGCCGATCGCCACGGTGTTCGTACCGAAGACGTTCAGACCCAGCTCGGGCACGCCGAGGTGGGCGAGTTCGACCTCGATGAGCTGAATCATCCGCCGTGCGTACCCGCGTCCCCGATGCTCCTCGTGCACCTCGATGTTGTGGATCCACGCCTGGTTCGGCGCGGCCGGCGTCGGCAGTGTCACCCAGATCCAGCCGACCTCGGTCTCGCCGACCCGGGCCGCCCGCAGCAGGACCCCGTCGGTGGCCGCGCCGGCCGGCAGCAACTCCCGGATCTGGGTGACCGCCCGTTCGAGGGCCGCGTCCGGGGTCATCCCCCGGTGGGCCGCCAGGTCCTCGGCGTACCCCTGCTGCAGCGGCCCCAGCAGGCGGGTCAGCTCCTGCTCCGTCGTCGGCGTCAGCGTCAGCTCAGCCACCGAGCCTCCCTTCGTCGTCGCCGAGTTCAGCAGATCCCACCCGGGTACGCCATCCGGTTCGCCAGTCAGCGCGGGTCGGCGGGCGCGCGCGGGTATCGGACCTGGGAGTGGGAACGAGGGGTCCGATCGCCGCCAGACGGCGAGGTCGGCGCGGCTACATGATCGTTTACATGAGAACACTGAAGGACAAGGTCGCCCTGGTGACCGGTGGCTCCCGCGGCATCGGGGCCGGCATCGCCCTCCGCCTGGCCCAGGACGGGGCCGACGTGGCGCTTACCTACCGGCAGGACGCGGAGCGCGCCGCGACAGTGGTGCGGCAGATCGAGGCGCTGGGCCGGCGGGCGCTGGCTCTCCGGGCCGACGGCGCCGACCCGAGTGCCGTACGGGGGGCGGTGGACCGGGTGGCCGCCGAACTGGGTGGGCTGGACATCCTGGTGAACAACGCGGCGGTCTTCCTGGTCGGTGCCGTGGGCGAACTCGGCACGGCAGAGGTGGAGCAGACGATCGCGGTGAACATCCGGGCACCGTACGTCGCCGTGCAGGCGGCGCTGCGGCACCTGAGCGAAGGTGGACGGATCATCAGCATCGGCAGCATCGTCAGTGAACGGACCGTCTTTCCCGGGCTGACGCTCTACTCGATGAGCAAGACCGCTCTGGTCGGGCTGACCCGGGGCCTGGCCCGCGAGCTGGGTCCACGGGACATCACCGTGAACCTGGTCAACCCCGGGCCGACGGACACCGACGCCAACCCGGCGGACGGACCGGACGCGGCAGCCATCAGCGGATTCACCGCCGTCGGCCGCTACGCGCGTCCCGCCGACATCGCCGCCACCGTCGCGCACCTGGCCAGCCCCGAGGCCGGCTACGTGACCGGCGCGCTCATCAATGTGGACGGTGGCTTCACCACCTGACGAACCCGGGCGGCGCCGCCGCAGCCGTCGGCGGTGCCGCCCCTGAATCATGCCCCGCCGAGCGGGCGTGAACCGTCAGCGGGGCGGGTCCTCGCCGGTGAGCCCGTCCACCGACTCCCGGATCAGGTCGGCGTGCCCGACGTGTCGCGCGTACTCCTCGATGAGGTCGACAAGGACCCGGCGCAGGCTGGGCACCCGACCGTCGGGCCACCCGCCCCGGGCCAACTGCTCCGGGCCGCCGTCGGCGAGCAGTTCGGTGACGGTGGCCCGGGAGCGGGCCACAGCCTCCCGCCACAGCGTGTAGAGCTGCTCGGGGGTGTCCTCGGCGGCCGTGCGCCACTCCCAGCCCGGGTTGGCGTCCCAGTCGACCGTCTCCCACGGTGGTCCGGGTGAGCGCCCGGCAAGCTTGAGCGAGAAGTAGAGGTCCTCGACGAGGGCCAGGTGCTTGAGCAGCCCGCCCAGGGTGATCGACGACGGGCCGAGCGTGGCCCGCAGACCGGCGGCGTCGAGCCCGCCGGTCTTCCAGGCCAGGGTGGCGCGCTGGCGGTCCAGGGAGCCCAACAGGGTGGCGGTCTCGTCGCCCGCGATCGGCGGTTCGGGGTGACCGTGCTCGTCGGAGTTGGTCATGGTGGTCGAGGTTAGTGGGCCGACCGGAGCCGGACCAGGTGGCCGTTTTCGGGCCGCGTCAGGGAAGTTCGTAGCCGGCTTCCTCGACGGCGGCGCGCACCTCGCCGACGTCGAGAGGTCGGTCGCTCGTCACCGTGACGGTGTCGAGTTCGACATCGACGGCTACGCCTGTGACGCCGGGGATTCGTTCGATCTGCTCGGTGACGAAGCGTTCACAGTGGCCGCACGCCATGCCCGCCACGCGGTAGACGCCGACGGTCATGCCGGGACCTGGCCGTCGGCGGGCGCTTCCGGCGGTGGTGGTGCCGAGGTGGGCCGGACGGGAAGGGTCCGGGTGAGCAGGTGCGCCCGCCGCATCCGCCCGTCGTCGGCGAACTCCCCGAAGAAGTGCACCTCCACGCTGCCCTCCCGCTTCCGGTTCTGGAAGTGCAGGGTGTAGCGGGCGGCGATCCGGTCGCCGTCGGCAAGCGCCTCGTGCACCTCCCACCTGGCGTCGGGTTGGTGTTTCTGCGCCGGCCGGGCGTGCGCGATGAGCTTGGCGCGATCCATCCGGCTGCCATCGGCGATCTGCACGATGTCCGGCGTGTGGTACCTGTCGACGACAAGCGCCGTGTCTTCGTCGCCGCGGACCAGGTCGGCCATGAAGGAGGTGAAGAAGTCGGCGATGAACTGCCTGGGATCGGTGCCATCGAGAGCGCGCATACTACCCACCGCCAGCCCGTGATCTCCGAACGAAACTTTACGGGCTGTAATGTATCGACACCCGAGAAACCTTGGCAAGGTGTAAAAGATGAGTGGTTCCGCTGAGCGCCACCACCGCCGCGCCGACGCCCGCCGCAACAACAGCGCGATCGTCGACGCGGCACTGCGTCTGCTCGACGTGCACCCGGACGCCAGCCTCGACGCCATCGCCAGCGCCGCCGGGGTGACCCGGCAGACCGTCTACGCCCACTTCCCGTCGCGCGAACACCTGCTGGCGGCAGTCGTCGACCGGATCACCGACGAGGCCGTCGCCGCCATGGACGCCGCCGAGCCGGACAGCGGACCGGCAGCGGAGGCGCTGATCCGCGTCCTGCGGGCCGGCAGCGGGATCGCGGGACGCCACCCGGCCCTCGTCCAGCAGATCGCGTCGGTCCCGGTGAGCCCGCAGGCCGACCAGGGTCGCCACGCGCCGATCGCCAACCGGATCAGCCGGGTGATCCGGCGTGGTCAGGCCAGCGGCGAGTTCGACAACGAACTGCCGGCCGAGTGGCTCGCCGCGGTCACCATCAAGATTGGGCACGCCGCCGGCGAGGAGGTGGACGCCGGCCGGATGCCGCCGGGCGAAGCCGCCGACGCGCTACGCACCGTCCTGCTCCGGGCGCTGCGCCCGGAAAGCTGAGCCGCAGGTTCCACAGTGACCGACGACGATGACGAGGGCTACCATCGGCAGGTGACGCCACACGTGGTCCGGCTGGATCTGGGCGTGGTGCCGTCGCCCTCCGGGTCGGCCGAGCTGCTGCTGACGGACGAGCGGAGCTGCCGGCTCGTCTTCGCCACCGAGCAACCGCACCGCGTGGCGATGGCAACCTTCGCCGGTTACGCGCAGGCGCTCTTCGGCTATCCGAATGACGAGGCGCTGCCCGGTCACCCGCTCTACCACCCCGACTGGGAGTACGGGTGCTACGAGGTGCGGGGGTCGCCGTGGCCCGGCCGGTTGGCGGCACAGAACCGGGTGCAGTTCCCGGACCAGACCTCCTCGCGCTGGGGGCAGCTACGCCACTTCCTCGTGGTCTGCCACGAAGACCTCGTCGAGGTCCTCGCCGACGACGTGAGCGTCGAGCTGTTCGACAAGCCGTTCGAGGAGGTGGCCATGCACGCCCTACGGCTCAACCTGGGCAGCCTCTGATGCGGGACGAGAACCTCGTCGGGCTGTGGGACAGCGGCCCCTACGACTACGGAGCGATGGAGTCCAGCTGGGTGTGTCTCCGGACTGACGGCACCGGCTGGAGCGCGTGGGCCAATGCCGCCGGTGGCACATCGGTAAGTCAACTGACCTGGACGTGCGTCGAGGCTGGCGAGGTGGAGTTGCGATACCGCTGGACCGCGTCGGGCACCGGTCGTCCGGGCACGCCTCCCGAGCTGGTGGCCATCGACGAGGAGGGTCCGGATGACACGCTGGTACGGACCCGTTTCGCAGTCCGCCCGGACACCCCACCGCTTGCCGAGTCGCCGGTTGCCACCCTCCACCTGGACGAAGCTGTCGAGTTCTCGCGACACTTCGCGCTCGTCGCCCCGGGACCTGAGTAGCGCGGCCAGGTGGGTGCTCGGGACACCCTCGACGTGTCGCCCGGGCAGTCGCTGAGGCGGGAGAAGTCGCCACCCGGGGCGGTGCCGCGGCCGGGATCCACCGCCGCCGCGACTCAGCGTCGACTGCGACTTCGGCGTACGGCCCAGACTCCACCGGCGACGGCCGCCGCGAAGGGAAGCAGACAACAGAGACTGAGAATCGCGAGATGCCACGGCTTGATCGCGCCCATAGCCGCGAAGGCTATCCGGCGCGGTCAAGTGATGATCGCGGCCCACCGGCTCCGCGCGGCGGTACGGTCGGCACGCAGAGCCGATGCCGGGACACGGACAGGAGCGCGAGCGATGCCGAAGACGCGAGCCGCGAGCCGTACGGCGGTGCTCGTCTGCCAGGGCCGCGCGGCGGCGGACGGCCTGATCGCTCCCGGTCGCTTCGCGGACCCGACGGCCATGCGCCTGCTCCGCGCCGACGAACGGGAGCCCGTCGATTGGGTACGCGATGCCGCTGTTCCCCAGCCATGGCGGCACCGGGTCGACTACGAGAGGGTGCCAGATCAGTCGACAAACCGGCCCACCAGGGCGGCGAGCGTGTCGGGGTGCTCGTCGGTGACCAGGTGACCGGCGGCGGGGATGATGTCGACGTCGAGCTGAAGCCGCTGCTCGGCCGCCGACCGCAATCGGTCCGGGGGTAGGAACACGTCGTGCTCTCCGCTCGCGATCACGACCGGCACCGTGCGAGTCGCCGCCGGCACGAGATCGTCGGCACTCACCGGGCGGGTGTGTCGGGCGACGAGCGTCATCCACTCCACCAACTCGGCGCGGGGCGTGCGGCCGGGTGCGGACAGGAGCCGCAGCAACCGGAGGCTCGACGCGGCCCGTGGCCGTACCAGCCAACCCAGGAACGCCAGCAGGACACGAGGGGTGACAGTGAGCCGGCACAGTCCTCCGGGTGCCACCGCGACAGTCCCGCTGACCCGGGGGTGCTCGGCGGCGAGCGTCACCGCGCCACCGAACGAGTGCCCGAACAACACGACCGGACCGGTGGTGGCTTCCTCGACGACGGCGTTCAGCCATGCGCCGTAGCAGGTGAGCCCGCCACCGGCGACGTCCGCCGCGTCGGAACTCAGCCCCGGCTGGCCCGGGATGTCGGCGGCGGCCACCCGGTACTGCCGCGCCAGGGCGGTGAGCAGCGGCAGGTAGGCCGCCGGGCTGAAGCGGTCACCGGCGACAAGGACGACCGTCACCGGGCCCGCGCCGGCGGTGAGGAGGTGCGTGTCGTGGCCGTGGGCCCGGATGACGCGTCGCTCGTGCGGGATCGCCCACGCGTCGAACTGCTGCGCACACCACCGGCCGATGGTGTCTCTGCCCTCGGGAGTCCGGTAGATCGACGTCACCGCTGCATCCTGCACCACTGCCGCACAGGACCTCGTCCGCGAACCCTCAACGGCACCAGCCCGGCGGACCAGGTCGTTGACGATAACGATAGATGTACATTGATGAACGAATTGATTCGGAGGATCGCACCGGAGTCCGAGGGTGTCGCTCCGATGCCGGCGGCCGTCGCCGCCCGCCCACGGAAGGACGAACGTAGTGAGACGCAACAGATGGCTTCCATCCCTGGTGGCAGCGCTCACCCTGGTCGGAACGGCGATCGTGGCGGTCACCACCATGGCCGCCGCCCCGGCCCAGGCCGCACCGGTCACGATCCCCAACGGCACGCAGTTCACCGACACCACCGGCAACCTGCTGCACGCGCACGGCGGTGGGGTGCTCAAGGTCGGCGACTACTACTACTGGTTCGGTGAGAACCGGAACGCCAACAACACCTTCCGGGCCGTCTCCGTCTACCGCTCCACCAACCTGCGCGACTGGGAGTTCCGCAACAACGTGCTGACCCAGTCGTCGGCGGCGGAACTGCAGTCGGCAAACATCGAGCGGCCGAAGGTCGTCTACAACGCCAGCACCAACCGGTACGTGATGTGGATGCACAAGGAGAACGGCAGCGACTACGGCGAGGCCAGGGCCGCCGTCGCCTCCTCGGCCACCGTGGACGGCAGCTACACCTACCACGGCAGCTTCCGGCCGCTGGGAAACATGTCGCGGGACATCACGCTCTACAACGACGGCGGTACCGCCTACATGATCTCCGCCGGCGACGAGAACCGCGACCTGCTCATCTACCGCCTCACCGCCGACTACCTCACCGTGGCCACGCTTGTCGGCAACTTCTGGAACGACGGCAACCGTGAGGCACCGGCCCTGTTCAAGCGCGGTAGCACCTACTTCCTGCTCACCTCGGGCCTTACCGGTTGGAGCCCGAACCAGGCCAGGTACGCCACGGCGTCCAGCATCTCCGGTCCGTGGACCGGCATGACAAACGTCGGCGACTCGACCACCTTCCGCTCCCAATCGGCCTTCGTGCTCCCCATCCAGGGCACGTCGACGACGAGCTACCTCTACCTCGGCGACCGCTGGGCCGGCGCCTGGGGCGGGCCGGTAAACGACTCCCAGTACGTGTGGTTGCCCATCGACTTCCCCTCCGCCACGACCATGAGCCTGACCTGGTATCCCACCATCACCATCGACGCCGCCGCAGGCACCGTCACCGGGCAGGCGCCGGCCTACTACCGCATCACCAACCGCAACAGCGGCAAGGTGGTGGACGTGCTGGACAGGGCCGTCACCGACAACGCCGAAGTCAAGCAATGGTCCTGGAACGGCGGCGCGAACCAGAAGTGGGAGTTCCGCGACGCCGGCAGCGGCTACTTCCGGATCGTCAACCAGAACAGCGGCAAATGCCTCGACGTCGCCGACGCCTCGACCGCCAACAACGCCAACGTCATCCAGTACAGCTGCGGCGGGGGCACCAACCAGCAGTGGCAGTGGGTCGCCACCGGCAACTACTACCAGCTGCGCGCCCGGCACAGCGGCAAGTGCCTGGACGTGGTGAGCGGCGGCACCGCGGACGGCACCGACATCACCCAGTACACCTGCGGAAGCGGCACCAACCAGCAGTGGACCCGCACCCAGTCCTGAACCCGCCGGTACGGGTGCCGAGCACCCGACCATGAGGTGTGCCCCAGGAGGGCATCACAGTTGAAGGTGGGCGCGGCAGGTTTCGAACCTGCGACCCCTCGCTTGTAAGGCGAGTGCTCTCCCACTGAGCTACGCGCCCGGATCGCCCTGCGGCGGGCCGGTGGCTGGCAAGCTTACCTTGTTCGCCGCCGGCCCCGGCGCACGGCGTACTCCGGTCAGCCGGCCGCTTCGGCGATGGCCTTGCGCCAGGCCTGCTGGTCGCGGGCCTCGCCCGGGCCGTTCATCTCGGCGAAGCGGATGATGCCGGCCTTGTCGATGACGAAGGTGCCCCGGTTGGCGACGCCGGAAGTGTCGTTGAAGACCCCGTACGCCTGCGCGACGCCGCCGTGCGGCCAGAAGTCGGCAAGCATCGGGAACTGGTAACCCTCCCGGTCGGCCCAGATCTTGTGGCTGTAGACCGAGTCGACGCTCACCGTCAACACCTGCACGTCGTCGTTCACGTACGCGTCGAGGTTGTCCCGTACCTCACACAGCTCACCCTGGCAGGTGCCGGTGAAGGCGAGCGGGTAGAAGACCAGCAGGACCGTGCGCCTGCCCCGAAAGTCTGAGAGTCGGACCTCCTGGTTGTTCTGGTCCTTCAGCACAAAGTCCGGCGCCTCGGCACCAACCTCGATGGGCATGCGTACTCTCCTGGGGGTCGAGTCGGGAAACGGCACCAGCCTGCCACCCGACGGTGCGGGCCGCCGGGCCGGCGAAGCGGCGCGGGCTACTTCTTGGCCTTGGCCCCTCGGCGCAGCACCAGCCGTGCCCCGCTCCAGTCCCGGCCGGCGTTGACTGTCGAGGTCTGCTGAAGACCGGCGGTGGGCGCTGACTCCGCGACCTCGCTCGGCTCAACGTGCCCGTCCCGCCCCGCCTTGGGGGTGAGTAGCCACACGACCCCGTTGTCGGCCAGCGGGCCGAGGGCGTCGACGAGAAGTTCGAAGAGGTCACCGTCGCCGTCGCGGTACCAGACCAGCACCGCGTCGACCACCTCGTCGGTGTCCTCGTCGACCAGATCTCCACAGCGGTCGGTCAGGGCGTCCCGGAGATCCTGGTCGACGTCGTCGTCGTACCCCATCTCCATGACGACCATCCCCGGTTCGATCCCGAACCGGTCCGCCAGGCTGCGTACCCCGTCGGCGGCCTGACCAGCGGTCGCGCTCACTGTCGCGTGCCTCCTCATCTCGTCCCTGCTCGCGGCGTCGGTGCGACGCCGTCAGGCAAAGTCCACACAGTTGTGCGTCCGCGCGCAAGTGGCGCACCGGGTGGAACGGAATTTACCGTGCCAGCAGCGTACGGGCACCGTCGGTAATGGCTTCCGCGGAGACCAGAACCTGACGTGCTGCCGGACCTAATGGTACAAACGAGTCAACTGCCGCCACGCGCCGCGCGGCACCGACATATCCGGCGTCGACCAGGGCGGCGATGACTCCCTCCCCCACCCCGCCGGAGCGGCGCGTCTCGTCCACCACCAGCACCCGGCCGGTCGCCGAGGACTCCCGGATGATGTCGGCCACCGGCAGCGGCGCCAGCCAGCGTAGGTCCACCACCCGGGTGCCCACCCCCTCCTCGGCGAGGGCCGCCGCGGCCCGCAGCGACATCCGCACCCCGTTACCGAAGGTGATGATGGTCAGGTCGTCGGCCGAGCCGACCCGGTAGACCCGGGCCCGGCCGATCGGCACGTGCCCGGCGACCCACGCCCCCGGCTCGGGGTAGCCGGCCATCCACTCTCCGTCACCGTCGGCGTACAGATCGCGGGTATGGTAGAGCGCGATCGGCTCCACGAACACGCAGACGCTGCCGTCCACTGCCGCGCTGGCCAGGCAGGTCCGCAGCATGGGCGCCGCGTCGTCCGGCCGCGCCGGCACCGCGACAACCAGACCGGGCACATCCCGGAGTACGGCCACCGAGTTGTCGTTGTGGAAGTGGCCGCCGAACCCCTCCTGGTACGCCAGCCCGGCCACCCGGACCACCATCGGGTTTCGGAACGCCCCCCGCGAGAAGAACTGCATGGTGGCCGCCTCGCCGCGCAGCTGGTCCTCCGCGTTGTGCAGGTACGCCAGATACTGGATCTCCGGCACCGGCAGCATCCCGGCCAGGCCCGCGCCCAGCCCCAACCCCAGAACCGACGTCTCGTCGAGCAACGTGTCGAACACCCGGGCCGCCCCGAACCGGTCACGAAGGCCCTTCGTCACCCCGTACACACCGCCCTTGGCGGCCACGTCCTCGCCGAAGACCGCCATCTGCGGGTGGTCGAGCATCCCGTCGGCGAGCGCCGCGTTGATGCTCTGCGCCAGGGTCATCGGTCCGGCCAGCTCCGGCGGCTTGCCCCCGAACGCCTCCGCCCGCGCACCGGCACCCGGCCCGCTGGCCTGCGCCGCGGCGTCGGCCACCGCCCGCGCCACGCGCACCGGACGGCGGGGTGCCAGCGCCGACACCACGTCGGCCGCGGAGGCCAGTTTCGGCTCGCCCAGCACCTCCTCGGCCAACCGGCGTACCTGCCAACCGGTCTCGTCGTAGCGGGCCAGCAGCTCCTCGCCGGTGGCCACCCCGGCGTCGACGAGCAGCCGCGCGGTGGCGACCACCGGGTCCCGCTCCAGGTCCTCGGTCAGCTCGGCCGGGGCACGGTACGCCGACTCCGCGTCCGCCCCGGCGTGTCCCATCAGCCGTACCGTGCGCAGGTGCAGCACTGCCGGCCGCCGGTTGCGGCGCACCCAGGCGGCAGCCTCCGCCGCCACCTCGTACGTCCGCACCGGGTCGGCCCCGTCCGCGCTGAAGTAGCGGATGCCCGGCCTGGCCCGCAGGGTCGCCTCGACCCAGCCCTCGGGTGAGCGGACACTGATGCCCAGCCCGTTGTCCTCGCAGACGAAGAGCACCGGGATGCGCAGCCCGGCGTGGTCGTACCAGCCGGCGGTGTTGAACGCGGCGGTGGCGCTGGCATGGTTGACCGAGGCGTCGCCGAACGAACACACCACTATCGCGTCCGGTGGCCACGGGGCCGCCGACCCACTGCCGACCCGCGCCCCGGCCCCGGTACGCCGCCCGGCGCTGTCCAGCCGGCGTAGCCGCTCCACGGCCAGTCCCATCCCGACGGCGCGGGGCAGATGCGAGGCGATGGTGGAGGTGGTCGGCACGATGGCCAGATCGGCCCGGCCGAACACCTTGTGCCGGCCGCCGGCGATCGGTTCCTGGCTGGAGGCGACCATTCCGCGCAGCACGTCCCGGGCCGCGTCCGCGTACGGCGCAAACCCGCCGATGGGCGGCTCGGCCCCGGTGGGCTGAAGGTCGGTCGGCTCCGGGTCGGTCGATCGCTCAGGGTCATCCAGCCGCTCAGGGTCGGTCGACCGCTCGGTCGGCTGGGCGGGGTCGGGCGACACGGAACCGGGCGGCACGGACCCCTGCGGCACGGACTTGGGCGACTCCGGGTCGGCGGTCGATGCCGGGCCGACGACGGCCTGTGCGGCGCGGACGCAGTAGAAGGCCCCGGATCGGTAGTGCAGCAGCGCCGGATCGGTGGGGCGCAGCGCGGCGGCGACCGCGGCGTTGCCCTCGTGACCGGCCGAACCGATCGTGTAGAAGCCCTCCCCGAAGCTGCGCAGCCAACGGCCGGCCAGGTCGAGCTGCCGACTGGTCACCTGCGCGTCGAACAGGTCGAGCACCTGCGCGCCGGTCAGCGGGGCATCGTCGCTGACCGGGTCGGCGGGGTCACGCCTCCGCGCCACGGCGGGCAGCGCCGCCAGCGTCTCCCGGAACCGGTCGTCGAGATCTTGCGGGGTTGTCACGAGGGACAGCATTACCGACGAGAGCCCTGGTCGCCCAGTGGGACACGGTCGGCGCGGATCGCCTCAGTCCGGCCCGAAGGGCTCCGGACAGTCCCCGCCGGGCAGCTTCCGCACCAGGTCACGAAGGGTGCTCAGCTCCCCGTCGGTCAGCCCGGACAGCAGTCTGGAGTCGGACATCACCTCGGTCACCCGGTCCCGTACGCCGCGACCTTCCCGGGTCACCACCAACGTCTTCTGCCGACGGTCCGTCGGGCCAGTGTGCCGCTGGACCAGCCCGGCCTGCTCCAGCTTGTCCACGAGCATCGTCACGTTCGACCGGTCGCAGCCCAACCGCTCGGCGAGATCGCGGGCCGGCAGCGGGCGGTCCGGGTCCAGCTCGTGCAACGCCCGAGCCGCGGCGGGGGTGAGCCCCAACTCGGCGAACGCGGCACCCTGCCGGTGTCGCAGCGCGGTGGTGACCTGCGCCATCCGGCGCACCACATCGTCGGCGAGGCAAGCCCGGTCCACAGCTGCACCTGCTGCCGAACGCACCTCCTGCGTCACCGCCACATCGTACGCACGGCGCCGGTCAGCGATCAGCCTCCCGCACGCCACCCCAGGGGCGACGCACTGCGCGCCGCGACCGACCGGGGCAGGCCCAGGGGACGGCGAATCGGCGGTCGGCGCGCCGGCAGGCGGCACGCCAGCGGGGCGTAGCACGTGGGCGCACCGGCCGGCCGCGACGAGGGCGGCCACCAGCAGGCCGCTTGTCAACAAAGCAGCGGCCGGGGTGCCCGGCAGGGCCAGTTCGACGCCGCCGATCGCGGCCACCCCGAGCACCGCGGCGAGCAGGGTGCCAGTGGAGATGATCGCGGAGAACGCCGTGGCGGCGCTGGCAGGCAACGCCGCCGCGAGCCTGTCGATCAGCGGGCTGAACCCGCTGGCGTGCGCGGCGCCACCCACCACCAGCAGCAGGCTGCCCGGCAGCCACGGCCAGCCCTGGCGGGTGAGCACGGCGACCGCCACCACCACGGCGGCCAGCACCGGCGGGCCGAGCAGCGGAAGCGCGCCGCGCAGCCACCCAGGCAGCAGGGGCACCGCCAGCCCGCAGAGCGCGAACCCTCCGGCGTACGGGAGGAAGGCCAGGCCGGCCGCGAGCGCGGAGAAGCCGAGCCCGTCCTGCAACCGCAGGGTGAGGGTGAACAGGAAGCCGGCGTAGCAGCCCATCACCAGACATCCGGCGAGCAGACCGGCCGGGACGCCGGCCCGCGCCAGCACCGCGACGTCCAGGAGTGACGCGCCGCCACGCCGGGTCAGCCGGGTCTCGTGGCGCAGGAAGAGACCGAACCCGACCGCGCCCACACCCACTCCGGCCGGCACCGTCCAACCGGGCCAGCCGAGATCCCGAGCGAGCACCGCGGGCGCGACAAGGGTGAGCATGGCGGCGGCCAACAGCAGCACCCCCGGCAGGTCGAGCGCGGCGGGCCGGACCGGCGGCGTCGCCACGGCGGCCAGCACCCGCCGGCCGACCACCAGCAGCACCGCGCCGACCGGCACGTTGACCAGGAAGGCGGTCCGCCAGGCGAGGCCACCGGCGTCCAGCGTGACCAGGAGCCCGCCGGCAACCTGCCCGGCCGCGACTCCGAGCGCCAGAATCATCGAGTACGCCCCGAGCGCCCTCCCCCGGGCCGCGCCCGTGTACGTGGCCTGGATCAGTGCGAGGACCTGCGGCACCATCAGCGCGGCGGTGGCGCCCTGCACGACCCGGGCGACGATCAGCGTCACCGGACCGAAAGCCAGACCGCAGGCCAGCGAGGCGACTGTGAACCCGGTCAGGCCGAGCAGGAAGACCCGTGCCGGCCCGTGCCGGGCACCGAGCCGCGCACCCGTGACCACCAGCACGGCGAAGGCCAACGTGTAGCCGGCCAGCACCAGTTGGGTAAGCGCGGGCGGGCCGGACAGGTCGGCCCTGATCGTAGGAGCGGCGACCGCCGCGATCGAGGTGTCCATGGAGGCCATCGCCTGCCCGGTGAGCAGCACGAGGAGCGGCGCGCGGCGACTCGGCCCGGTAGTGGTCGTCATGCCGGCCACCCTGCCGCCGCCGGGGCCACCCGTCTTGACGATCCTTGCGGCGCACGCCCGCGCAGCGCGCGATCTTGGAGCGCGCGCCCCGTGCGGCGCGACCCGTGCGGCGCGACGACACGCGGCGGTTGGAGGGCGGCGGCCGGTCGGGGTGCGCGCCTACCCTGGCTGGCATGCTCGCCAGCCGCACCCTCGTGCGCGAACCGGACTTCGCGGTTCACGCGGTGCGCTGCCGCGACGACCACACCGGCTGGTCGCGTCCCGAGCCGGCCACCGCGTACGGCATCGTGCTGGCCCGACGCGGCGGCTTCCGCCGACGCGGTCGCGGCGGCGAGGAGTACGTCGACCCGACGATGGGCTATGTGACGGCGCCGGGCGAGGAGGAGCAGTTCGCCCACCCGTCCGGCGGCGACGAATGCACCTCGGTGCACGTCTCAAGCCGGCTGTGGCGGGAGTTGCTCACCGGCCGGTCGGCACCGGCGGTGGTGCACCTGGACGCCCGGATCGACCTGGCCCATCGGCTGTTGGTGAAGGCAGCGCGGCGCGGTGACGCGGGGTTCGCCGCTGCCGAGCGGCTGGTCCGCCTGGTGGGCGCGGCGACCGGCCCGGCCGCGGACGCACCCCAGCGGGACCGGCCGGTGGTGGAGGCAGCCCGCTCGGCGCTGCACGACGGTGGGCCGCACACCGACGGACTGGTGCCTCTGGCGCGCTCGATCGGCGTGTCCCCGTACCGGCTGAGCCGGTCGTTCCAGGCGTTGGTCGGGGTTCCGCTGACCCGCTACCGCAACCGACTGCGGGTGGGCCGGGCACTGGACCGACTGGCCGAGGGGGCACCGAGTCTGGCCGCGTTGGCCACCGAGTTGGGCTTCGCCGACCAGGCGCACCTGACCCGGACGCTGCGCGCCCACCTGGACCACCCGCCCGGCGAGCTGCGCCGGATGCTCGGCGAAGGCTGAATCCAGGGCCGAGGCAGGAATCAAGGGCGGGCGAGACTCGCGCGCCGCAACATCCTGGTTGTTGTGGCCTCCGGTACGCCCGATACCACCACAACCAGGATCGAGCACGATCGTGGCGCGAGGCGCGCTCAGCCGGGGAGGAACGAGAAGCGGACCTGGCGGGTGGGGTTGTCGCCATTGGTGTCGACAAGGCAGATGGACTGCCAGGTGCCGAGCGCCAGCCGTCCGCCGAGCACCGGCAGTGTGGCGTATGGGGGGACGAACGCCGGCAGCACGTGGTCGCGGCCGTGGCCGGGCGAGCCGTGCCGGTGTCGCCAGCGATCAGTAGTGGGCAGCAGGTCGTTAAGCGCGCCGATCAGATCGTCGTCGGAGCCTGACCCGGTTTCGATGATCGCCAGTCCGGCGGTGGCGTGCGGCACGAAGACGTGCAGCAGGCCGTCGCCCTCGCTGGAGACGAACTGCTGGGCCTCTGCGGTGATGTCCCGCACGGTCGGGCGGGACCCGGTCTGGACAGTGATCACGTCGCTGCGCATACGTCGCATTCTGCCGCAGCTGCGGGTCAGGAGCCGCCGCCACCGCCACCGGAGTCGCCGCCACCGCCGGACCAACCGCCGCCGTCGGACGAGCCACCGTCCGACAAGTACCCGCCCGTGTCCGTGCCGTAGTAGGTCGGCGGACTGTAGGTGCCGGCGTGCCTGCGGCGTTGACCGGGTAGCGGCCCGGCCCGCCCGGCGGCCGGAGCCCGCAGGCCGCCGCGTGCCTGGACCGCGCCGAACGCCACGGCGGCCAAGCCGAAGATCACCACCGGGAGTACGGCGGGATCACCCGACAGCAGTACCCAGGTTCCGGGGATCGCCGCGAGCATCCCGACCGCCAGGAGCGCACCGCCGACAACCACTCGTCGCCCGTTCATGCCGTCACGGTAGGAGGCTCGAACAAGGCCCGAAGCGGTCGGTAGCGCTAAGTTACCGGCGAGTACCTGTGTTCAGCATCGCGTCCGGGGCACCTAGACGTGACGAGGGGTGCCACCAGGGGGCAGGATGGCGCTAGAGACCTATCCCACACACAACCGAGGGAACGCCTGTGGCTACGGAACGCAAGCGCCCGGTGATCAGCGACGGCCTACCGAGCCAGCTTCCGGACATCGACCCCGAAGAAACAAGCGAATGGGTCGAGTCGCTTGACGGTGTCATCGACGAACGCGGCGCCAAACGCGCCCGCTACGTCATGCTGCGCCTGCTGGAGCGGGCCCGTGAGCGCCAGGTCGGGGTACCGCCCCTGACCACCACCGACTACATCAACACCATCCCGTCGGAACGCGAACCGTGGTTCCCGGGTGACGAGCACGTCGAGCGGCGGATCCGGGCGTACGTCCGGTGGAACGCCGCCATGCTGGTGCACCGGGCCCAGCGCCCGGAGATCGGCGTCGGCGGACACATCTCGACCTTCGCCAGTTCGGCGTCGCTCTACGAGGTGGGCTTCAACCACTTCTTCCGGGGCAAGAACCACCCCGGCGGCGGCGACCAGATCTTCTACCAGGGCCACGCCTCCCCCGGCATGTACGCGCGGGCGTTCCTGGAGGGGCGGCTCAGCGAGCACCAGCTCGACGGGTTCCGCCAGGAGTTGTCGCACCCGGGCGGCGGGCTGCCGTCGTATCCGCACCCGCGGCTGATGCCGGACTTCTGGGAGTTCCCCACCGTCTCGATGGGTCTCGGCGGTCTGAACGCGATCTACCAGGCCCGGTTCAACAGGTACCTGCAGCACCGCGGCATCAAGGACACCTCGCAGCAGCACGTGTGGGCGTTCCTCGGCGACGGCGAGATGGACGAGCCGGAGACGCTTGGTGCGATCGGCGTGGCCGCTCGCGAGGAGTTGGACAACCTCACCTTCGTGATCAACTGCAACCTCCAGCGGCTGGACGGCCCGGTCCGGGGCAACGGCAAGGTCATGCAGGAGTTGGAGGCGTTCTTCCGGGGTGCCGGCTGGAACGTCATCAAGGTGGTCTGGGGCCGCGAGTGGGACCCGCTGCTCGCCGCGGACACCGACGGCGCGCTGGTCAACCTCATGAACACCACCACCGACGGTGACTACCAGACCTACAAGGCCGAGTCCGGCGCGTACGTGCGGGAGCACTTCTTCGGCCGCGACGCGCGGACCCGCAAGATGGTCGACCCGCTGAGCGACGACGAGATCTGGAACCTCAAGCGGGGTGGGCACGACTACCGCAAGCTCTACGCGGCCTACAAGGCGGCCACCGAGCACACCGGTCAGCCCACCGTCATCCTGGCGAAGACGATCAAGGGTTGGACGCTCGGCTCGCACTTCGAGGGCCGCAACGCGACCCACCAGATGAAGAAGCTGACGCTTGAGGATCTGAAGACCTTCCGCGACCGCCTCTACCTGGACATCCCGGACAAGGCGCTGGAGGACAACCCCTACCTGCCGCCGTACTACAACCCGGGTGAGAAGTCCGACGAGATTCAGTACCTGAAGGAGCGGCGCGAGCAGCTCGGCGGCTACCTGCCGTCCCGGCGGACCAGCACCAAGCGGCTGGCCATCCCGGGCCCGGAGCGGTTCGCCGACATCAAGCGCGGCTCGGGCAAGCAGAAGGTGGCCACCACACAGGCCTTCGTCCGCCTGCTCAAGGACGTGATGAAGGACAAGGAGTTCGGCAAGCGGTGGGTGCCGATCATCCCGGACGAGGCCCGCACCTTCGGCCTCGACTCGATCTTCCCGACCGCGAAGATCTACTCGCCGCACGGCCAGCGCTACACCTCGGTCGACCGCGAGCTGTTCCTGTCGTACAAGGAGTCGACCACCGGGCAGATCCTGCACGAGGGGATCAACGAGGCCGGCTCGGTCGCCTCGTTCACCGCCGCGGGTTCGGCGTACGCCACGCACGACGAGCCGATGATCCCGATGTACATCTTCTACTCGATGTTCGGGTTCCAGCGGACCGCCGACGGGCTCTGGGCCGCGGCCGACCAGATGGCCCGGGGCTTCCTGCTCGGCGCCACCGCCGGTCGGACCACGCTCAACGGTGAGGGCCTCCAGCACGAGGACGGGCACTCGCTGCTGATCGCGGCCACCAACCCGGCAGTGGTGGCGTACGACCCGGCGTTCGCGTACGAGATCGCGCACATCCTGGAAAGCGGCCTGCACCGGATGTACGGGGACGCGCAGGAGAACGTCTTCTACTACCTGACGGTCTACAACGAGCCGACGCTGCAGCCGGCCGAGCCGGCCGACGTGGACGTGGAAGGCCTGCTCAAGGGCATCTACCGCTACTCGCCGGCCCCGCAGGTCGACGGCCCGAAGGCCAACCTGCTGGCCTCGGGCACCGGCATGCAGTGGGCCCTCAAGGCGCAGCAGCTGCTCGCCCAGGACTGGGGGGTCGGCGCCAACGTCTGGTCGGTGACCTCCTGGACCGAGCTGCGCCGCGACGCGGTGGAGACCGAGGAGTACAACCTCCTCAACCCGGGCGCCGAGGCGAAGGTTCCGTACATCGCGCAGAAGCTGGCCGACGCGGACGGCCCGAAGGTCGCGGTCAGCGACTTCATGCGTGCGGTACCGGACCTGATCGCCCGCTGGGTGCCCGGTGACTACACGTCGCTCGGCACCGACGGGTTCGGCATGTCGGACACCCGCCACGCGCTGCGCCGGCACTTCCACGTCGACGCGGAGTCGATCGTGGTGGCCACGCTGCGGCAGCTCGCCCGCAGCGGTGCGGTACCAGCCAGCGTGCCGGCGGAGGCCGCCAAGAAGTACGCGATCGACGACGTCAACGCCGCCCCGGTCGGCGAGACCGGCGGCGACAGCTAAACCCGCACAACCTGAGGAAGGGCCCGGCGCGTTGGCGCCGGGCCCTTCCCGTCCCCCATCCCGTCCCCGTCCCCACCCCACCCCCACCGCGTCGATCATGGAGTTGTGGTGGGGGACGTAGCGGTTAAGTCACCCCGTTCCGGGCACCACAACTCCATGATCGACGCGGTCCAGGGGCGGGCACGGGGCGGCGGTGGGCCGACGTTCCTGGTGGGGACGCCGGGCCACCGCCGTCGCGGGTGACGCCGGGAGGATGGGCGCTCGTCAGCCGACGGCGGCCAGGTCGGTGAGCCGGGCCAGCGAGTCCTCCAGGTCGGCGCCGACCCGCCGCAGTCCGAGGCGCAGCAGGGCCGCCTTGACCGGGCCGGCCGGCCAACGGACCACGATGAGGCGAACTATCGTCCCGCCCTCCTCCTCGTCGGTGGTGAGCTGGACGTAGATCTCGGTGCGCGCCTCCGCACGAGCACCGGCACCCTTGGCCCGTTCCCGCCAGCCGATAAGCGTCGGCTCCTGGTAGGCGATCACCTCGGCCTCATGCGCCGAGCCGCGCCCAGCCTGGACCAGTTGTCGCCGCCCGAAGCCCTCTCCCGAGAGCACTTCGGCCGCGCGGACCCCGGCCAGCCAGGCCGGCAACTGCTCGGCCCGCTGTACGACATCCCAGACCACTTCAATTGGCGCCGCCACGTGCGCACTGCGTTCCACGAGGATCATTTCCGTCTTTCCTCCGGTGAGGACATCCCACGATATCGGCACTCTATGCGTTAAATCGGACGTACCGGGACGGGTTCGGAAAAAGACACGCCGATCAACCATTGCGGATTGCGCCGGGCTGGCCTATGGCGCATTCATCGAGAGCGTTCTAAAGTCCCGAACACGTTTCACGTTGATCGGGAGGGCGCATGTCGACCGCACCGGTGCCCCAGTTCCCCACCGGCTTCCGCTGGGGCGTCTCCACATCGGCCCACCAGATCGAGGGCGGCACCGACGCCGACGGGCGTGGGCCGTCCATCTGGGACACGTTCGCGCACTCGCCGGGACGGATCAGCGACGGCAGCACCGGTGCGCTGGCCTGCGACCACTACCACCGGCACGGCGAGGACGTGGCGCTGCTGGCCGGCCTCGGCGTCGACGCGTACCGGTTCTCCATCGCCTGGCCCCGGGTGCGCCCCACCGGCACCGGCCCGGCCAACCCGGCCGGCCTGGACTTCTACGACCGGCTGGTGGACGAGTTGCTGGCCGCCGGTGTCGACCCGGTGGCCACCCTCTACCACTGGGACCTGCCGCAACCCCTCGAAGACGCCGGCGGCTGGCTGCACCGCGACACCGCCGCCCGGTTCGCCGAGTACGCCGACCTGACCGCCGCCCGGCTCGGCGACCGGGTCCGGCTCTGGATCACCCTGAACGAGCCGTTCGTCCACATGAGCATGGGGTACGGCACGGGCGAGCACGCCCCCGGCCGGACGCTGCTCTTCGACGCCTTTCCGGCCGCCCACCACCAACTGCTCGGGCACGGGCTCGCGGTCGCCGCGCTGCGCGCCCGCACCAGCAGCCCGGTGGCGATCGCCAACAACTACTCCCCGGTGCGGGTGCTCGGTGACCGCGATGCCGACCGGGCCGCCGGGGCGGCGTACGAGGCCCTGCACAACCGGCTCTTCACCGACCCGCTGCTCGGCCGCGGCTACCCGGAGCTGCCCGGTCTCGACCCGGGCGTGGTCCGCCCCGGCGACCTCGACACCATCGCCGCGCCGATCGACGTGCTCGGGATCAACTACTACAACCCCACAGGGGTACGGGCCGCCGAGGAGGGCTCGCCCCTGCCGTTCGACCTGGTGCCGCTCGACGGCTATGCGCGGACCGCCTTCGACTGGCCGGTGGCCCCCGACGGGCTGCACGAGCTGCTCAGCTGGCTACGGGACACCTACGGCGACGCCCTGCCGCCCATCGAGATCACCGAGAGCGGCTGCGCGTACGACGACGCGCCGGACGCCGGCGGGCAGGTGGCGGATCCGGAGCGGATCGCGTACCTCGACGGGCACCTGCGGGCAGTCCGGGCGGCCATCGACGACGGGGTGGACGTACGCGGGTACTTCATCTGGTCGTTGCTCGACAACTGGGAGTGGGCCGAGGGTTTCACCAAGCGCTTCGGGCTGGTGCACGTCGACTACGCCACCCAGACGCGTACGCCGAAGTCGTCGTACACCTGGTTGCGGGACGTGATCGCGGCCTCCCGGGCCGGGTCGGCGCGGTGACCACCCTCGACCCGCCGCCGGCTGCGCTGCCGGCGGCGCTCGCCGAGCCGACAGTGCCGGTGCGGCGCGGCTGGATCGGGTTGATCTTCGCGGCGAACCTCGGCGTCTGGATGGCGTTCTTCACGCCCATCCAGGTGCTGCTGCCGCAGCAGATCGAGCAGATCGCACCCGGCGACAAGGAGAACATGCTGGCCGTGGTCACCGGCCTCGGAGCGCTGGCCGCGGTGCTCGCCAACCCCCTGGCCGGCGCGCTCTCCGACCGCACCTGCCTGCGGATCGCCGGGCGCGAGTTCGGCCGTCGGCACGTCTGGACAGTGGGCGGGGCGCTGCTCGGCGCGGCGGCCCTGGTGCTGCTGGCCCAGCAGCGGACCATCCTCGGGGTCGCGCTCGGCTGGGTGGCCGCGCAGGTCTGCTTCAACGCGATGCTGGCCAGCCTCAGCGCGGCCGTCCCGGACCGGGTGCCGGTGACGCAGCGAGGCGGCGTCTCGGGTTGGGTGGGCATCCCGCAGGCGCTCGGGCTGGTGCTCGGCGCGGTGCTGGTCACCGCAGTGGTCACCGGCAACGCCGCCGGCTATCTGGCCATCGCGGTCGCCATCCTGCTGCTGTCGCTGCCGTTCGCGCTGTTCACTCCCGACGAGCCGCTGCCGCGTACGCATCGACCCGCGCTGCCTACGCGGGCGCTGTTGGCCTCGATGTGGGTCAGCCCGCGTCGGCACCCGGATTTCGCCTGGGCCTGGATCACCCGGTTCCTGGTCCAGCTCGGCAACGCCCTGGGCACCCTCTACCTGCTGTACTTCCTCACCGACGGGGTGCGCCACCCCGACCCCGAGGGCTCGTTGCTGGTGCTGATCCTGCTCTACACGCTCGGCATGATGCTGACCGCTGTGGTCGCCGGTCGGCTGTCCGACCGCTCCGGCCGGCGCAAGATCTACGTCATCGTGTCCGGGCTGATCATGGCGGTGGCGGCGCTGCTGCTCGCCGTCGCGCCGGTCTGGCCGATGGCGATCGTCGCCGCGCTGCTGCTCGGCGCCGGCTACGGCGTGTACCTCTCGGTGGACGCCGCGTTGATCACCCAGGTGCTGCCCCGGGCCACCGACCGGGCCAAGGACCTCGGCGTCATCAACATCGCCAACTCGGCGCCGCAGGTCCTCGGCCCGGCGCTGTCCGCCCCGCTGGTGGTGTACCTGGGCGGCTATCCCACGCTCTACGCCGTCACCGCCGCTGTGACCCTGCTCGGCAGCGCACTGGTCGTCAAGATCCGCTCGGTGCCGTGAGTGAGGGGGCGTGGCGAAAAGCGGTGGAGGGTCGCCGTAGGCTGGGGGACGTGACGGTACGTGTGCGCTTCGCCCCCTCCCCGACCGGTATGTTCCATGTCGGTGGTGCCCGCTCGGCACTGCAGAACTGGATCTTCGCCAAGCAGCAGGGCGGGGTGTTCGTGCTGCGGGTCGAGGACACCGACGCGGCGCGCAACAAGCCCGAGTGGACCGAGGGCATCCTCTCCGCACTCGACTGGATCGGCATCTCCCGGGGCAGCTACGAGGGCCCGTACTTCCAGTCCGAGAACGCCGGCGAGCACCGGGCCGCCGCCACCCGGCTCTACGAGTCGGGGCGCGCCTACTACTGCGACTGCACCCGCGAGGACGTGCAGGCCCGCACCGGCTCGCAGTACCAGGGCTACGACGGCTACCACCGCGACCGTGGCCTCGGCCCGGGTCCGGGGCACGCACTGCGCTTCCGGACGCCCGACGAGGGCGCGACGGTGGTGGTCGACCTGATCCGTGGTGAGCCCACCTTCGACAACAAGCTCATCGAGGACTTCGTCATCGCCCGGGGCGACGGCTCGCCGGTCTTCCTGCTGGCCAACGTCGTCGACGACATGACCATGGGGATCACCCACGTGATCCGGGCCGAGGAGCACCTGCCCAACACCCCCAAGCAGCAGTTGCTCTGGGACGCCCTCGGGGTCAAGCCGCCGATCTGGGCGCACGTGCCGGTGGTGGTCAACGAGAAGCGGCAGAAGCTCTCCAAGCGCCGGGACAAGGTCGCCCTGGAGGCGTACCGCGAGGAGGGCTACCTCGCCGGTGCGATGCGCAACTATCTGATGCTGCTCGGGTGGGCGCCCTCCGGCGACCGGGAGATCGTGCCCTGGTCGGTCATCGAGGACGAGTTCCGGCTGGAGGAGGTCAACCCCTCCCCCGCGTTCTTCGACGAGAAGAAGCTGCGCGCGTTCAACGGCGAGTACATTCGCGCGCTGTCCGTGCCCGACTTCATCGACGCCTGCCAGCCGTGGCTGACCGGCACCGGGACCATCGCGCCGCCGCCCTGGCAGCCGGCGGAGTTCGACGCCGACGCGTTCGCCGCGGTGGCTCCGCTGGCCCAGACCCGGCTCGCGCTGCTCAGCGAGATCGTGCCGAACGTCGACTTCCTGTTCCTCGCCTCGCCGCTTATCGACGAGGCGGCCTGGGCCAAGACGATGAAGGACGGCTCGGCGGACCTGCTGGACGCCGCCGTCGCGGCGTTCGAGGCGCTGGAGTCCTGGGACGCCGAGTCGCTGAAGTCGACGCTGGAGGCCGTCGGTGCCGAGCGTGGCCTGAAGCTCGGCAAGACGCAGGCACCGGTCCGGGTCGCGGTCACCGGCCGCACCGTGGGCCTGCCGCTGTTCGAGTCCCTTGAGGTGCTCGGCCGCGAGCGCACCCTGACCCGAATCCGCGCAGCCCGACTCCGCCTGGTCTGACGCCCCAGCCCTGTCGATCATGGAGTTGTGGTGCCTGGATAGACCCCTTTCGGGGGGCTTTGTCCAGCACCACAACTCCATGATCGACTGCGGTACGTGGCGGGGTTAGGGGGTTTTGCGGCGGTGGCGGAGCAGTAGGGCGGCGGCGAGGGCGGCTGGCAGCAACAGCGCGCCGAGCGCCCAGGGCCACCAGCGCCGCTCCTGTGCCAGCGGTACGACCGCCGTCGGGGTGACGCTCGGTGTGGTCGAGGCCGGCCCGGCCGACGGCGAGGCGGCCGCGGCTTCCGGCGTCACGGCGGCACTGCCGGTCGACGGCAGCACCGACGGGCTGGCGGTGGTCCCTGACGTGAGGGTGAACCGCACCTCGCCCTTCACCGGGTGACCGTCGCCTGACGCGAGTTGATACCCGACGATGTAGAGCCCCGCGGCGGCCGGTGTGAACGGCACCCGGACGCGGCTGCCGGCGAAGACGGGCGGGCCGCCGGCGACCACATTGTCCGGTCCGGTTATTGTGATCTTCGTCGTAGTCGGTGCGGGCTTGGCGAGGAACCGCAGCTCGATGCGGGCAGGGGCCGTCGCCACCCGGGCGCCGTCGCGCGGATCGCTGCCGGTCAGCGAGTTGTGCGCGGCAGCCGGAGCGGCAGGTAGCAGAAACGACACACCGAACGCCACGCCGAGCACCCCTGGCACAACCCGCACCGTACGTGTAACCCTGCCCCCCATGAACCCCTCCGTAAGGGTACGATCCGCCCGCTGATCAAACAGCTCCTCATTAGTCGAGCAGAGATCGCAGATAGTTCCAATTACTGTTCCAAAGGCTGCAACTCATCGACGTTTTGCGGAGTCTGTAGGTGTAGGACCGACCCTCCGGTCGGCGTCGCATCGGCAGACCGCTCCAGGCGTCACACCGAAGCCATCCATCGAACGGGGCGAGGAGGCGGGATGGTCCGACACATGAGGTGGTTGGCCACCGTGGTGGCGGGCTCGCTGGCGGCAGCGCTGCTGTCGCTCGGCACCGCCGGCCCGGCCCTGGCGGCGCCGAAGCCGGCACCAGCCGGGGTGGACATCACCGGCGAAGGGCTCGACGCGCCGTTGCGACTGCGGGTGGACACGCAACCAGCCCATGTGGGCGCGGTCATCGACCAGGTCAACTTCCTCGGGCGCACCGGCATGCCGACCGGGCCGAAGCCGGCCGACCTCGGTCCGAAGTACACGGTCGTGGTGTTCGCCGGTGAGACGCCGCAGCAGACGTACGACCTCTATCCCAAGGCGGTCGGCGGCCCGCGGGTCTACCGGCCGGCGAAGCAGCCGGACGCCCGCAAGATCAGTGCTGGCTGGTTCCTGGGCCGGCTCAGCATGTCCGAGACCCTGCGCACCGCCGGTGTGCCGCTGGAGCGGCAGTTCGACACGGTCAGTGGCGGCGCGGGCGGCGGCGAACGGGTGCTCCCGGAGGACACGCTCGACCCGGCGAAGGACCTCGACGACGCGCTCGGCGACCTGCAGCGCCTGCTGCTGCTCAACGTCGGAGTGATGCTGACGATCACGATCGGCCTCGCCGGGATCGCCCTGCTGATCCGCCGTCGTACCCGCTGACTCCCGGCCGCTGGCGCGTCGTACCCGCTGACTCCCGGCCGCTGGCGCGTCGTACCCGTTAACTCCCGGCCGCTGGCGCCGAGGTCGCCGGCTCAGCACCAGCGGCGTGGTGGGCGCTCCCGGCGGGCGGCCCGTGGGCGCGGCCGGACCGGGCCGTGCCGATGGGCCCCGGCCCAGCCGTCAAGTTCGCTCAGGCAACCAGCGGGAACGTCTGCGTCGGGCTCGGTCCGGGCGGAGCCCTCCGCGCCGCGTTGGCGCGGGAGCGTGATCTCGTCGTCGGGCCGCGGCTCCACCGGGTGCGACGGCGCGCCGGCGGTCGGCCGACGGTGCTTGCCAGCCACCTGCGGGTCGTGGTGCCCCGGCCGGCAGGGCTCGCCCTGGGCGCAGCCGTGCTCGGCCTCCCCGTGCGCCATTCCCGGTCTCCTCACGCTCGCCTCACCCGGGTGCTCCCCCGACGTGCCCCTGTCACCGTACTGGCCGGGCCCGACGGGCCGCGCGCCGCGTACCTGGGGTCGACACCGGCCAGCTCACGAAGACGACGGTGGGCGCGGAACCAGGTCGCGCAGTTCACCGCCTCTTCCCGTGCCGTTCACGCGCGGGCCGCAGCCCGGCCGGCGGCGCTCAGCACGCGCGGGCCGCAGCCCGATCGGGGCGGCGCTCAGCACGCGCGGTGCGCCTCCAGATCCGCTCGGCGCAGCAGCGCCCGCAGCGCCACGCCGTGACCGGCCAGCGCCTCGGCTCCACCCTCGGCGCGGTCGATGACGCAGAGGGCGTGCTCCACCCGGGCACCCAGTTCGCGGAGGTTGCCGGTTGAGATGACCACCTGCCCGCCGGAGGTGACGATGTCCTCGACCACCAGCACCTGCCGCCCGGCCAGGTCCGCCCCCTCGGCCAGCCGGGCCGTCCCGTACGCCTTCGCGCTCTTGCGGACGAAGGCGCAGGGCAACCCGGTGTGCCGGCCGAGCGCGGTCACCACCGGGATGCCGCCCAACTCCAACCCGGCCAGCACCTCGGTGCCGGTGGGGACCAGGGGCACGAGGTGGGCGGCCACCCGGTCAAGGAGACGTGGGTCGGCCTCGAAGCGGTACTTGTCGAAGTACTCGTCGGCGGTCCGCCCGGACCGGAGCACGAACGTGCCGGTCAGGCGGCAGGTGTTGTCGATCTCGCGAGCCAGCTCGGCCAGGTTCTCCCGATCAATCATGATCATCATTATGGCGCTGGCGGACCGGGTGCCGCGTAATCCCCTTCGGCGCGTGTCGGTGCCGCACGGGCCGCAGGCCACCGGGTTCGCCAGCAGCTGGCGGGCGGGCCGGAGGTCGAGGGACTCACCGACCAGCTGATGCCCGGCAACGGTGCTGCCGACGGCCCGCCGACCGGTGCCGGCGTGGTTGGCCTGCTCACGACGTGTCAGGCTAGGGCGGTGAGTACGCCGGGGGGTGGAGAGCTGGCGGCCACGCTGCGCCGGATCGAGCGTTCGGCGGGGGCGTTGGCCACCTCCAGCGTGGCCCGGATGGACGAGACGCTGCCGTGGTTCCGGGCGCTGCCGGCCGACCAGCGCTCCTGGGTGATGCTGGTGGCCCAGGCGGGCGCCCGGTCGCTGGTGCAGTGGTTGCAGGACGGCGGCGGCACTGCGGACAGCACCCAGGAGGTCTCGGACGAGGTCTTCGCCGCCGCCCCGCAGGCGCTGGCCCGGTCGATCACCCTCCAGCAGACCGTGGCGTTGATCAAGGTGACCATCGACGTGGTCGAGGAGCAGGTGTCGCACCTGGCCGCCGAGGGTGAGGAGCAGCAACTGCGCGAAGCGGTGCTGCGCTTCTCCCGGGAGATCGCGTTCGCCGCCGCCCGGGTGTACGCGCGGGCAGCCGAGTCACGCGGCGCGTGGGACGCCCGGTTGCAGGCCCTGCTTGTCGACGCGCTGCTGCGCGGGGACTCACCCGATGTGCTGGCCAGCCGGGCCGCCGCGCTCGGCTGGGCGGACGCGCCGCCGGTGGCGGTGGCGGTGGGTCGATCGCCGGGCGGTGAGGTCTCCGCGGTGCTGCACGTGGTCTACCGGCAGGCCCGCCGGATCGGTGTGGAGGTGATCGGCGGGGTGCACGGCGACCGCCTGGTGATCGTGTTGGGCGGTGCGGCGGACCCGCTCACCGCCACCGCCAAGCTGCTCAGCGCGTTCGGCGACGGACCGGTGGTGGTGGGTCCGGCCGTACCGAGCCTGGACGAGGCGACCGAGTCGGCGCGGGCCGCGCTGTCCGGTTTCCGGGCGGCGCCGGCCTGGCCCGGTGCCCCCCGCCCGGTGCCGGCCGCCGACCTGTTGCCCGAGCGGGCCCTGGCGGGCGACGCGGAGGCCCGCCGGCGGTTGCGGCACGACGTGTACGCGACGCTTGTGCGCGCCGGTGGCGAACTGCTGGCGACCCTTGACGCGTTCCTCGCCGCCGGCGGCACGCTGGAGAGCGCCGCGCGGGCGCTGTTCGTGCACCCGAACACGGTGCGTTACCGGTTGCGCCGGATCGCCGAGGTGACCGGCTTCTCGCCGCTGTCTCCCCGGGACGCGTTCGCGCTCCAGGTGGCGCTGACAGTGGGTCGGTTGGATCCGGTCGTCCCGCTCGCCTCGGCCGTGCCGACCCAGACAATCACCCCAGGCAGCCGGAAAATCGCGCATAACGAGGATGATCCTCGCCGATTTTTGTAAGAAACCTCCAAAGGTTCTAGTGCGGTTTGGTCGGAGGCGGCACAGCGTTACCGAGGCGAATCCGGGAGAGTCATAGGCGTGCTCGCCGTACTTAGTCCCGGCCAGGGTTCTCAGAAACCCGGCTTCCTGACCCCCTGGCTCGACCTGACCGGCACCGAGGCGCGGCTGCGCGAGTGGTCGGCGTTGGCCGGGGTCGACCTGGTGCACCTGGGCACCACCGCCGACGCGGACGAGATCGTGGACACCGCCCGCACCCAGCCGCTGCTCGTCGCCGCGGCGATGCTCGCGGCCGAGCACCTGCCACTTGACGGCGTCGGGCTCACCGCCGGGCACAGCGTCGGCGAGTTGGGTGCCGCGGTCGTCGCCGGTGTGCTGACCCCCGAAGCAGCGATCACCCTCGCCGGCGTACGCGGGCGGGAGATGGCCGCCGCGTGCGCCCTGGAGCCGACCGGGATGGCCGCGACGCTTGGTGGCGACCCGGACGAGGTGCTCAGCGCCATCGAGGCGCACGGGCTGTATCCGGCCAACCGCAACGGCGCCGGGCAGACAGTCGCCGCCGGCGCGCTGGCCGGGCTCGACAAGCTCGTCGCCGAGCCGCCCGCCCGGACCCGGATCATCCGGCTCAAGGTGGCCGGCGCGTTCCACACCCCGTACATGGCCCCGGCGGCGACCGCGCTCGCCGAGGTCGCCGCCGGGATCACCCCCGCCGACCCGGCCCGGATCCTGCTCTCGAACCTCGACGGCACCGCTGTCGACAACGGCCAGGAGCTGGTGCAACGCCTGGTCCGCCAGGTGACCGCGCCGGTGCGCTGGGATCTGTGCATGCGTACGATGGCCGACCTCGGGGTCACCGGTGTGATCGAGTTGCCGCCCGCCGGCACTCTCGCCGGGCTGGTCAAGCGGGAGCTCAAGGGCGATGGCGCCCCGGAGATCGTCACCCTGAACACCCCGGACGACCTGCCGGCCGCACGGGACCTGATCGCCCGCATCGGAGGTCGCTCATGACTGGCAGTCGCATCGTCTCGATGGGGCACTACCAGCCCTCGCGGGTGGTGACAAACGACGACATCGCCCAGCTCGTCGACACCAACGACGAGTGGATCCGCGACCGCGTCGGCATCGTCAGCCGGCGGATCGCCGACACCGAGACGGTGGCCGACATGGCCGCTGCCGCCGCCGGCAAGGCGCTTGCCAACTCGGGTCTGACCGCCGCCGACATCGACCTGGTCGTTGTCGCCACCTGCACGTCGATCGACCGCAGCCCCAACGTGGCCTGCCGGGTCGCCGCCAAGCTGGGCATCACCGCCCCGGGCGCGTACGACGTGAACACCGCCTGCTCGGGCTTCGCGTACGCGCTGGGCACCGTCGACCACGCCATCCGGGCCGGCGCGTCGCGCAACGCGATAGTCATCGGCGCGGAGAAGCTGTCCGACTTCACCGACTGGACCGACCGGTCCACCTGCATCATCTTCGCCGACGGCGCCGGTGCGGCGGTGGTCACCGCCACCGCCGACGACGAGCCGGCCGGGATCGGCCCGGTGGTCTGGGGTTCGGTGCCGGAGAAGAGCGACGCGGTGCGCATCGAGGGTTGGCGCCCGTACGTCCAGCAGGAGGGGCAGGCGGTGTTCCGCTGGGCCACCACCGAGCTGGCCCCGCTGGCCCTACAGGCCTGCGAGCGGGCCGGGGTCGACCCGTCGGAGCTGGCCGCGTTCGTGCCGCACCAGGCGAACGCCCGGATCATCGACGGCATCGCCAAGCGGCTCAACATCCCCAATGCGATCATCGCGAAGGACATCGTCGAGTCCGGCAACACCTCCGCCGCGAGCGTGCCGCTGGCCCTGTCCAAGCTTGTCGAGCGTCGGGAGGTGCCCTCGGGCGCACCGGTGCTGCTGTTCGGCTTCGGCGGTGGCCTGACCTACGCCGGTCAGGTCGTCCGCTGCCCCTGAAGACCCCCTTCGGCGCGTACGCGTCGAGGAGTGGCGGTCGGCGACGCCGTCCGTCGGACAACCCCGATGAAAGGAACCAACCGCAATGACCCGTGACGAGATCACCACCGGCCTCGCCGAGATCCTCGAAGAGGTTGCCGGAGTGAACCCGGACGACGTGGCCGAGGGGAAGTCCTTCACCGACGACCTCGACGTCGACTCGCTCTCCATGGTGGAGGTCGTGGTGGCCGCCGAGGAGAAGTTCGGCGTCAAGATCCCGGACAACGAGGTGCAGAACCTCAAGACCGTCGGTGACGCCGTCAGCTACATCGCGGCGCAGTCCTGATCATGAGTCGTCCTGACGTCGTCGTCACCGGGCTCGGCGCGACGACCCCGCTCGGCGGGGACGTCGCGTCGACCTGGGACGCCATGCTCGCCGGCCGCTCCGGGGTGAGTGCCCTCACCCAGGAGTGGGCCGCGCAACTGCCGGTCCGGATCGCCGCCCAGTTGGCCGTGGAACCGTCCGAGGTGCTGGACCGGGTCCGCCTGCGCCGACTGGACCGCTCCGAGGCGATCGCGATCATCGCGGCCCAGCAGGCCTGGGCGGACGCCGGCCTGGCCGGGTCCGACCTCGACGGGGAGCGGCTGGCCGTCAGCGTCGGCTCCGGCATCGGCGGTGCCACCACCCTGCTCGCGCAGGACGACATCCTCGAAGCGTCCGGGCCGCGGCGGGTGTCCCCGCACACCATCCCGATGCTGATGCCCAACGGTCCGGCCGCCTGGGTCGGGTTGGAGTTGGGGGCCAAGGCCGGGGTGCACTCGATGGCCAGCGCCTGCGCCACCGGTGCCGAGGCGATCGCTCTCGGTCTGGACATCATCCGCTCCGGCCGGGCCGACGTGGTGGTGGCCGGTGGCACCGAGGCGGTCATCCACCCGCTGCCGATCGCCGGCTTCAGCTCGATGCGGGCGATGTCCACCCGCAACGACGACCCGGAGCACGCCTCCCGCCCGTGGGACACCGGCCGCGACGGCTTCGTCCTCGGTGAGGGTGCCGGCATCGTGGTGCTGGAGCGGGCCGAACACGCCGCGGCCCGGGGCGCCCGGGTCTACGCGCGCCTCGCCGGGGCCGGCATCACGTCCGACGCGTACGACATCGTGCAGCCGCACGCCGAGGGCGAGGGTGCCATCCGGGCCATCGCCAAGGCGATAGCGGACGCGGACGTGGCCAAGCGGGACATCGTGCACGTCAACGCGCACGCCACCTCGACGCCGATCGGTGACATGCTGGAGATCGGCGGGCTGCACAAGGCGCTCGGCGACCACCCGGTGTTGACCGCTACGAAGTCGATGACCGGTCACCTGCTCGGTGCGGCCGGCGCGCTGGAGTCGATCGCCACCATCCTGGCCATCCGCGACAGTGTGGTGCCTCCGACGATCAACCTCGACGACCCGGAGCCCGGTCTCACGCTCGATGTCGCGGCGCACAAGGCACGCCACATGGAGATCCCCGCCGCGTTGAACAACGCGTTCGGCTTCGGCGGTCACAACGTGGCGCTGGTCTTCGCCCGGCCCTGAGAAACCCGCAGGACCCCGCAGCAGGCAAGGCCCCTGCTCGTCGCGCGGCGACGAGCAGGGGCCTTCGCGTCGTTCACGTCCGGTTGCGGGGATGCCGCTTCGCTGTGCGTTCGTTGCCGTGGCGGTAGTTGCCCGTCCAGCGGGCCATCACCAACTGCGGGTCGTCGTCGACCTCGGCGAGGAACTGCGCCGCGCGGGCGCCGCGCAGGGTGCCCGCCACCCGCCCGTGGTGCGTGATCACCACCAAGCCGTCCGCACGGTGGTCGTACCTGAAGCCCTGTGCCTGACCCATGACCGACATGCTGCCAGTGCCACGGCCGACGACGCGACGGGTTTCCCGCCCGGCACCGGCTCGGCAGTACTGCTTCGCGCGGGCCATCCGCTGGGGGTGCTGGCCCGTCGGCTGACCGCCGAGGTCCTGGATTAGGCACCGCCGCTTGGTGGGAACTACGAGCCCGCACGAACGAGCTCGTGAACGGCTCGTCCGGAGCGTTCGCGGGCCCGTCATTCCTTGGTGCCGGCCAGCTCCACGGGTCGAGTGCGCATCGCGCCGATCGTCGGCGCCAGCGTGGCCAGGAGCGCGACGACCGCGCAGGCCACCAGGGTCAGGCCGAGGATCTGCCAGGGGACGACGATCGCCGTCCAGACCGAGAGTGCCCCCAGCGCACCCCAGATCCCGAGCAGGTTCACCAGCGTCGCCAGCACGCCCAAGACCGCGCCGACCGCCACCATGGTCAGGGACTCGGCCATCACCAACAGCAGCACCTGCCGCTTCGTGGCCCCGGCGAGCCGGAGCACGGCCAGGTCCCGCACCCGGTCCGAGGTGGCCATCACCATCGTATTGGCCACCGCGATTCCGGTGTAGGTCAACGCGATGCCGAGCACGACCAGATAGCCCACAGTGGTCTGTCGGCCGCTGGCAGGCAGCTGCTCGGTGAGCCACTCGGCGCGGGTCTGCACCTGGGCGCCGGAGGAGCGCAGCGCGGAGCGGACGGCGGCCTCGCCGGCGGAGACGTCCGTGCCCGGCCGCCACGACAACTCGATGTGGTCCACCACCGCGCCGCCCGCGTTGTGCCCGGTCACGTAGACGCCGTTGCTCCCGGTGCCGGTAGCCAGGACCGCCACGACGCGCAGCGAGCGCTCGGTCCCGTCGCCGAGCCAGACCGTGACCTGCCGGCCAACGGTGTGCACGGCCCACTCCTCGTTGACGACAATGCTCTGGTCGTCGAGGTCACTGATCCGGCCGGCCCGGACCGGCAGGTGGCGCACCGCGGCCAGCGTCTCCGGGTCGACCGCCTGGGCATCCGAGCGGATCAGCGCGACGCCCTCCTCCAGCGTGTATAACGCGCTGGAGGCGCTGGTCATCACCTTCGCGCCGGGAACCCTCCGGACGGCGGCCACGGCAGACTCGTCCAAACTGGTGCCGTCGACGATCAGGTCGGCGGCGATCTGTGTACGGATCTCGGCCGCCTTCGCCGCGTTGATCGTCGCGGTAGCGCCCAGCAGGGAGCCGGCCAGCGCGACGGTGACCAGCACCGGCGCGGCGACAGCGGCCGTGCGCCGCACCCCGGCGCTTGCGTTCTCACGCATCAGCATGCCGGTCGCGCCCGACAGCTGAGCCGGTAGCCAGGCGATCAGCCGGGTCAGCGGCCCCACCAGGATCGGCGCCAGCAGCGCGATCGCGGTGATCAGCAGCATCGGCTGGGTGGTGTACGTCTTGCGGTGCAACGCGTCGCCGGGGTCGCTGAGCAGCCGCCAGCAGAGCATGCCCAGCCCGGTGGCGAGCAGCCCGGCACCGAAGATCCAGCGACCCAGGGTCATCGCCCGGGTGTCGACCGACGCCTCCCGCAGTGCCTCGGTCGGGCGGATCCGGCCGGCCCGGACCGTCGAGACGGCGACCCCGGCCAGCGCCACGATCAGACCGGTCCAGAACGCCACGTGGTAGGGCCACTGGTAGTCGCCGATGGTGAACCAGCTCGGCGCCAGCCGTTCGTCGACCAGGATCTCTCCGAGCCACGGCGCCCCGTGGGAGCCCAGCGCGCAGCCGGCTGCCGACGCCACCACGCCGACCGCCCCCGCCTCGGCGAGCATCGTCCGCCGGACCTGGCGTGGGGTGGCGCCGGCGGTGCGCATCAGGCCGATCTCGCGGCGACGCTGGGCGACCGCGTACGCGAACGTGGAGGCGACCACGAACACTGACACGAAGGTGGTCACCCCGCCGGCCGTGCCGAGCAGGGCGTTCATCGCGATCAGCGCCTCCCGGTCGCGATCCGGGTCGGGGTCCGCGCGTCGCCGGTCGTCGCCGGTGAGCACCTGGATTCCGGGTGTGCCGGCGACCGCGGCCTGAACGGCCTCCGCCGGAGCATGCACGACGAGGTTGTCGATCCGCGGTGATATCTCCGCCGCGGCATTTTCACTGAAGAAGACCGCTTTCTCGTACGAGACCGGTGCCAGCGCCGCGGCCAGGGTGAAGACCGCCCGCCCAGTCGGTGTACGGACCTCGATCTGACGGCCGACCAGGGCCGGATCCGCCACCATCGCGATCTCCGTGGCCGTGCGCGGCTCGTGGCCGGCGACGATCCGGTTGCCGCCGAAACCGGCGACGGGCCACGGATGCCCGACCAGCTCGGCGTCCTTGCCGTCGACCCGGACCGGGAACGACCGGTCCGCGACAACCGTCCCGAGGTTCGCCAGGTTCTTGGCGAGGGCCTCCGGAACCGCCTGCGGCTGCGTGAGCGGCTGGACCCGGACACCGATCCGGGACGGCACCCGCAGCTCGTCGGCACCGCGGACCACGACCACCGCGCCGGCGAGCCGCTCGGGGTGCTGCTGTGGAGCCGCCAGGGTAGACGCCAGCCCGAGCCCCATCGTGGCGATAAGCGCGACACCAAGGCCCAGCGCGACGAACGTGCCGACCAGGCTCACCCAGCGGGCCCGCAGGCTGCTGAGCGTCACGATCAGCATGCGGTCTGCTCCATCTGGGTCATCCGGTTCGCGACCGCCTCGGCCGACGGCGCGTCCAGGGCGCCGTTGAGCCGGCCGTCGGCCAGGAACACGACCCGGTCCGCGTAGGCGGCGGCGACTGGGTCGTGGGTGACCATCACGATGGTCTGCCGCTCGTCGTCGACCATTCCGCGCAGCATCCGCAGCACCTCCCGGCTGGTCGACGAGTCGAGCGCGCCGGTCGGCTCGTCGCCGAACAACACGTCGGGGCGGGTGATCAGGGCGCGGGCGATAGCGACCCGCTGCTGCTGGCCGCCGGACAGCTCGCTCGGGCGGTGCCCGGCCCGGCCGCTCAGCCCGACCCGCGCCAGCACGTCGCGGACCTCGCCGCGGGACTGCCGGCGCCCAGCTAGCCGCAGCGGCAACGCCACGTTCTGCTCGGCGGTCAGGGTGGGCAGCAGATTGAAGGACTGGAAGACGAAGCCGATCCGCTCGCGCCGCAGCAGCGTCAGCTTGTGCTCGTTGAGCGTGGTCAGGTCGGTGTCGCCGAGCAGCACCGAGCCGGACGTGGGCCGGTCGAGGCCAGCGGCGCACTGCAGCAGCGTCGACTTGCCGGATCCGGATGGTCCCATGACGGCGGTGAAGGTGCCTTCCGCGAAGGACAACGAGAGGTCGTGCAGCGCGGTGATCGCCGGGTCGCCGGAACCGAAGGTCCGGACGACACGGCGCAGGCGAATGGCGTCCCGGGTCATATGTGCAGCCTGTCGGAGGGCAGGGCCGGCCACATCCCCGCGAGATGGTGTCTTTCCGGTAGTGCTAGGGATACCTTCGCGGCCTTCAACCGGGCGGGTCACCGCTGACCGGCTGCCACGGGCCCCGGGCTTCCCGCACCGGTTGTCCTCTACGGTGGTCCGGTGCGACCCCGCAATGTCTGGCAAGCCCTTGCCCGGCTCGGCTTCGTATGGTCCTGGTGGCCCGTGCGGTCGGCCGCCTACCTGCTCGGCACCGGGGTGCTGGGCCTGCTGGTACTGGTGGCCGCGCTGCTCGTGATCGCGGTCGGCGGGCTGCTTACCGTAGTGGTGATAGGGATTCCGCTGCTGGCCGCCCTGCCGCTGATCGGCCTGCCGGCCGCCGGGCTCGAACGCCGTCTCCTGAGGCTGGTCGACGGGCAGCCGGTGCCGCACGGTCATCGGGTTCCGCCACGTCCCGGCCTCAGATCCTGGCTGCGGACCCGCTACACCGAGCCGGGCACCTGGCGGGAGTTCGGCTACGTGTCTCTGTGCGCCCTGGTGCTCTGGCCGCTCGATCTGCTCGCGTTCGTCCTCGGGGTCACCGTGCCACTGGCGCTGCTCGCCACCCCGGTGCTGTTCGCCACGATCGGCGACGAGGATCAGGTCAACGTCCTCAAGGCGTACGCGGTGACCTCCTGGCCGGGCGCCTGGGCCAGTTGTCTGGCGGGCGTCGCGGCGCTGGCCGTGTGTGCCTACGGGCTGGGCATGCTCGCCGGGCTCCGCGCCGAGCTGGCCCGGGCCATCCTCGCTCCGGCCGCCGGCTGGCTCGACCGGCAGGTCGTCGAGCTGACCCGCTCGCGGGTCCGCCTCACCGACGCCTTCGAGGCCGAGCGCAGCCGCATCGAGCGCGACCTGCACGACGGCGCGCAGCAACGGCTGGTGGCCCTCACCATGATGCTGGGCGTCGCGCGCCTGGACGTCCCGCCCGGCCCGCTGGCCGACCAGCTCTCCCGCGCGCAGGACGAGGCGGGCCGGGCGCTGATCGAGCTGCGTGAGCTGATTCGTGGCGTCTATCCGCCGCTGCTCACCGACTTCGGGCTGGAGGCGGCAGTCACCGACCTGGCGACCCGGTCCGCGATTCGCGTCGACGTCGACTTCGGCGTCACGCAACGCTTCCCCCGGCCTGTCGAGTCGGCCGCCTACTTCGTCGTCTCCGAGGCCCTCGCCAACATGGCCAAGCACTCCGGCGCCGACCGCGGACGGATCTTCGGCGCCTACGCGAAGGGGATCCTGACGGTCCAGGTGCACGACGACGGGCGCGGCGGCGCCGACATCGGAACCGGCACCGGGCTGATCAGGCTGGCCGATCGGGTGTCCGTCGTGGACGGCAGACTTTCCCTGTCCAGCCCGCCCGGCGGGCCGACACGAGTAGTTGTGGAGATCCCTTGTCAGACCCTTCCCGATTCCGCGTAGTCCTGGCCGAGGACAGCGTCCTGCTGCGCGATGGGCTGGTGGGCCTGTTGGGCAGATTCGGCCACGAGGTGGTCGCCGGGGTCTCCGACAGCGACAGCCTGCGGGAGGCGGTCGCCGAGCACGATCCGGACGTGGTGGTCACCGACGTCCGGATGCCCCCGGGCTTCACCGACGAGGGCCTGCGTGCGGCGGTGGAGCTGCGACAGACCCGTCCGCGGCTGCCGATTCTGGTGCTGAGCCAGTACGTCGAGACGCGGTACGCGACGGAGCTGCTGAACGTCGGCGAGGGCACCCACGTCGGTTATCTGCTCAAGGACCGGATCGGTCACGTCGGTGATTTTGTCGAGGCGCTGGGTCGGGTGGTGGAGGGCGGCACCGTCGTCGACCCCGAGGTCGTCCGTCAGATGCTGCGCCGACACCGGGACCCTCTCGAGGCGTTGACCGTCCGCGAGCGCGAAGTGCTCGCGCTGGTCGCGGAGGGCAGGTCGAACCTTGCCATCGCGACCGGTCTGAGTCTGGCCGAGGCGTCCGTGGCCAAGCACATCCGCAGCATCCTCTACAAGCTCCAGCTGCCACAGACCGAGGACAGCCACCGGCGTGTGCTAGCGGTCCTCACGTACCTGAGGGCTTAGAGGCGGCGAGCGCTGACCTGTCGGGAGCGAGCGGTCAACTGCCGCAGGTGGTGGCCGGCAGGCCGGGCACGGCCACCGGGGATCGGCCGCCCGGCCGGGCCTTGCCGGCCAGCACGGCGGCCAGCGCGGTCATCGACGCCCGGCTGGAGGAGTACGTGGCGAGCAGCGTCGGTGACTTCGCCCCGCTCAGCACGTACGGGGTGTCCATGGCGACCGTCACCGCCGCGTCGGCGCGCAGGTCCTTGGCGCCGTCGCCGTAGCCCACCAGGTGCACGATCGTGCCCCCGCTGGCCTTTACCTTCACCCCGGCGGCGGTCAACGCGGCGGTGAGCGCGGCCCGGGTGCCGTCCCGGCCGCCGGAGGCGGTGACGGTGACCGGCCCGCGTACCGGGCCACCGCAGGTGCCGCGCAGCACTGTGACGGCGGCGGCGGCAAGCGCGTCGGCCGCGGCGCGGTGAGCCGGGGCGTTGAGCGTGGCCATCTGCGCGGCCGGGGTCTGGGCGAGCCGGAACTTCATGGTCAACACCCGGGTGACCGCCTCGACCAGCCGGGTGCGGGGCAGCGACCCGTCGCGCAGCGCGGCGAGCAGCCCGTCGTACGCCTGACCGACGTTCGGGGTCATCAGGATGAGGTCGTTGCCGGCGTTGAGCGCCCGGACCGCCGCCTCGCCGGGAGCCCAGCGCTTCGCTGGCGGCATGTTCATCCCGTCGGTGATCACCACGCCCTGGAAACCGAGCTGACCGCGCAGCACGTCGGTGAGCAGCTTGTGGGAGAAGGTCGCCGGGGTCCCCGGGTCGATCGCGTGGGCGTCCAGGTGCCCGGACATCACCGCCATCGCCCCGGCGTCGATGCCGGCGGTGAACGGCGGCCAGGCGCCGCTCTGCAACGCCGCGGCAGACTGGGTGAGCACCGGCAGGTCCTGGTGCGAGTCGTCGGCGCTGTGGCCGTGCCCGGGGAAGTGCTTCAGGGTGGCCGCGACACCCTCCGCCTGGAGGCCACGGACGGCGCCCCCCACCTGCGCCGCGGCCTGCTTCGGGTCGGCGCCGTAGGAACGGGAGCCGATCACGGTGCTGTGGGTGGCCAGCACGTCGGCCACCGGGGCGAAGTCGACGTTGATGCCCATCGCCGCCAGTTCGGCGCCGGCGGCCCGCCAGGCGGCCTCGGTCAGCTTCGGGTCGCCGGCCGCGCCCGCCGCGAGGGCGCTGGGCAGCACGGTGACCCCGTCTGTCACCCGGGTGACGACGCCGTACTCCTGGTCGGTGCCGATCAGCAGTGGCGCGGGGCCGGCGGCGAGCTGACCGGCGGCGGCACGCAGCCCGGTGGTGAGCTCGTGCACCTGCTTCGGGTTGTCGACGTTCGTGGTCTCCTGGTTGCCCTTGGTCGGGTCGTCGGCGCTGAAGCCGACCAGGATCAGACCGCCGAGCCGGTACTTCTTGATCATGTCGGCGGGGGTGTCGACCCCGGCCAGGGCCTGGTTACCGGCTGCCGAGCCGGCGGAGACCTTCGTCGCCGAGTCGCCGTAGGCGTACGGCATCAGGACCTGGCCAACGAGATCTTCGTCGGCCAGCGTGGCGACCAACGTCGCGGCACGGGCAGCCGGGTCGGTGGCCGGTGTCGGGGCGGGGCCGCTCGGGGCGGCGGACGCGCCGACCGGACTGGTCGTCGGCGCGGGGCGCTCGGGGCCACCTGAGCAGCCGGAAAGGAGCAGGGCGGTCAGGGCGGCGACTGCGACGGTGGCGCGCCAGGGGCGATTCGACACGCCGTCCATCCCACCAGCTTCCCCCTTATCGGGGCAACTTGACCTTACCGGTCGTGGTCGGCCCGACGGCGTACGGCCAGCGGACCGGCGACCAGGTCAGCCGACGCGGGTGAGCAAGGTCACCGGGGCCCCGTCGCCGGCATACCGGTAGGGCTCCAGGTCGGTGTCCCACGCGGTGCCGAGCGCCTTGTCCAGGGCGTGCGCCAACGCCTCGGGCGCCCGGGAGGCGACCATCAGGGCGCGCAGCCGATCCTCGCCGAGCTGGATGTCACCCGCCACGCCGACGGTGGCCCGGAACAGCCCCCGGGCCGGCACGTACATGAACCGCTCGCCGTCGACACCGGGACTCGGCTCCTCGGTGACCTCGAAACGGATCATGGGCCACTGCCGTAGGGCAGCAGCCAGCTCGGCGCCCGTCCCCGGACGACCGGTCCACCCGCACTCGGCCCGGCGTGCGCCGGGGTCGACGGGCTGAGCCGTCCACTGCAGGTTGACCGGCGCGGCTAGGACGCGCGCGATCGCCCACTCGACGTGCGAGCACACGGCGAGCGGGGTCGAGTGGACGTATACGACGCCACGCGTTGGCACGGTGACCTCCCGGAGAGCGAGGTGCGTCTTCCCCTACGACCTCGTCCACCCGGGTGGTTGCTGCAACACATGATGACTTGTGTGGCCAGTGGTGCGCCAGGGAATCGGAAAAAACGCCGGGTGGAATAGCCGGACGGGTGGCTGCGGTTACCCCTCAGGACACCGCGACGACCAGCATGATGTCGTGGTCCTGTACAGTTCCACCGGCGGCTTATGCCGCGTTACATCTTCGCGGGCCGAGCGCAGTGTGGCCCGCACACAGCCCCCGGACGTCCAGTCCTCCCGTACGTCTTGCAAGGAGTACCTCCGTGGCGAGCAACACCTCTAAGACCGCGCGCGCGTCCGTCCGGGCCGGCCAGGCTGGCCAGGGTGGCGCCCTCAGCGTGCTGGGCGAGTTCAAGTACCTGATCCCGCTCAACGGCGGCAAGCACGCCTACGTGCGGAACCTGACCAACGGCAAGACCGCGCACCTGCGCACGGACTCCGACGCCTTCGTCGAGGAGATCCGCGTGCTGGCCGCGGCCGGCCACGCCGCCAAGATCCGGGCCGAGATCAACAACCTGGCTGCCGCCCACCCGGGTGACGGCTGGGAGGCCACCGAGAAGCGCCTGGTCGCGGCCGGCGTCTTCGAGGGCTGAGCCCCGCTTCACCGCATCATCGCCAACCGCCCGCCGGCAGTTCCCGGCGGGCGGTTTCGCGTTGTGCCCGCCCTCGGCGGTTTCGCCGGTCCACGCCCTCGGTGGTTCGCGTGATCCACGCCCTCGGACGCCGGGCCGAGCCGGGCTCAGGCCGGGTCGAGTAGGGCGACCTCGCCGGTGGCCAGGTCGTAGAGCCCACCGACCACTGCCACCCGACCGGCGGCGACCGGCCCGGCCAGCAGGTCGTCCGCGCGCAGCGTGCCCACCGTCCGCCTTACGTGCCGGCGGATCGCGAGCGGCAGCACCGCCGGGTCGTCGATCCCCACCCCGGTCACCGCCGGAGCGATCTCGTCCACCAGGTACGACAGTGAGCCACCGGGCCGTTCCCCGGCACGCACCGCGTCCACTGTGGCGCCGACGGCCCCGCACCGCTCGTGCCCGAGGACCATCACCAGCGGTACGCCCAGCTGGCCGACCACGTACTCGATCGACCCGCGCACCGCCCGGTCGAGGACGTGCCCACCGGTACGGATCACGCAGATCGCGCCGAAGGTCTGGTCGAAGATCGCCTCCAGCGGCACCCGCGAGTCGATGCAGCCGAGCACCACGGCGTACGGCTGCTGGTCGCCCGAGGCGGCCGCGGCGGCCGTGACGTCGTGCCCGTGGATCGGCTGCCCGCTCACGAACCGCCGGTTGCCGGCGAGCAGGTCGGCCAGGGCGGCGCGAGGAGTGCCCCCGGCCTGCCGCCGCTGCCCCGACGTGTCGCCCATCGGCGCTCCCGACGACCCCATGCCGTCCAGCTTGGCCCGCCACCGGCCACCACGGGTCGGGTCGGGAATGTTGACCGCGGCGCGATTGGCGGGCTGTCCTGGTGGGTAGCCGGTGTTACCACCGGGTATCGGAGGTGCTGGTGGTGCCGGGCGGCCCTGGGGAGGTGGCGATGCCGGATCGGTTCGAGGTCGCCCTGGCCGACGGCGTACGGCTGAACGTCGAGGCGAGCGGGCCACCAGATGCCCAGGTCACCGCCGTCCTGCTGCATGGCTGGACGTTGGACGGGCGGGCCTGGCACCGGCAGGTCGACGCGCTCACCGGGGCATCGGTCGGCGGGTCGGTGCGGGTGGTCACCTACGACGCCCGGGGGCACGGCCGGTCCAGTTGCATGGCGTTGCCCACGGCCACCCTGGCCCAACTCGGCGACGACCTGGCCGCGGTGCTCGACACGGTGGCGCCGGTCGGGCCGGTGGTCCTGGTCGGGCACTCGATGGGCGGCATGACGATCATGGAGTACGCCCACCGCCACCCCGCCCACTTCGCCGCCCGGGCGGCCGGTCTGGTCTTCGTGTCGACCACCGCCGAGGGGCACACCCACACCGTCTACGGGCTCTCGCCCCGGATTGCCCGACTGATCCGGCTGGCCGAGACGACAGGTGCCGGAGTGCTGGCCCGCTGCGGCTCGTGGCGAGCGCCCCGGGCGCTGCTCAACGCCCTGCAACCGAGCATCCGGTGGATGCTCTTCGGCGACCGCTGCGAGCCGGCGGACATCCGGCTGGTGACGTCCGCGGTGGCTCGGGCCTCGCTGCGGTCGATCGGCGGGTTCCGGGCCTCCATCGGCACCCAGCACCGACTGGACACCCTCGCCGCGTTGGCGCACCTGCCGGCCGCCGCCCTGGTCGGCGACCGGGACCGGCTGACCCCGCCGCCGTGTGCCGAGTCGATCGCGGCGGCCCTGCCGGCCACCGAACTGACCGTCTGCCCGGGCGCCGGGCACATGTTGATGATGGAGCGGCCGGACGAGGTGACCGCGGCACTGACCGGCGTCCTGCGCCGGGTGCTCGCCGAACCGACGCCCCGCCGGCACGGCACGACCGCCGCCGGAACGGGTGTCTGAGCGCGTTCGCGCACCTCGCGCGTCGCGGGCCCGGCCTGGGGCCGTACCCTTCTGCGGTTGGCTTGCGCGGTTCCCGCCCCCTGCCGGCGACCTTCGAAGGAGCGTGCGTTGACCGACCAGACCGGCCTTGAGCAGGAGATTGCCGTCGAGCAACGACACCTTGACCGGGTGTACGCCCGATTGGCCGAACTGCGGCGCTCGGCGGTCCGGGCCGAGCGTGACGGCTACCGGATGGCCCGGGTGGGCACGTTCGGCGCGTTGGTCGAGCGCGACGCGATGGTCTTCCACGCGGCGCAACGGCGGCACGTCCTGGACGCCGAGTACGAGGGGTTGGTCTTCGGCCGGCTGGACCTGCGCGACCGGCAGGTGCTGCACGTGGGGCGGCTCGGGATCCGCGACGAGGACGCCAGCACGCTCGTCGTCGACTGGCGGGCGCCCGCCGCCGCCGCCTTCTACCAGGCCACCCCGGCGCAGCCGCTGGACGTGGTGCGTCGCCGCACGATCCAGTCCCGGGCCGAGCGGGTCACCCGGATCGAGGATGACCTGCTGGACCCGAGCGCGGCCCCGGAGGGGATGACAGTCGTCGGCGACGGCGCGCTGCTGGCCACCCTGTCCAAGGCGACCGGCCGGGGCATGCGGGACATCGTGGCGACCATCCAACGGGAGCAGGACGAGGCGATCCGTTCGCCCGGCTCCGGGGTGACGATCGTCGCGGGCGGTCCGGGCACCGGTAAGACCGCCGTCGCCCTGCACCGGGCGGCGTTCCTGCTCTACTCCGACCGCAGCCGCTACGCCGGTGGCGGGATCCTGGTGGTCGGCCCGTCGGGGGTGTTCGTCGAGTACATCGCCTCGGTGTTGCCGTCGCTCGGCGAGGACACCGCCACCCTGCACTCGCTCGGCACTCTCTTTCCGGGGATGACCGCCACCCGTACCGACCCGCCCGAGGTGGCAGCGGTGAAGGGCTCGCTGCGGATGCGCCGGGTGCTGGAACGCGCGGTCCGGGACGCGGTGCCGGGCGGCCCGGGTGAGCTGCGACTGCTCTACCGGGGCACGCTGCTGCGGTTGAACCGGGACGAGCTGGACCGGATCCGGGACCGCGCGCTGCACCGCGGCGCCCGCCGCAACGAGGTGCGCCGGGCCGGCTTCGACGGCGTGTTCGGCGCGCTCTGGGCGCAGGCCCGCGAGGTGGGCGTTCGCCTGCCGGAGCAGCGGACCTTCGAGGCGGAGATCGCCGAGCGGGCCGAGTTCCGGGAGTTTCTCAAGGCGTGGTGGCCCCGGCTGCACCCGCGGCACGTGCTGGGTTGGCTGGCCCGGCCGGAGCGGCTGCGCCGGTACGCTGCCGGGATTCTCTCCACCGACGAGATCCGGCTGCTCGGCGCGGCGTACCGGAGTCTGGACTCCGCCGGGTTGACCATCGCCGACATCGCGCTGCTCGACGAGTTGGACGCGTTGCTCGGCAAGCCGGCGCAGCCGGCCAAGGCCCGCCGCGACCCGTTCCAACTCGCTGGCGGCGTACGCGAGCTGAGCACCGCGAGCGACAGGCAGCGCGCGGCCCGAGCGGCGGCCCGGGAGCGCCCGGAGGACTACCGGGAGTACGCGCACGTGGTGGTGGACGAGGCGCAGGACGTCTCACCGATGCAGTGGCGGATGGTCGGGCGGCGTGGCCGGCTGGCCTCCTGGACGGTGGTGGGTGACCCCGCGCAGACCGCGTGGACCGGTGATCCGGAGGAGCTGACCCGGGCTCGGGACCAGGCCCTGGGCCGGCGTAAGCGACACGACTTCACGCTCACCACCAACTACCGCAACTCGGCGGAGATCTTCGCGGTGGCGGCGGCGGAGATCCGCCGGCTCTACCCTGACCTGCCGCTACCGACCGCCGTGCGCTCCACCGGGGTCGATCCGGTCGAGCTGGTGGTGCCCGCGACCGGGTTGGAGACCGCCGTCGTGAAGGCGGCCGCCGGGCTGCTGGCCGAGGTGGAGGGCACGGTCGGGGTGATCACTCCGGTCCCCCGCCGCGACGAGGTCGCCGGTTGGCTCGACGCGCTCGACGCGCCGCGCCTGCAGGTGGTGACCAGCCTGGAGGCCAAGGGCATGGAGTACGACGGGGTCGTGCTCGTCGCCCCGAGCGAGATCCGGGCCGATCCGGGCGCGGGGGTACGCACCCTGTACGTGGCGCTTTCCCGGGCCACGCAGCGGCTCACCACAATCGATCCGACCGACTGATCCGGGGCAAACCTGCCTGCTGGGCCGGTGGTCTACCTCATAGTTGCATACATAGCGATGTGAACATACATTTGACCGGGCCCCGACCGGCGGCGGAAGGTGGATCTCGTGGGCGCAGGTCATGACCACCACCATGGGTCGGTCGCCAATGCCGCACACCAGCACAGGGGCCGACTCTGGGCGGCGTTCGGGCTGCTCGCCACCCTGATGGTGGTCGAGGCGGTGGCCGCCCTGCACACCGGCTCGCTCGCCCTGCTCTCCGACGCCGGGCACATGTTCACCGACGTGCTCGGCATCGGCATGGCACTCGCCGCGATCACCGCGACCCGGCGGGCCACCGGCGACCCGCAGCGCACCTTCGGGCTCTACCGACTCGAGGTGCTCGCCGCGCTCGCCAACGCCGTCCTGCTCTCCGGCGTCGCCGTCTACGTGCTGATCGAGGCGATCCGCCGATTCGGGGACCCGCACGAGGTCGTCACCGGACCAATGCTCGCGGTGGCCGTCCTCGGCCTGCTCGCGAACATCGTCGCCTTCGCCCTGCTTCGCGCCGGCGCCCGGGAGAGCATCAACCTCCAGGGCGCCTACCTGGAGGTGCTCGGCGACCTGCTCGGCTCGTTGGGCGTGATCGGCGCGGCGCTGCTCATCGCCGGCACCGACTGGTGGTGGGCCGATCCACTCGTCGCGGTCGCCATCGGCGCGTTCATCCTGCCGCGCACCTGGCGGCTGGCCCGCGCCGCCGTCCGGATTCTGGTCCAGGCCGCCCCGAAGCACCTCCAGGTGACCGCCGTGCATGACCGACTGGCCGCGGTCCCCGGCGTGGTCGAGGTGCACGACCTGCACGTCTGGACGCTCACCTCGGGCATGGACGTGGCGTCCGCGCACCTGACCATGGCACCCGACGCGGAGGTCGGCGCGGTGCTCACCGCGGCGCGTACCGCCCTGCACGACGACTTCCGGATCGAACACGCGACGTTGCAGATCGAGCCCGGCGCCGCCACCGGAGCGTGCGGCTCGATCGAGTGGTGACAATTCGTTCGTGACGACGCACGCACCGTCCGTCACAACGGCTGCAGCCGCCCCACCGGCACCGGTAGGCTCGGTCCCGGCCTCCACCAGGCGGCGCCCTCCAGGCGCCGGTGGCGGTCGCCGCCTAATCGCCCAGCCGGGCGAACCGGGGAACCACGTTCCTGGGGTGCATCCGCGTCAGCGGTAGGGATCTTCCGTCCCGAACCCGACAGCTAACCCGGTCGGCGGCTGACGGAAGGACATGCGCAGTGGCACCAGCACGACCACCCGCCGCCCGACTGGCGGCCCTGATCGTCGCGATGTTCGCCCTCGGCGTCGCGCTCCCGGCCGGCACCGCCTCGGCCGCTCCCCCGACCGGCCTGCGGGCCGCCGCCGCCCCCGACTCCGACGAGGAGGGCGGCACCCCCTCGCTACGCGCCCAACTTGAGGCCGCCAGCAAGGGCTACCTGGACGCGAAACGCGCGCTGGACACCTCCGTGCAGCGGCAACAGCAGCTCGCCACCCAGCTGAAGACCATCGAGGTCGAGCTCGCCCAGCGCGACGGCAAGGTCGGCCAGATCGCCGACGTGGCGTACCGCACCGGCCGGCTCGGCACGGTGTCGGCGCTGCTCAACAGCAACAGCCCGGAGGGCTTCATGGACCGGGCCGCCGCGCTGGAGGCGGTGGCCGCCAACGAGGACCGGGTGCTGCGCGATCTACTCGCCACCAAGGACCAGGCCAATCGCACCCGGGCCGCCCTGAACGGCGAGATCGTCGAAGAGCGCAAGCAGGTAGCGGTGATGGCCAAGCGCAAGGACCAGGCCGAACGGGCGCTGGCCGTGGCCAACGCCCCCAAGCCGCAGACCACCGCCGACAGCGGTTCCAACCGGGGCACCTCCACGGCGAACGCGAAGGCCGCACCCCGCAACTCCGACGGCTCCTGGCCATCCGAATCGTGCAGCGTCAACGACCCCACCCCCGCCAGCGGCTGCATCACCCCGCGCACCCTGCACGCGCTCAACCAGGCCAAGGCCGCCGGCTTCACCAGGTACGTCTCCTGCCACCGCCCCAGCGGCTCCGGCGAACACCCCAAGGGCCGGGCCTGCGACTTCGCGGCCCAGAAGGATGGCTTCGGCGGCAACGCCACCGGCGGCGACAAGACGTACGGCAACAACCTGGCCGCGTACTTCATCCGCAACGCCGACCAGCTCGCCGTGCTGTACGTGATCTGGTACCGGCAGATCTGGCTGCCCAGCAGTGGGTGGAAGTCGTACAGCGGCGCGGGCGGCACCCCGTCCACCGACCACACCAACCACGTACACCTGTCGGTCTACTGACCCCCGGTGTCCGGCGGGTGATCCACTCGTGTTCGCCGACTCCGGGGTGTCCGGTCAACGGGATACCCCGGAGTCGGTGATGTCGTGTTGACCATGCGGGCGGGCGATGCCGTCGCCGGGGCCGGCTACGTCGCCGGGCGTACCCTGGATGACGTCGGCGGTCGGACGACCCGGCCCGGGTCGGCGGGCAGCATCGCGGTATGCCTCGGATCCCACCCACCACCCGCAAGGGCCTGCTCGCACTGCATCTGGTCACCTCGCTCGGCTGGCTCGGTGCCGACCTCGTGCTCCTCACCCTCGGCATCGCCGTGCAGCGTGGCGCCGACCCGGCGGTGGTCTACCCGGCCATGGCGCTGGTCGGCACTGTGCTGTTCGCGCCGCTGAGCGTCCTGGTCTGGCTGGTCGGGGTCGCCAGCGCGCTCCTCACCCCGTGGGGCCTGTGGCGCTATCGCTGGGTGCTGGCCAAGCTCGTGCTCACCACCGTGATGGTCGGACTGGTGCTGTTCCTGCTCACGCCGAACCTGCGGCACGCCGGTGCGGTGGGCGCCGCCCTTCCCACCCGGGACCGCGCCGACCTGGTGATCGCCCCCGCCGTCTCGACCAGCCTGATGATCATTGCGACGGTGCTGTCCACCTACAAGCCCTGGGGCCGACGTCCCGTCGCCCGCCCCGCCCGTGAGAGCACCCCGGTGACCACGCCGCACTGACCCGCGCCGCGATGCCGATGGCGCGACGATCGCGCTGCCCCGGCCGCGCCGCGATGTCCATGCTGCGACGACCGCGCTGCCACGACCGCGCTGCCACGACCGCGCTAGAACCTGGATCCGGTGGCATCCTCCCGCCCACAGGCCACTACATCCACGATCGAGCACGATCATGAGCTGGGCCGCGAGGGCGGGGGTGGGCTGGTCGAGGCGGGGTGGGGTCAGGACGAGGGTGGGGGGTCGCCGGCGCGGTCGAGGGCCGGGCCGAGCCGGGCGGCGAGGGCGAGGTGCGCGGAGCGCGCCTGGCGGAACGCGTACCGGAACAGTGGCGTCGGCGCGGTCAGGGTGATCTCGACATCGATCCGGACCAGGCCTTCCGACTCGGCGCGCAGTCGGGTGTGGTTGCGCACCGTGGTGGCGGGCCACTGGCGGGCCACCGTGACGATCTCGTCGGCCTCGCTGATCAGCACGTCCGCGTGGTACGTGGTCCGGAAGCGGAGCGGGCCGGCCACCAGCCTGTCGTTGATCGTGTAGCTGGCCCGGGCACCGGGTCGGGGCGGCAGTTCCCGGACCCGCACGATCAGCGGATGCAGCTCGCCCTGTCGGGTCAGGTCGCTGAGCAACGCCGCCGCCTCGTCCGGCGAGCACCGGGCCTGGACGGTGTAGCCGAAGGTATCGCTGCTGAGCACACGTCTCCCACCGTCGTTGTCGCACGATCGTCCCGTACCGATGTCTGGCTGGCAACGCCCGACGGCCGCCGATGTCGGGCCAACACCTGTCGATGGGAGGCCGCGTCCCCAGTTGTCCCATTAGGGTCGGTTAGTGAGGATTCACCCGACCGACTGAAGGGCGACAGCATGAGTGGCGACGACGGATGAGCGGGCACGTGATGGTCTTCGCGCCCACCCCGCAGCTCACGGTCACCGTGGACCAGCCGAACGACCACCCCGAGCTGCACCTGCACCCCGGCGGGCAGGGCGTCTGGCAGGCCCGGATGGTCATGTCACTCGGTGTCGACGTGGTGCTCTGCGCCGCCCTCGGCGGCGAGATCGGGCAGGTGCTGGAGCCGCTCCTGGTGAGCGAGGGAGTGGACCTCAAGGTGGTGGTCCGTGACTCCGGCAGCGGCGGGTACGTGCACGACCGCCGGGGCGGCTCGCGCCAGGAGATCGCCGACGTACCCGGGCAGCCGCTGAGCCGGCACGAGTTGGACGAGCTGTACAACCTGGCCCTCGGCGAGGGCCTACAGGCCGCGGTGAGCGTCCTCAGTGGGCCGAACGAGCCGTGGCTGGTCCCGGCCGACCTGTACCGGCGCTTCGCCGCCGACCTCGCCGCCAACGGCGGCCGGGTGGTCGTCGACCTCTCCGGTGATCACCTCGGCGCGGTGCTGGAGAGCGGCGTGTTCTTCCTCAAGGTGAGTCACGAGGAGCTGATCCGCGACGGCCGCGCCCGCAGCGACGACAGCCTGGAGCTGACCCGGACCATGTACGAACTCCACGCCGCCGGCGCCGAGACGGTGGTGGTGAGCCGGGCCGAGCAGCCAGCGCTGGCGCTCATCGACGGGGAACTGTTCGAGGTCGAGATGCCCCGCCTGGAGGCCGCCGACCCCCGCGGCGCGGGCGACTCGATGACCGCCGGGGTGGCCGCCGTCGTGGCCCGCGGCGGGGACATCCGGACCGCCATCCGCACCGGCGCCGCCGCCGGGGCGCTGAACGTGACCCGGCACGGTCTCGGCACCGGACGACTGGACTCGATCACCGGCCTGGTCGACCGGGTCCGGCTGGTGCCAGCGGACAGCCGACCCCAGGAGCGGACCACCCCTGACGAGTTGGCCGACCGGGTGGTGGAGTGATGATGCTGCGGGTGCTGATCACCAACGACGACGGGATCGCCGCGCCCGGCATTCAGGCCCTGGCCTGGGCGGCGGTGCAGCGGGGCCTGGACGTGGTGGTCGCCGCGCCGCTGGAGGAGGCGAGCGGCACGAGCGCCGCGATGAGCGCTGTGGAGCGCGACGGGCGGGTCGTCGTGAACGACCACCCGCTGCCGGACCTGACGGGCGTGCCGGCGTACGGGGTGGGTGGCTCCCCCGGCTTCATCACCCTGATCGCGCTGCACGGCGCGTTCGGTCCACCGCCCTCGGTGGTGCTCTCCGGCATCAACCGGGGTGCCAACGCGGGGCGGGCCGTGTTGCACTCCGGAACGGTGGGTGCCGCCTTCACCGCCGCCACGAACGGGTGCCGGGCGATGGCGGTGTCCCTCGACGTACTCTCCGCGGGCGAGGCGACGGCAGCCAGCGGCGGTGCCGCGGTGGACGCCGCCGCCCGGGTACGCGACGCCGAGCGGCACTGGAGCACCGCGGCGCGCGTCGCCCTGGACCTGCTCCCCCGCCTGACCTCCGGTCCGCTGGAGAGCGTGCTCAACGTAAACGCCCCGGACCTGCCGCACGGGCGGCTGCGCGGGGTGCGACGCGGCACGCTGGCGAGCTTCGGTCAGGTGCAGATGACGGTGGCCGAATCCGGCCACGGGTTCGTCCGTACCTCACTCGAGGAGCCGGGGCAGGCGGCGCAGCCCGGCACGGACGTGGCGTTGCTGGCCGCCGGGTACGCCTCGGTGACGGCCATCCGAGCAGTCACCGAGGCGACGGACATCGACCTGACCGGGCTGGACGAGCAGCAGTGACCGGCGGCCCGCTGGCGCTCAGGCGCCGGGCAGCACCTCGGGGGTGACCGCGCCGGCGAAGTAGGGCTCGGGGGCACCGAACAGGCCGAGCAGGCCGGTCACCCAGAGCTGCCGGTGCACGAACCGGCTCGGCTCGGTGACCACCAGCTTGACGTTGCTGACCTCGGCCGTCTGGAAGCCGGCAACCATGGCGCTGATGCCGACGGAGTCGATGAAGGTGACCAGCCTCATGTTCAGCTCGATGCGCAGCGGCCGGCTCTTGGCCAGCACCTCCGCGATCGCCTCGCGCACCTCGTACGCTGTGTCGACGTCGATCTCGCCCCGGGGGGCGATCTCCACGACTCCACCGGACAAAACCGACTTCACGATCGACAGGCTCACGCGAGCACCTCCACCCGCCCGTCCCCCGGGCGCCTCATCAGTACGCGGGCCGCGACCGAGAGTATTCCTCTGACGGCCTCGGTCGCCACCCCTCGGATGAGCAATTCACGGATCCGCACCCACAAAGGCACCCATATCCGTACTTTTGAGTAACTGATTGCTCAAGACTTTTTGTTATTCGACCTCCGACGAACCGGTCGCGACCGGCACGCCGCGGACCAGGGTAGCGGCCCGGGCCCGACGCGCCCGACAACCGGCCCCCGACCGACGGCTCACCCCGTGCCACCGGCGTGTCGGCCACGGACACCCGTCCGACCCCGGCGCCCCTGTTGCCGACGCAACCTAGCATCGGGCTGGGACACCCCCAGCTACGGAGAGGATCTTCGATGCTCAAACGACTTGCCGGCCTGGCCGGCGTCGGCGTTCTGCTCGCTCTCGTACTGGCCTGCGGTTTCGGCGGTGGAGACGACGATGACGACGATGACGACGACTTCGCCCGCGGCGTCGCCGTGGTGGTGCTGCGCTGAGTTGCGGCGGCGGCCCGCAGCCGACCGGGTTTGCGCCCGGGCGGCCCGGGGCACTGGCGGGGTAGGCGAACCGTGACGCGCTGAACAGACGCCGAAGTCCGAAGTGGCCGGCGGCTTCGGCACCCGAGGAGGTAACCACGATGTTCGGAACCAACGTGCTGGACCGCCGGAGCAGGCCGGAACGGATTGCGGACCATGCCTGGGAGCAGCTGCTCTCCGCCGTGAACTCGGCCGGAGACAGCGTGCGCGACACCGCCCGCTCGGCCCGTCGCAACAGCGGCGACCTCGCCGACGGTGCGGGTGACCTGGTGGGCTCCGCCGCCGAGGAGGCGCGACGTCGCGCCTCGTTGGCCTTCGACGCGCTCGCCGGTCGGCAGCCGGCACTGCCCTGGACCCTGCTGATCGGCGCCGCGCTGGTGGGCGTCGCCGTTGGCTGGGCCGTCGGCTCCGCCGCGCGGGCCGCCGGCAGCCGGGACGACCGCGCCGTCGACGACGTGGAGTTCGTCGACGTGGACCGGCCCAACTCTCCGGCGGTGTGACCGACCCGTCCACAACCACCACAGCGGGCCCCGCTCACAAGCAGTCGAGCGGGGTCCGTCGCCGTGCCGCAGACCCGCGCCGTAGCGGGGGTCGGGGCCGCAGACCTGCGCCGCATCACATTATGGAGTTGCGTCGAGGTCCGGTGGCGCTGCTGATCGGCGCCGGGCGGTGGGCCGGCCCGCCGGGTGCCGGACCCCTCAGGCAGCCCGGCGGACCGGTGTTCGGGTGATGGTCGCCCGCGCCGCCCGCTCGCGACCGGCGCAGGCGAGGGTGGCCATCCGCCGTGGCCGGGGCGGAAGCCGGGGCAAAGCGCGTCCCGCCCCGAGGCGGCGGCGGTGACCAGCACGGACCGGACCATGCCCGGGAGGTGGTCGGGCATCTGCGGTTTCCTCGCGGGATGCAGCCACGGGGGACGGGGCTGATCCGGTGGTGACGTCGTGGCCCGGGGGACGAGCACGACGACGGGGACGAGGTGGAGCTTGCCCTGGCTTCCACCACCCGACGCAACGGCTCCTGCGATCGAGGACTGCGATTACGGTAACCGAAACGCGCTCGCTTTGGAAGCGCTCCCATTGTCTCCTTCGGGACCGCCCCGCCGCACCCGGAGCTGCGGCTCCTCACCCGACGCGGGTGAGGACGATTCACCCGGGCCGGCGGCAGGCTCGGATCCCGGCGGACCTCCGGCCGCAGCCGCCACCGGTCCGCCACCCACGCAGGGAGGAGGCCCAGATGGCGATCGCCGAGATCGACCGCACCGACCAGGACATCCAGTCCGCCGTACTCGACGAGCTGACCTGGGAACCGCGGGTGCAGCCGCACGAGATCGGCGTGACAGTCGCCGAGGCCGTCGTCACGCTCACCGGCCGGGTGGACAGCTACGCCAAGAAGTGGGCAGCCGAACGGGCCGCCCACCGGGTCGCCCGGGTCCGGGCGGTCGCCAACGACCTGGCCGTCCGACTGGCCGCCGGCACCGAGCGCGCCGATCCCGACCTGGCCGCCGCGGCCAGCCACGCGCTGGAATGGGACGCGTTCGTGCCCATCGAGAAGCTCCAGGTCACCGTCTCGGCCGGCTGGGTGACGCTGCACGGCGAGGTCGAGTGGGAATACCAGCGCCGGGCGGCGGAGCGGGCGGTGGGAAGGCTCACCGGCGTACGCGGGATGAGTAACGGCATCACTGTGCGGCCGGCCGCCCCACCGGACGGCCGGAACCTGGCCGATCGGATCGTCGACGCCCTGGCCCGCGCCGGAGCGACCGAGGCCGAACGGATCAGCGTCCGGGTGCACGGCGACACAGCGGTGCTCGCCGGACTTGTCCACTCGATGCCCGAACGGGCCGAGGTCGAGCAGGTGGCCTGGTCCGCCCCCGGTATCCGGGAGGTGCAGAACCACATCGCTGTCGCGCCGGTGCTGCGCTGAGCGAGCGCGAAACCACCCGGGGTGGGTGAGCCGACCTCACCCACCCCTGGAGCAGGCTGGGGGCATGAGTGATCCGAACGGGCTGATTCAACCGGGACGCCCCGCGCCCGATTTCACCCTTCCGGCCACCCCGGACGGGGCCCTGACCGGGCCCGGGCAGTTCCGGGGACGACCGGTGGTGCTCGCGTTCTATCCGGCCGACTGGAGTCCGGTGTGCGGCGACCAGATGTCGCTCTACCAGTCGGCGGCACCCGTGTTCGATCAGTACCGGGCGGTGGTGCTCGGCATCTCGGTGGACAGCATCTGGTCCCACCGGGCGTTCGCGGAGAGCCGGGGTATCGAGTTCCCACTGCTCGCCGACTTCGAGCCGAAGGGCGAGGTGGCCCGCCGCTACGGCGTGTACAACTCGCAGGGTGAGGCGGACCGGGCCCTCGTGGTGCTCGACCCAGCCGGGCAGGTGACCTGGAGCTACGTCTCGCCGCCCGACGTCAACCCGGGTGCCGACGGCATCTTCGACGCCCTCGACCAACTCGCCGCCGATCGGAAGGTGACGACCGGATGACCACGCCACTGCAGGTGACCGCCCGGCTCCGGGACCCGGTCACCACCGAGGACCATGTCCGGGGGCCGGCCGACGCGGCGGTGACAGTCGTCGAGTACGGCGACTTCCAGTGCCAGTTCTGCGGTGCGGCCTATCCGAACCTGCACGAGATGCTGCGGCAGCGCGCCGACACCGTCCGGCTGGTCTACCGCTACTTCCCCATCGCCAACGTGCACCCGTACGCCGAACGCGCCGCCGAGACGGCCGAGGCCGCCGCGGTCCGCGGCCGGTTCTGGGAGATGCACGACTGGCTCTACGAGCACCAGGACCAACTCGACCCGGTGCACCTCTCGCTCGGCGTCGAGCAGGTCGGGCTGCCGCCGGACGAGTTGAACGCCGAGGTGGAGAACCGGGCGCACGCGGACCGGGTGCGCCGGGACTTCGTCGGCGGCATCCGCAGCGGGGTGAACGGCACCCCCACCCTGTTCATCAACGGCGTCCGCCACGAGGGCGGGTACGACCTGCCCGAGCTGCTGGCCGCCGTGGACGCCGCGAGCAACGCCTGACCGTCGACCCGCTCAGATCAGCCGCAACTCGCGCGCCCGCCGGACCGCCTCGCGCCGGCGGGTCGCGTCGAGTTTGCGGTAGATGTTGCGGACGTGGGTCTTCACCGTGTTCACCGACAGGGACAGCTCGCTGGCGATCTCCACGTTGGACAGGATGCTCTGCAGATAGCGCAGGATGGTCAACTCCCGCTCGGTGAGCGGCTCGTCGAGCGGTCCCCTCGGCTCGACGTCCGGCCGGGTGGTGCTCGGTCCGGCCCCGCGTACCAGGTCACTGACCAGGGCGAAGTGGGCGGTGCCCGCGTCCAGGTGCGCGGCCAGTAGGTCCCGCACCGGCGGTCCGGCGTGGGTGAAGACCCGCCGACAACCCTGCGGCCCGGCCAGATCCAGCACCTGCTCCAGGAGCCGGCCGGCCCGCCTCCCGTCCCCGGCCCGCTGGGCCAGCACCGCGTCGAGCAGGCCCGCGTCCAGGCGTACCGGCAGGGGCCAGGCGGTGGCAGACGGCGCCTGCCAGCCGGGCAGCCCGCGACCGGCGGCAGCGGCGTCGCCGGCCAGCAGCGCCACCTTCGCCGCCGCCACCGCCAGCACCGGGTCGGTGTCCGCGTCGGCCGGATCGGCAAGCAGCTCGCGGGCGGCGTCCAGGTCGCCGCGCTCGGCGCGCAGTTCGGCCTCGGCGGCGCGCAGCAGACCTGTCAGCTCGGCGGCGGACGGCTTGTCGACGAGCGCTTCCCGGGCCCGGACGAGAAGTCGTTGGCCGGCCGCCGGGTCGCCGCGGTCGCGGTGCAGCTGCGCCCGGCACAGCGCGCCCACCGCCGCGGCCACCGGTTCGCCGCGCGCGCCGGCAAGCCAGCCGTCGCCCGCAGGTCCCGCTGGGTCGTCGTCGCCCCGGCCGCCGTCGACGCCGAGTGCCGGTGCGGCGAGGTTGAGGTTCGCGGTGGCCTCGTCGGGCTGGTCACGCAGCAGCGCCACCTGCGCCAACGCCAGGTACGCGTAGGCGCAGTCGAGCCGGCAGGACCAGCCCCGACAGGGCGGCAGGCCCAACGCCTCCCGGGCCGCCTGCTCGGCTGCCCGCAGCTCACCGCGTACCGCGAGCAGCAGCGCGGCGCGGCTGGCGTCGACCAGCTCGGTACGCGGCCGGCCCGCCTCCCGCGCGGCCGCCCGGGCCCGCACGAACCGGGCGGTCGGCAACGCGCCAGCGGCCAACTCGACAAGCCCCAGGGCGGTGCCGGTGAACGCCCGCAGGTCGGCGTCGTCGGCGGCACCCGCACCGGACGTCGGCGCGGAACCGCCAGTCGACCCCGGGTCCGGCGGTCGGGTCGGTGTGGCGCCCGGCGAGCGGGTCCGCAGCATCCGGGCGGCGGCGGCCCGCACCTCCACCGGGTCGTCGGCGAGCCGGGCCACAGTCAACTCCAGCGCGGTGACCAACCGCAGGAACCGTTGCCGGCGAGGCACCGGCAGGGCCGCGGCGTGCCCGGCGGCGGCGCGCAGCTGACCGGTGGCGGCCGGAAGGTCTCCGGCGTACGCGCGCTCGGCGGCGTAGGCCAGGGCCACCTCCGGGTCGGCCCGGATCACCTCCACCGGCGGGGCGAGCGGTGCCGGGGCGTGCACCGGGTCACTGTCGTAGCGGGTCAGCTCCGGCCAGTGCGCGACGAACAGGTCGCCGGCCAGGTCCCACCGCCCGGCGGTGAGCGCGTGCCGCAGCGCGTCGGCCGGCCGACCGTCGCCCGCGTACCAGTCGGCCGCCCGCACGTGCAGGTCGCGCAGCTCGGGGCCGGGCAGGCGGGCCAGGTCGGCGCGGAGCAGGTCAGCCAGCAGCGGGTCGCAGCGGTACCACGGCGGTCGGGTGTCCTCCCGGTGCAGCAGACCACCCGTGCGGGCCAGGTCGGCAAGGGCCTGCCCGGCGTCGGCCCGGCCGGTGAGCGCCCCGGCCAGGTCGGCGCAGACGCTCTCGACGACGGCGGTCCGGCGCAGCAGTTCCTCCTCAGCCGCGTCGAGCGACGCCAGCACCTCCTCGCGTAGGTACCCGGCGATCTCCGGCAGGTCACCCCCGAACTGCCCCACCCAGCGCCCCGGGTCGGGCTGCCCGCGTACCGCCAAAGCGGCGATGCGCAGCGCGGCCGGCCAGCCCCCGGTGCGTTCGCGCAGCAGGTGCACGTCGGCCGCCGGCAGGGCCGCGCCGTGCGCGGTGAGCAGGTCGGCCACCTCGTCGTCGGTGAACGCCAGCTCGTCCGGGCCGATCTCGGTAAGCTCGCCGGCGAGGCGGAGCCGGTGCAGGGGCAGGTGCAGCCCGGCCCGCGCCCCGATCACCAGGCGCAGTCCCGGACCGGAATGCCGCAGCAGGAACTCCACGCCGCTGAGCGCCGCCGGGTCGGTGACCCGGTGCAGGTCGTCCAGGATCAGCAGCACCGGCCGGTCCGCGTCGGCGAGGGTGGCGGCCAACAGCTCCAACTGGTCGGGGCGGGGCGGCCGGTCGGGCACCGGGCCCGCCTCCGCCGACCCGGTCGCCGTGCGCAACGCCGCCGCGAGGTACGCCCAGAGCCGGTCGGCGTCGTCGCCGACCTCCACCGACACCCAGGCCGGGACCGGGATGGCCGCCTGCGACACGGACAGTTCGCCGGAGTCGGGCACGACCGCGCCCGGCTCGACGTCGGGCGTCGCGCTGTCGAGCCGCGCCCAGGTGGCGAGCAGCGTGGTCTTGCCCCAACCGGCGGGGGCGGCGACCAGGGTGACCGGTCCGGCGGTGCCCTCGTCGAGCCGGCGCAGCAGCCGGGGCCGGGCCAGCACCGGCTGCGGTGGCACGGCCGGGGTCAGCCGGGACGCGAGCAGCGGTGGCTGCTCCACCATCGTGTCGACGCGTACGCGACTCTGCTGTTCCGGCACCCGGCCCCACCCCCACCACGCGCTCCGCCCCCGGTCGGCGAGCGGTTACCCGGCGCGGGCCGGTTCACCCCTTCCGGGCGAGCACGCTTCACCCGTCCGCGACCGATGATCGGGGGACGTGGACGGGGAGGACGTGGGACCGGTGGCAGCGATGGGACGGCTGGTGCGGGCGGGACCCGCCCTCGGCGGCGCGGCGCTGGCCGGGGTGCGCCGGTGGCGCGTACCCCGGTGGCGCGGGCGCGGTGGCGCGGACCGCCACCCGGTCGCCCCGCCCGGGTGGGAGGTGGTGACCGTCGACCGACCGCCCGAGCAGGTGCTTCCCGGTGGCCGGTGGCCGGAGCCGTTGCGCCGCCTGGACGGGGCGGTCGAGGTGCGGGTGCGGCCCGCGCCCGGCGACCGGGGCACCGAGCTGGCCGCCCGACCGCTTGCCGGCGCCACCCCGCCGGTCGGGTTGGCCGCGCACCTGGTCGGCGACGACCCGGGCCTGCTGGTCCGCCGGGCGCTGCGCCAGATCAAGCAATGGGCCGAGGCCGGCGAGGTGCTGCGCGCCGACCGGTCCGCGCTGGACCGCCCCGAGGTCCGCAGGTGAGGGCGCTGTGCTGGGTGGCCGCCGGCGAGCTGGCGGTACGCGAGGTGCCCGACCCGGAGCTGCGCAACGAGCGGGACGTCATCGTCCGGGTCCGCCGCAGCGCCACCTCCGGCGCGGACCTGCCGCTGCTGGCCGGCCGTAACCCGCTGCTGCGGGCCGGCGACGTGCTCGGGGCCGAGTTCCTGGGCGAGGTGGTCGAGGTCGGTCCCGCTGTCCGCCGGCACCGTGACGGCGATCGGGTGGTCGTCGGCGCGAGCATCGCCTGCGGCGGCTGCTGGTACTGCCGCCAGGGCCTGCACTCCTGCTGCGACAACGGCAGCGCCGACCCGGCGAGCGTCGACCCCGGATGGGAACACTCGGACGCCGGCTGCTTCGGCCGTCCCCGGGCGGCGGGCGGGTTCGCCGGCGGTCACGCCGAGTACGTGCGGGTGCCGTACGCCGACGTGGGCGCGTTTCGGGTGCCGGACGCGGTCGACGACGACCGGGCGTTGTTCGCCGCCGACGCGGCGCCGACCGGGTGGCTGGCCGCCGAGTTGGGTGCGGTGGGTCCCGGCGACGTGGTGGCGATCTGGGGTGCGGGGGCGGTGGGCCAGTTGACCGCTCGGGCTGCGGTGCTGCGCGGGGCCGCCCGGGTGCTTGTCGTCGACGGGTACGAGGAGCGGTTGCGGATGGCCGAGCGGCACGCCGGCGCGGAGCCGCTCGACTACCGCCGCACCGACGTCGCGGCCGAGTTGCGCGACCGCAGCGGTGGGCGGGGCCCGGACGTCTGCGTGGTGGCGGTCGGCGCGCCGCCGTCCGAGCGGTTCGGTGGCCCGGCCGACCGTCCGGACGCCAGCCGTGAGGCCGTGCACGCGTGCCGCAAGGGCGGTGTGGTGGTGCTGCTCGGCGGGTCGGACGGATTCGTCGACGCGTTCCCGTTGGGCGCGGTGACCGACCGACGGCTGACGCTGCGCGGGGCCGGTCGGGCGGACCTGCGGGACGTACCGATGCTGCTGGACCGGATGGCCCGCGGTGAGCTGCGCACCGAACACCTGGCCACCCACCGGCTGCAGTTGACGCACGCCCCGCAGGGGTACGCGCTGTTCCGGGACCGGGCCGACGGGTGCGTGCGAGCCGTGTTCACGCCCTGACGCCCTCCTGGCGACCTGCCATCGGGGACCCCGAATGACACACTCTGGGCATGGCTGGGGAGCGAACGTACGACGTGGTGTTGTTCGGGGCGACCGGGTTCACCGGTGGCCTGACCGCCGACTACCTGGCCCGGCACGCGCCGGTCGGGCTGCGCTGGGCGCTGGCCGGGCGCAACCCGGACCGCCTCGCCGCCGTCCGGGACCGGCTCGCCGGGGTCGACCCGAAACTTGCCGACCTGCCGCTGCTCACCGCCGACGTCACCGACGCCGACTCCCTGCGGGCGGTGGCGGGCAGCGCCGGGGTGGTGGCGAGCACCGTCGGCCCGTACGTCCACCACGGCGAGCCGCTCGTCGCTGCCTGCGCGGCGGCCGGCACCGACTATCTGGACATCACCGGCGAGCCGGAGTTCGTCGACCTGACGTACGTGCGTCACCACGCCGAGGCGACCCGCACCGGCGCGCGGCTTGTGCACTCCTGCGGGTTCGACTCCGTCCCGCACGACCTGGGCGTCTGGTTCACCGTCAAGCAGTTGCCCGCCGACGCGCCGATCACAGTGGACGGTTACGTCCGCGCCGGTGGCCGGTTCTCCGCCGGCACCTACCATTCGGCGCTCACCGCGTTCTCCCGTACCGGGCAGGCCAGCCGGGCCGCCCGGGACCGCCGGGCGGTCGAGCCGCGCCCCACCGACCGCCGGGTCCGGGCGGTCCCCGGCCGGCTGGCCCGCTCGTCCGAGCTGGGCATCTGGACCGTCCCGCTGCCGACCATCGACCCGCAGGTGGTCCGCCGGTCGGCGGCGGCCCGCCCGGAGTACGGCCCGGACTTCCGGTACCGGCACTTCGCCGCAGTGAAGCGGCTGCCCACCGTGCTGGCCGCCGCGGTCGGGCTCGGTGCGCTCGTCGGGCTGGTGCGGCTGCCGCCCACCCGACGCTGGCTGCTCGGCCGGCTCGCCTCCGGGCAGGGGCCCACCCCCGAGCAACGGGCGGCGTCCTGGTTCCGGATCCGCTTCGTGGGCACCGGCGGCGGGCAGCGGGTGGTCACCGAGGTGGCCGGCGGCGACCCGGGTTACGACGAGACGGCCAAGATGCTCGCCGAGTCGGCGCTCTGCCTGGCGCTCGACGAGCTGCCACCGACCGCCGGCCAGCTCACCCCGGTCGCCGCGATGGGCGACGCGCTGCTCGACCGGCTCATCCGGGCCGGGCTCACCTTCCGGGTGCTCAGCCAGGAGACGCGGGAGCCCTCGGCTTGACCCTCGACCCGGTCGAGGGGGCAGGATGCCTGGCGTGAGTGACCTGCACAGCATCGGCGAGCTGGCCCGGGCCAGCGGCCTGACCGTCAGCGCGCTGCGCTTCTACGACTCGGCGGGGGTGCTGGAGCCGGCCCTTGTCGACCCGGTGACCGGCTACCGCTGGTACACCGACGAACAGGTCACGCCGGCCCGGTTGGTGGCCGGGCTGCGCCGGATCGGGATGCCGGTGCCGGAGATCGCCGCCGCGGTCCGCGCCGAGCCGGCGGCGGTGCACCAGTTGCTCGACGCGCACCTGCGCCGGTTGGCCGACGGGCTCACCGACGCCCGCCGGGAGGCCGCCCGACTCCGGGCCCTGGTCGACCCGGCCCAGCCGGCCACCACCACGCTGCTGCTCTCCCCCGGTGACCTGGCCGCCGCGCTCGACGCGGTGCGCTTCGCCGTCGGCGTCGACCCCGAGCTGCCGATGCTCTCCGGCGTACTGCTCGACGTGGAGCCGGACGGCGTGCGGCTCGTCGCCACCGACCGGTACCGGCTCGCGCTCGCCCGCGCCACGGCGGACGTCGACGGTCCGCCGGCCCGGGTGTTCGTCCCGGTGGCCCTCATCGACAAGCTCCGGCCGCTACTCGACGCCTCCGACGCCCGGCCGGTGTGGTTGAGCGTGACCGGCGCGCGACTGCGGGTGTTGGTGGCCGGTCGCACGGTGACCGGCAGCGCGCTGCCGTACGACTTCCCGGACTACCGCCGGCTGCTGCGCAAGGCCGTCGGGGAGCGGCCCACCGCGCGCCGGATCCCGGTGGACGTGGCGACGTTGCGCGCGGCGCTTGCCGATCCGGCGGCACCCACTGTCGCCCGGGAACACGACGGCACGACCCGGGAGGTCACCGTGCTCGGCGTCGACGACCAGGGCGGGCTGCGGCTGCTCCCCGCCGCCGACCTGAGCACCGACGCGTTGCGGGTCGGGGTGGACGGCGGCTACCTGCTCGACGCGTTGACCGCGGCCGGCGCGGCGCAGCTCGTGTTGGAGCTGGACGGACCGATCGCCCCGCTGGCCGTACGCCGGACGGACGACGTGGACACCTATTCGGTGTTGATGCCGATCCGACTCTGAGCTGACCGTCCGCACTCCCCGTTCCGGGAGGAAAAGCCCGCGACGGTAGCATCTGGTGGTTCACCAGTGACCCCGGACGGAGGCGTACGGAGCAGCATGCTCGACATGGAGTTGATCCGGAAGGATCGCGAGGCGGTGGCGACCGCGTTGGCGAAGCGTCTGGATCCCGCCGAGGTCACCCGGGCACTGGACGAGATCCAGCGGCTCGACCAGGAACGCCGCGCCCTGATCACGGAGATCGACGCCGATCGCCAGCGCCGCAAGGCGGAGGCGCGGGCGTACGCGGAGGCGAAGCGCGCCGGCCGCGAGCCGGAGGTCGTCACGCCGGAGGCCGGTCGCAAGCAGCTCGCCGAGCTGGAGTCCGAGCTGGACGAGGTGCAGGGGCGGTTGCGCACCGCGATGAGCGAGCTGCCCAACCTGCCCGCCGACGATGTCGTCGCCGGCGGCAAGGAAGCCAACCGGGTGGTCAAGACCTTCGGTGAGCCGCCGGTGATCGAGAAGGTCCGCGACCACGTGGAGTTGAGCCGCGCGCTGGGCCTTGTCGACTACGAGCGCGGCGTCAAGCTCGGCGGGTCCGGTTTCTGGATCTACACGGGCATCGGTGCGCGCCTGGAGTGGGCGCTGCTGAACTACTTCGTCGACCAGCACATCAAGGCCGGCTACGAGTTCCTGCTCCCGCCGCACCTGCTGCTGGACTCGGCCGGCTTCGCCGCCGGGCAGTTCCCCAAGTTCTACGACGACGTCTACCACCTGGATTCGGCGTCCGCCCCACGTGGGCAGTTCCTGCTGCCCACGTCCGAGACGGCGATCCTCGGCGCGTACCAGGACGAGATCCTGGAGACCCCGAAGCTGCCGCTGAAGGCCTTCGCGTACACGCCGTGCTACCGCCGGGAGGCGGCCGGCTCACATTCGGACGAGCGCGGCACCGTGCGGGGCCACCAGTTCAACAAGGTGGAGATCTTCCAGTTCACCCTGCCGGAGCAGGCCGACGCGGCGCTGGCCGAGATGCTCGCCCACGCGGAGAGCCTGGTCGAGGGGCTGGGCCTGCACTACCAGCGCAGCCTGCTCTCGGCCGGTGACGCCAGCGCGTCGATGAAGAAGACCCTCGACATCGAGGTGTGGATGCCGAGCACCGGCAAGTACAAGGAGGTGTCGTCGGTCTCCTGGGCCGGCGACTACCAGGCGCGTCGGGCGGCCATCCGCTACCGCGAGCCCGGTGCCAAGCAGACGCGCTTCGTGCACACCCTCAACGGCTCGGCGCTGGCCACCAGCCGGCTCTTCCCGGCGATCCTTGAGCAGTACCAGCAGCCCGACGGCAGCGTCCTGATCCCCGAGGTCCTCCAAGACCGCCTAGGCACCAACCGCCTAACCCCCCGCTAACCCCCCGCCCCGCCCCCGCCCCCGGCCCCCCGGCCCCCGGCCCGACCCCCGCCCGGTTGATCATGAAGTTATTGCCCGTCGCCTCGGCGTGTCGTGGCAACAACTTCATGATCAACGGGGCGGGGTGGGGGGCGTTTGCGGAGGAGGGCGGTTAGGAGGAGGGCGGTTAGGGCGGCCAGGAGCAGGGTTGGGCCGACGGTGTCCAGCGCGTTGGCCACTGTGTGTTGTAGTCGGGACGCCGCCTGGATGACCGGGTCGCGCAACGCGTCTCGGTGGCCGGCGGCCAGCCTTAGCTCGTACCGGCCGTACCAGGCGACGTAACCACCGGTCACCAGCAGCACCAGGCCGCTGAGGCGGGGCACCAGCGCGCCGGCGACGCGCAGCCGGGCCACCAGGCCGTCGCGCAGCAGCGCCACCCCGAGCGCGGCGACCGCGACCACCAGACCCATCCCGATCGCGTACGCGCCGAACAGCGCCAACCCGCGCCCGGTCGAGCCGGCCTGGAGGCTGGTCACCACGATGGCCAGGAACGGCGCGATGGCGCAGCCGAGCGACGCCAACGCGTACGCCGCGCCGAACAGCGCCATCGACGGCCAGGACCGGGTCAGCCGGGGCGCCCGGGCCGACCAGCCGGGGGCGGGCAGCCGCCGCCCGGCGAGCAGCCAACAACCGGCCAGGACCAGCAGCACGCCGAGCACCACTGTCAGCCACGGCAGCCGGGGCCGCAGCCAGCCGGCCAGCGGCGCGAGCGCCAGACCGAACGCGCCGAACACCAGCACGTACCCCACTGTCAGCCCGGCCGCCGCGGTGAGCGCACGGCCGACCGCGCCGCGGGTGTCCGACGTCCCGGCGACCAACAGCGAGAGGTACGCGGGCAGCAACGCGAAGCCGCACGGGTTGACCGCGCCGAGCATGCCGGCGGTCAGCGCGAGCAGCAGTGCCGCGGTCACGCCCCGGCCAGTGCGGCGACCTTGGCGGTGAGCGCCTCACCGTCCAGGAAGCCCTGGTGCACTATCGCGCCGCTCCGGTCGATGATCACGAAGATGCTCTGCTCGGTCACCTTGAACCGCTTCCAGAGCGCGCCCTTGCGGTCCTCGATCTGCGGCGTCCCGGCGAGGTCGAACTCGGTGACGAACTCCTTCATGGCCCGCTGCTCACCGAGACCGGCGACGCCGATGATCGGCACGGTGTCCCGGTAGCGGGGTGCGATCTCCGCCACCGTCCAGGCCTGACTGGCGCAGGTGGCGCACCACGGCGCCCAGAACCACAGCACCACAGGCTTGCCGGCGAGCTGCGCCGCGTCGAACGCCGTACCGGTGAGGGTGGTCCCGCTGAAGCGCAGGACGTCCGGGACCTGCGCCGGCACCGTGCCGGGCGGCACGCTCGTCGCCGCGCCCGTCGGTCCACCGGTCGGGGTCGGGGCCGCTCCGGCGACGGCCGGCCCACCCGGCGCGGTGCCGGTGCAGGCCGCAGCCCCGAGCAGCGCCACGGCGAGCGCTCCGGCGGTGGCGGCGCGGCGCAGATGCCCGGCTGCCGTCCATGCCATGCCACTGGGCATCCGCTTCTCCGTTCTCGTCAGGAAGGGACACCTTCCTGTGCCTGCGGCGTCGGGGCTTTCCCTACTCGGCCTTGGCGAGGCGCAGAGCCAACTCCGGGCACACCTTGACCGCCTTCAGCGCGCCCTCCCGCAGCCACGTCGGCACGGGGGTGGCGGGGAAGGCGGGATATCCGTTCGCGTCCAGCCGGATGAAGTCCGGTACGACGTGCGCGCACAGGCCGTGCCCGTCACAGCGCGACCAGTCCAGGGTGAGCTTCTGCGGGTTCGCGTCGGGTGCGCCCGGCAGCCCCATCGTGCCCTTGACCCGCCGCCCACAGCCGTCGCCGGTGCTGTGCAGCCGCAGGTCGTCGGCGAAGACCTCGATCGCGGAGAGCGCGAACCGGGCGGTGCCGTCCGGGTGGCTGCACGCGCCCCGACCCTTCACCTCACCGGCGGCGGCCCGCACCACGTCGGCCGGTTGGCTGCCGGCCACGGCCAGGTCCACCGCTCGGGCCAGGTCCGGCAGGCCCATCTTGCACGGTCCGCACTGGCCGGCGGACTCCCCGGCGAGATAGCGCACCACCTGGGCGGCCTCACCGAGTGGGCAGGTGTCGACGCCGAGCGGGATGATGATGCCCGCGCCGAGGGTGCCACCGACGGCGGCCAGGCCCTTGCGGGACACCTCGGCCGTCTCCGCCGCCTCCGGGGTGATCCACTTGCCGTGGTAGCCGCCCATCAGGATGCCCTGCACGTCCGGGACCTCGCACAGGTCGAGGACGTCGCGCAGCGGCATGCCGGCGGTGCACTCCACAACTGCCGGGCGGCCCGCCGCGCCGGTCACGGTGAGCAGCACGGTGCCCGGCTCGTCGTCGGTGCCGAGGGCCGCGTACTCGTACGGGCCGAGGCGCGCGCCGATGGCGAGCTGCGCGTACGTCTCGGCGTTCGACAGCAGGGTGGGCAGGCCGCTGACCCCGGAGTCGCTTGACCGCTTCTTGGTGCCGGGCGGGATGTGCGGCAGCCCGTTGATCCCGTTGACGAGTGCGCCGCCCTCGCCGGAGATGAACCGGTGCGGCACTGTGACGATGGTGGTCAGCACCGGCATCCGGCGCTCTTCGAGGGCCTCCATCAGCGAGTCCCGGCCGACCCCGTCGTCGGCCACCCCGATGACGATCTCGTCGGCGTCCAACGCGTACGCGGCAAGCGCCGCGCCGTCCAGGATCAGGTGCGGGGCCCGGGTGAGCAGCACCTTGTCCTTCCAGCTGGCCGGCTCCCCCTCGGTGGCGTTGACCACCACGACGGCGGCGAGGTCCTGCCGTTCGCAGGACTCCAGCACCGCGCGAAGTTTGCGGGCGAACGGGAAACCCGCCCCGCCCTTGCCCTTGAGCTGCATGCCCTCGGCGAGCCGGAGCAGTTGCGCCGGTTCCATCGGGCCGATCGGGCCGTGCACCTCCTCGTGCGCGGCCAGGTCGAGCCGACCGTACTCGGCGAAGCCGGCAGTGAGCCGGGGCTCGCCCACGCAGGCGACCGGTGGCACTGCCGTCCGCATCACTTCGCCTCACCCCGCAGCCCAGCCCAGTACGCCCCGTCCACCGCGTCGGCGCTGGCCTTGCGGCGTTTGGCGGAGCGGCCCTCGCCGGCGGCCCGCTTGGCGCGGCGCGAGGCCAGGTCGACAAGGGTCGGGGTGTCGTCGACGGGCGGCACCTCGTCCGGCACGTACCGGGCCGGCGGGCGCCAGTAGTCCGGCTCCTCCGGCACGTCGTCGTCGGCGCTGTGCCGGCCGCTGCCGCTGCGCGGCGTCGCCGAGATGGGGCTCGCCGAGATCGGACCGGCGGAGATCGGCTCGGCGGAGACCGGCTCGCCGGCCTGCCAGCGGCGCGGACTGTCCCACGGCTCCTCCGGTTCGGCCGCCGGCAGTGGCGGCGCCGAGTACCGGCTGCCCTCGTCCCGGCTCCGGCGGCTGGACCGCTCGGCGGCGGGTTCCTCGACGCGTCGCCGCCCGGCCGGCACCGCCTCGTCCCGGGTACGCGAGCCGCGCCGCCGGGTCACCGGCGCCGACTCCTCCTCGTCGCGCGCGCGGGTGACGGTCTCCTCGACGCTGCGCCGGGACCTGCGGGTCGCGGGCTCCACCTCGTCCCGCCGGCTCCGCGACGGCCGGTCGGTGTCGCGGGCGGCGGGCTCCTCGACACGTCGGCGGCGGCTGGGCCGGGCCGACTCGACGAGGGAGCCCGGCTCGGGCACCACCGGGACGGTGAAGCGCTCGGAGTCCCGCCGCGCGGCCGGCGCGGCCCAGGTGGCGGTGGTGGTCTCCGCCCAGGCGGGACGCTTCTCCGCGGCGGACTTGCCGCGACGACCCAACCCGCCCAACAGCACCCGAACGGTCTTCGCGTCGTCGGCCCGACCGACCATCACCGCGTTGCGCACCGCCGCCTGGTGCTGTTCGCGGCTGCGACGACCGATGCTTACCGACAGCCGCACCAGCAGGGCCAGCACCACCAGCAGGATGCAGCCGAGGTAGCTGAAAATCACCCAGGGCGCCGCGACCCGACCGGCGTTGAGGCCGTGGAACACGGCGAACGGCCAGGCCAGGTACGCGGTGGAGTGCAGCGTGCGCCACAGCCACTTCGGACCGACGCCGGCGAAGCGGGCCCGGATGATGCCGGTCCAGATCACGCTGACCATCAGCAGGGCGGCCACGGTCCCGAGCCCGACGTAGAGCCCTCGGCCGCCGACGAACGGCACCAGGGCGTCTGTCGCGCCGGCCCGCCCGGTGGCGATCTTGGTTAGGACGTGGAAACCGAGCCCGGCCACGCCCAGCACACCGGTGGCCCGGTGGGCCGACTGCACCAGCACCCGGTGCGCGATGCCCAGCACCAGCCGGTCGGTGGCGAGCAGGCCGAGCATCACGGTCAGGCTCAACGCGACAAGCGAGACCACCCCGGCGAAGAACTCGGTGAAGAAGAAACCGTACGCGTACGCCGTCTGCCCGGCGCCCGTCAACATGATCGCCGCCCACAGTGCGGCGAGCACCGACGCGATCAGCAGGGTCGCCGCCGACCGTGACCGTGTGCGCACCCCCCGACTGCTGGCGCTGGTCCGGACGGTGGCCGCCTTCTCGTTCTGCTGTGCCCGGGCCATCTGCTCCTCGATCGTCTCGCGGCGGCGTACCACCGGCCGACCCCTGCTCCCCCATCCAGTACGGACCGACGGGGCGCGCGGATCACCAGTCCGGAAAATTTCTCGGCCGCGATCGAACCGAACGGCGCCGACGTGCGTTTGCGTCCACATCGGGCGCCCTGGTCGCCCGCGCCCGCGACGTTCGGTCGGCGGGTCTCACCGAACCGGGAGCTTCGACGCGTCCGCCACCTTAGAGTGGTTTGGTGCCGTTTGACCGAAAGTCTCCGTACCGCCGCCGTGGCCCCTGGTTGGTCGCCGCCGTCGCCGTACCGGCCCTACTGGTGGCCGCACTGCTGGTGGGGCAGGCCCTGACGCCTGGCACGGCGGCCCCCGACCAACAGATCGCGGCGGCCGACCCCACGCCGAGCAGCGTCGACCAGAGCCCCGAGGAGTCGATCCCGCCGGCCGCGCCCGCCCCGGCGGGGCTGCCGGTGGTCGACTACGACCCGGCTCCCGGCGGCTTCCCCACGGACCCGGCCACCATGGACACCACGGCGTTGACCGAGGGTGCGCACCCGACCAGGCGGGTCACCGCGTACGACGCACCCGGCGGCCGTCCGCGCGCCTTCCTCGAACCAACGATCAACGGCGTCGAGCTGACCATGCCGATCGCCGACCGGCGGGCCGGCTGGACGGCGGTCCTGCTGCCGTCGGCCAATCGGCGGCTCGCCTGGCTGCCTCCCGGTGGGTTCGACACCGTGGCGCTGCGCGACCAGATCGTGGTGGAACGCAAGGTCCACCGGCTCACCTGGTACCGGGCCGGCAAGGCGGTGCGTTCCTGGGAGGTCAGCCTCGGCCAGTCGGGGCAGGACACCCCGCTCGGGCGGACCTTCATCCTGGGCCGCACCCCACCGCCCGAGGAGGTCTACGGCGGGGTGGACATCTACGCGCTCGGGTCGGTGCCCGACGACCCCGAGTCGGTGCCCGCCGGGCTGCGCGGCGCGCACATCGGGGTGCACACCTGGCACAACGACGACGAGTTGGGCGAGAACACCACAAACGGCTGTATCCGGCTGACCCGCAGCGGTCAACGGGAGTTGCTCGCCGAGGTCCGCCCGGGCAGCAGCGTGGTGGTTGTCGACAAGCTGCCCACCCCGCCCCCGACCGCCTGACCGGCGGGGGTCACTCGCCGAGCAGCCAGCCGTTCTGCTCGGCGACCCGGATCGCCTCGGCCCGGTTGCGGGCGCCGGTCTTGCCGATCGCCGCCGAGAGGTGGTTGCGCACCGTCCCCTCGGACAGGTGCAGCGCCCCGGCCAGATCGGCGACAGTGCCACCGCCACGGGCGGTCCGCAGCACCTCGGTCTCCCGGTCGGTGAGCGGGCTCACCCCGGCGGCCAGGGTCTCGGCGGCAAGCGTGGGGTCGACCACCCGCAGGCCGGCGTGCACCCGACGGACCGCGTCGGCGAGTTGCCGGGCCGGGGTGTCCTTGACGACGAAGCCGCTCGCGCCGGCCTCCATCGCCCGACGCAGGTAGCCGGGCCGACCGAAGGTGGTCACCACAAGCACGCGGCAGCTCGGCAGGGCGGCCCGTAACGCGGCGGTGGCGGCGATCCCGTCCAGGCCGGGCATCTCCACGTCCAGCAGCGCGACGTCGGGGTCGCTGTCGCGGGCCGCCGGCACCACCTCGTCGCCCCGGCCGACCTCCGCCACCACGCTCAGGTCGTCCTCGAGCGACAGCAGCGCGGCCAGCGCGCCGCGGACCAGTGCCTGGTCGTCGGCGAGCAGCAGCCGGATCGGGTTGGACGGTCCCGCGCCGGAGGCACTCACCGGGTCTCCGCCGGGGCGTGCACCCGGAGCAGGAAACCACTCCCGTCGGGTCGGCGACCGACGCTCAGCACGGCGTCCAACTCCCGCGCCCGCTCACGCAGGCCGACCAGCCCGTGCCCGCTGGCGTCGGGAGTGGACAGGCCCCGACCGTCGTCGCTGACCTCGACCCGGTCCGGGTGCACCCGGACCGTGCAGGACCGCGCCCCGCTGTGCCGAACCACGTTGGTCACCCCTTCCCGTACCGCCCACCCGAACAGTCGGTCCCACTCGTCCGGCAACGCCGGCACCTCGCCCGGCAGGTCCGCCGCGATGCCCGCCGCGGCCAGCGCGGAGCGGGCGCCGGCCAGCTCCCCGGCGAGGGTGACCTCGCGGTACGCCCCGACCGTCTGCCGCACGTCGGCCAGTGCGGCGCGGGCCAGCGCCTCCACCTCGGCGATCTCGGCGGCGGCGCGGTCGCGGTCCACCTGGATGAGCCGGCCGGCCAACTCGGCCTTGATCGCCACCACCGTCAACGAGTGCCCGAGGATGTCGTGCAGGTCGCGGGCGGCGCGGGCCCGCTCCTCGGCGACCGCGAGCCGACCGATCTCCCGCTGGGCGGCCTGCAACTCCCCGTTGCGCTGGGCCAGCCGGGACACCCCGAACATCGCGAACGAGGCGAGCAGCACCGCGAAGACGACGCCGTTCTCCGCCTGCCAACCCGGCACCAGCCAGGACGCCAGCACCGGGGTCAGCGCGCAGAGCAGCACCGCGGCCAACGCCTCCGCCGCCGGCAGCAGGAACACCCCGGCGGCCGCCACGTAGACCAGGGTGACCAGCCAGTCCCCACCGGTGCCGGGGATGCTGACCAGGCCCACCGCGAGCAGCAGCACCAGCCCGACCCGCGCCCGACCCACCGGGATCGGCAACAGTGCCTGGCGCCGCTTGCGGGCCCACTCGAACAGCAGCACGTAACCGAGGCCGAAGACGACAAGGGCGGCCACGCCGAGCAGCCGCCGCCACGGCTCGGGCTGGCGCAACGCGGTGGCGAGCGGCACGTTGAGGAAGAACAGCCACACGGCGGCCAGCAGCCAGCCGGTGAACCGCCAGTGGCGGCTCACCGGTCGGGGCTGCCCGGTCGGAAGGTCCATCGGGTCCACGCTAACCGTCGTGGTGGTCAGACCCGCGCGGTGTCCCGGCGGAACAGCCGGGCCGCACCGACACCGAAGACCAGCGCCCAGCCGACGAGGTTGACCACCGCCACCACGCTCACCCCGTCGCCGGTCAGTGGGGCCCGGGCCAGCACCCCCATGCCGTACACCGGGGTGAACTTCGCGACCTGCTGGAGCACCTCCGGCAGCACCTCGACCGGAACGAACAGGCCACCGAACATGGCAAGCACGGCCAGGATCGGACCGATGAACTGCATGACGTTCTCGGCCGGCACCAGGTAGCCGATGAACAGGCCGAACGCGGCGAAGACGAGCGAGCCGACCCAGGCCGCGAGCCCGGAGAGCAGCCACACGTACACCGGGATGCGCACACCGGCCGCGGCGCCCACCAGGAACTCGACGACGACGGCGAGCAGGCCGAGGGTCATCGCGGTGACCAGCTTCATCGCCACGTACGCGGTCGGGCGCAACGGGGTGAGCCGCAGCTGACGGCTCCAGCCCAGGGCCCGCTCGGTGGCGACCGCGCCGCCCGCGCTCGTGGTCGCCACCATGGCCGCGTACACCGCCAGGCTGATCATGACGTACGCCGTGACCGGGCGGCCGTTGTCGAGCGACTGCCCGCCCTGCGGCAGACCGAAGATGAGGAAGAAGACGCCGGGCATGATCAGCGTGAAGGCGAGGGTACGGCGGTTGCGCAGCACCCGACGCAGCTCGATGCGCAGGACGCCCGGGGCGAAACCGCCGAGGGCGGGCAGCCGGCGGTCCGGCTCGACGGCACGGGTGGGGGTGGGGGTGGGTGCGGTCATCTCAGGCTCCGGGGTGCGCGGTGGTCAGGGCGAGGAAGGCGTCCTCGAGGTTGCGGGAGGTGATCTCCACGTCCCGGGCGTCGGTCCGGGTGAGCAGGTGCCGGGCGATCGCGTCCGAGTCGCTGGTGCGCACCAGCACGCTGTCGCCGCGTACCTCGACGGCGTCAACGCCGGGCAGCGCGGCCAGCGCGGCCTGGTCGGCGCCGGGCAGGGTGGCCCGGACCGTACGGCCGGCGGCCAGGTTCTTGATCTCCGCGGTGGTGCCGTCGGCCACGATGCGCCCCTGTCGGACCAGCACGATCCGGTCGGCGTACGCGTCGGCCTCGTCCAGGTAGTGGGTGGCGAAGATGACGGTCCGGCCGGCCCGCGCGTCGCGGCGGAGGGCCTGCCAGAAGTCCCGCCGACCCTCGACGTCCATGCCGGTGGTCGGCTCGTCGAGCACCATCAGATCCGGGTCGGGCAGCAGCGCCAGCGCGAAGCGCAGCCGTTGCTGCTGGCCGCCGGAGCAGCGCCCGACGACCCGACCGGCGATGTCGGCGATGCCGGCCCGCTCGAGCACCTCGCCCGTCGGGCGGGTGTGCCGGTAGAAGTGCGCGCTCAGCTCGACCGTCTCACCGACGGTGAGGTCCTTGAGCAGCCCGCCGGTCTGCAACACGGCGGCGACCCGGCCCCGGGCCACCGCGTCGTCCGGGGTGCCGCCGAGGATGCGGACGGTGCCCGCATCCGGGCGGGCCAGACCGAGCAGCATGTCGATGGTGGTGGTCTTACCCGCCCCGTTGGGGCCGAGGAACGCCACCACCTCGCCGGGCTGCACCCGCAGGCTCAGCCCGTCGACAGCGGTGACCGCGCCGAAGGTCTTGGTGAGGCCGTTCAACTCGACGGCCGGATGCGTACTGGTCATGTCAATCATGCTCCGGCGGCGCGGACCTCGATGCCCGGAGCGGTCGTCACGTTCGGACCGTGACATTTGTCAGGGGCCGTTCCGGGGCGGTCCTGGGCGCGGCGCCACGCAGCCTGAGGGAACCCGGCGGTGCAGGCATTCCAGGCGCGGCAGCGGGTAACCGCCGGGCCGGACGCCGCGACACTGGGAGGACGCGATGGGTGCCACGCCGCAGGGTCGGGTCGACACGGTCGTGCTGATCCACGGACTCTGGATGACCCCGCGCAGCTGGGAGGGGTGGGCGCAGCGGTACACCGCGCGCGGCATGCACGTCATCGCCCCCGCCTGGCCCGGGATGGACCGGTCCGTGGAGCAGTTGCGCGACGACCCCGGCCCGATCGCCGAGCAGAGCATCGCCACGATCGTCGCGCACTACGACAAGATCATCCGGGCGTTGCCCCGACCCCCGATCATCATGGGGCACTCGTTCGGCGGCCTGTTCGCCCAGGTCCTCGCCGATCGGGGTCTCGGTGCGGCGGTGGTGGGGGTGCACCCCGCGGCGATCAAGGGGGTGCTCAAGGTGCCGCTGAGTCAGCTGCGCTCCGGCTTCCCGATCCTGCGCAGCCCCGCCAACCGCGGCAAGGCCGTCCCGTTCACCCCTGACGACTTCGCCTACACCTTCGGCAACACGATGAGCCGCGCGGACTCCGACCGGGCCTGGCAGCGCTATGCCGTCCCCGGGGCCGGCCGGGTGTTCTTCGAGGGTGCCTTCGCCAACGTGGACCCGCGCTCTCCGGCCCGGGTCGACACCGGACGCATCGACCGGGCGCCACTACTGCTGATGGCCGGCGGTGCGGACCACGTGGTGCCGGCGTCGGTCGTCCGGACCAACGCGGGGCTCTACCAGAAGTCCCGGGCGCTCACCGCGTACGAGGAGTTCCCCGGCCGATCACACTTCACCGTCGGGCAGGACGGCTGGGAGCAGATCGCCGACTACGCGCTGGACTGGGCACTGCGCGCCGCCGCCCTGCCCCGGGAGGCGACGATCGCCAGCGAGGCCCCCCGCCGCTGACCGGCGAGGGGCAGCGCGCCGGGCGATCACGCGGTGCGCCTGATTCTTCGGCATGCCGCCGGCCTGGCGGGGTATCCCGGCGGGATGAGGGCCAGTTTCCGACTTGGTCGGATCGCGGGAGTGCCGGTCGGTGTCAACTGGAGCGTTCTGGTCATCTTCGCGTTGATCGCGTGGGGGTTGGCCGCCAACCAGTTCCCCCGCTCGTACCCCGACCGCTCGTCCGTGGCGTACACCCTCGCCGGGCTGGCCGCGGCGGTGGTCTTCTTCGTGGGCCTGCTCGCCCACGAGGTGTCGCACGCGGTGGTGGCCAAGCGCAACGGGCTGACGGTCGACGGCATCACGCTGTGGCTGTTCGGTGGCGTGGCCGAGCTGCGGGGCGAGCCGCGCGACCCCGGCGCGGAGCTGCGGATCGCCGGCGTCGGCCCGCTGGTCAGCCTGCTGCTCGGGGCGTTCTTCGGGGCCATCGCGGCGCTGCTGGCGCTTGCCGGGCAGGGCGGGTTGCTGTTCGGGGCGGTGGCCTGGCTGGCCGGCATCAACGTGCTGCTTGCCATCTTCAACGTGTTGCCGGCCGCACCCCTGGACGGTGGTCGGTTGCTGCGCGCCGCGGTCTGGAAGGCCACCGGTGACCGGACCCGGGCGTCGGTGGTCGCCGCGCGGGCCGGCTGGGTGCTCGGCGTCCTGCTGATCGGCCTGGGGCTGTGGCAGTTCCTGTCCGGGGTCGGGTTCGGTGGGCTCTGGCTGGCCCTGATCGGCTGGTTCCTGATCGGTGCGGCCGGGATGGAGGAGCGGCAGGCCCGCACCGGCAGCGCCCTGCGCGGGATCCGGGTGGGTGACGTCATGACGCCGCAGCCGCAGACCGCCTCGGCGGAGATGACCGTCGCGGACTTCGTCGACAACTACCTGTTCGCGTACCGGCATTCGGCGCTCCCGCTGACCGAGGACGGCCGGCCGATCGGCCTGGTCACCGTCGACCGGGTGCGGGGCGTACCGCCCGAGCGGCGGGCCTCGACCACGCTGGCCGAGGTGGCCTGCCGAGCCGACGAACTGGTCCTGGCCCAGCCCGGCGAACAGCTCAACGACCTGCTCCCCCGACTCACGGAGTGCGCCGACGGCCGAGCCCTGGTGGTCAGCGAAACCGGCCACCTGACCGGCATCATCTCCCCCACCGACATCAGCCGAGCGGTCCAGAGCGCCACCCTCCAAACCCAAACCCAAACCCAAACCCAAACCCAAACCCCCACCCCGCCCCGTTGAGCCCACCCCGCCCCGTTGATCATGAAGTTATTGCCACCCGGTGCGGCGTGTCGTGGCAATAACTTCATGATCAACGCAGAAGGGAGCCGGGGGGTGGGGGTGGGGTGGGGGTGGGGTGGGGGTTAGCGGGGGAAGTAGCGGTTGAGGAGGTTGGTGCGGAACTTGCCGGGGGGGTCCAGGTCGGTCAGGAGGGCGGCGAAGTCGGCGTGGCGGGGGTAGCGGGCGGCGAGCGTTGCCGGGTCGGTGACGAAGACCTTGCCCCAGTGCGGGCGGGGCGCGAAGGGTGCCAGGCACTCCTCCACGGCCTCCACCACGGGCAGCACGGCCGCGGTGTCGTCGATCCAGGTGAAGTGCACGACGAAGCTGTCCCGCTGGTGGTTCGGGCTGAGCCACAGTTCGTCGGCCGCCACGGTCCGCAACTCGCACACCAGCAGCACCGGTGCGATCAGGTGCGCCACGTCGTCCAGCGCGGCGAGCGCGTCGGCCGCCGACGTCCGCGCGATGTGGTACTCGGACTGCAACTCGTCGCCGCTACTCGGGGTGAAGCCGAGCTTGAAGTGCGGCAGCCGCTCGTGCCACGGACCCGGCTCGCCGAGCTGCGGGGTGCAGTTCTCCGGTGGCATGCCGAGCACCGGGTGCCGGGGGCTGTCGGCGGCGGTGGTGCCGAGCCAGTCGGCAGGCGGCGGCGACTGGTCGGCCAACTGCTTGCGCCAGACCTCACGCAGCCGGGGCTCACGCCAGTCGGTGAAGACACTCACGCTGTACGCCGAGCCGAGCGCCTCGTCCAACGCCTCCCGGTCGAGGTCGAGGTGCACGTACTGGCGCAGCTCGAAGGCCGGCACCACGTCGAGGGTGACCCGGGTGACCAGGCCGAGCGCGCCGAGACCGACCACCATGCCGGCGAACCTGTCGGTGTCGCGGTCGACCCGCAGCAGGTCACCGGTGGCGGTGACCAACTCCAGGCCGGCGACAGCGCTGGCCAGGTTGCCGTGGGTCTGGCCGGAGCCGTGGGTGGCGGTGGCCACCGCGCCGGCCACCGAGATGTGTGGCAGCGAGGCGAGGTTGGCGAGCGCGTACCCCTGGGTGTGCAGATGTCGGGCGAGGTCGCCGTAGCGCATCGCCCCGCTCACTGTGACCTGCCTGCGCTCGTGGTCCACCTCGACCACCGGGGGCAGCCCGGCGAGGGTGACCAGGTCACCGTCGGTGTCGCCGAGGCGGTTGAAGGAGTGCCCGCTGCCCACCGCCCGGATCCGGGTGCTGTCGGCGACCAGCCGGCGCAGTTCGTCGACCGACGTGGGCCGGTGGAACGCCTTCGCGGCGTACCGCACGTTGCCAGCCCAGTTGCGGCGCGGAACGTCGGTGGTCGACCCGGCCTGCGGTCCCTGCGCGGTCATGTGGCGGTCTCCCGATCGGTGGTCTCGTGGTCGGCCAACGCGGCGACGAGGGCGTCCAGAACCGTATCCGTCTGAACCGTGTGGTAACCACGCTGGGCGATCGGCAGACCTGCCGCGTGCGTGCGTTCGATCTCACCCCGGGCCGACTGCCGGGTCGGCGCGTCCCCGGACAGCAGGGCGTCCTGGCCGCGTCGGATCAACCTGTCGACCCGGTCCATCTGGTAGCCCCGCAGGCCCACCGGCAGGTCCGGGTCGGCGAAGGCGGCGCGGCGCAACGCCAGCAGGTCGACGAAACGGTCACCGGCGTACCGGGTGAGCGCGGCGGACACCTGATCGGGCTGCTCACGGACCTGGTCGAGGACGAGCAACTCGATGGCGGGGCGGCCGTCGAGTGGGTGGCGGGCGGTCACCGGCTCCAGCGGCACCCCCGGCCCGGGCACCAGCAGCAGTCGCGGCGGTCTCCGGTAGCCGTCGCGGCGGGGCGGCTCGTCGAGGACCAACGCGTCGACCTCGGCCCACCGGATGTCCCGACGCAGGCCGGGCCGTCGGATGGTGAGCCCCTCGGCGCCGATCCCGAACCGGAACGGTCGCAGCGCACTGACCAGTGCCGCGACGCCGAGCGCCACAGCGCCCCCCGCGATGATCGTCCGGAGCAGGGCGCCGTCGCTGGGATAGACGAGCAGCAGCACCCCGCCGAGTACGCACACCAGAGCGAGCGCACGGGCCCCCCGATTCCGGCGCAGTTCCACGCGCGGACCCCCGTTCATGACCGTGGCGTCGGCCCCAGCATTTTCCGCCAAACCGCCCACCGGGGACACCGGTCGATCGGGCACGGTTGTTCTCGTCATCGCCGGGGAACCCTACGCCCATGAGCAGCTACCGTGATCCAGCCCCTCGGGGCGACGTGTACCCCTCCGAGGAGGAACTGGACCCGACCGGCAGCGGCGTCGAGCAGGCGGGCGCATCGTTCGACGGGTTGACCAGCCATCCGGCGCCCACGCCCGGTCCCCGGCCCACCCCGGCGCCCGCGCCGGCCCCGACGCCGGTGCCGACGCCCGGCCCGGCGCCACGCGCGCCCGCCGCCGGGCCACAGTCGATAGTGACGCGGCACCTGGACGGTTCGGTGCAGGTGGTCACCGACCTGGACGGCGACGGGGTCGCCGACGTCGTCCAGATCGACGTCGACGGCGACGGGATTCCCGACATCACCTACGTGGACAGTGACCGCGACGGACGGCTGGACACCGTGCTCAGGGACCCGCGCGCGTCCGGGCCGGGCGTGGGCGCCCATCGCCGCGGCTGACCGCTGGCCGCACCGGGCGACGGGCGTCGCCTCAGAGCTTCGCCATCACCTCGTCGGCGACCAGTTCGAGGTGCGCCAGGTCGCCGAGGTCCAGCACCTGAAGGTAGAGCCGCTCGCTGCCGATCTCCGCGTACCGGCCGATGGTGTCCAGGACCTCGGCGGGCGTCCCGGCCAGGCCGTTGGCCCGCAGCTCGTCCGGGTCGCGGCCGATCGCGGCGGCCCGACGCGCCACCTCGGCGTCGTCGCGCCCACAGCAGAGCACCAGGGCGTTGGACCAGACCAGCTCCGCCGGATCCCTACCGATCTGCGCGCACGCCGCCCGGACCCGGTCGAACTGCGCCGCCGTGTCCGGCACCGAGGCGAACGGCAGGTTGAACTCGTCGGCGTAGCGGGCGGCCAGCGCGGGGGTGCGCTTCGGGCCCATGCCGCCGAGCAGGATCGGTGGGCGCGGCTGCTGCACGGGCTTCGGCAGAGCGGGTGAGTCGCGTACCGGGTAGTACCGGCCGGCGTGGTCGTACCGCTCCCCCAGCGGTGTGGACCAGAGCCCGGTGATCACCGCGAGCTGCTCCTCAAGCCGGTCGAACCGCTCGGCGAGTGACGGGAACGGAATGCCGTACGCGGAGTGCTCCTCGGCGTACCAGCCGGTGCCGATGCCCAACTCCACCCGGCCCCCGCTCATCTGGTCGACCTGCGCCACGGTGATCGCCAGCGGGCCGGGCAGCCGGAAGGTGGCAGCGGTCATCAACGTGCCGAGCCGGATGCGGCTGGTGTCCCGGGCCAGGCCGGCGAGCGTGGTCCACGCGTCGGTGGGGCCGGGCTCGCCGCTCACGTCACCCATCATCAGGTAGTGGTCGGACCGGAAGAACGCGCCGTAGCCGGCGTCCTCGGCACAGCGGGCGACGGCGAGCAACTGGTCGTAGCTGGCGCCCTGCTGGGGTTCGGTGAAGATCCGCAGTTCCATGATCCGAGCATAGGGTTCCCCGGTCGGCCCGGTCGGCGGTATGCCGACCGGGCCGCCAGCGTCAGACGTACGGCCGTTTGGCGTACGCCTCGCGGAGCGCTGTCAACCCGGTCGCCTTCGGCGTGAGGGTGCCCCAGCCGGAGTTGAAGTAGTTGGTGCGCACGATCCGTGGCCCACGCTCGGCGTTGAGCTGGGCGATCGCCGCCGGCACTGTGGCGATCCAGGCGGCCTGGTTCGGGATTTCGGCCACCCGCACCCCCCACTCAGCGATGATCACCGGCCGGGACAGCGCCACCGGGCCAAGATCCGCCACCGCCCAGTCCTTGGTGCGACGAAACCGGGCCAGCGCGGTGTGGCTGGCGTTTGTGGCGTACGCGTTCCACTGGAGATAGTCGAGGCGGGACATCAGCGACTCCGGGTGGGTGCGCTGGAAGCAGGCCCTGTCGAAGCCGCCCAGCCCCACCGAGAAGGTCGTGCCGGCCGGCAGCGTCCGCGCCTTGAACCACGTCAGGATGTAGTTCATCGCCTGCACCGCCCGCGCGTCCGACTCGGCCCAGCTGTACGCCTTGCCGTCCTCGGTGGTGCCGAACTCGTGATCGGTGTCCAGTTCCGAAGCGAGTTGGATGTTCACCCCGAAGCCGAGCGCGCGGTACTGCGACAGCGCGCGGGCCAGCAACCCGTCGCAGTGCCCCTTGATCACCTGGCCGTACCCGTACGCCTTCGGCCAGGTCGTGCCGGGTCGCTGCTGGATGGTCATCGTCGGTTCCGGCACTGTGTAGTTGGTGCCGTCCACGGCGAAGCTCTGCGCGCCCTGGCTCGAAGCGCCGTAGTGCTTCAACTCCAGCACCATGTTCATCTGCACCCCGGCCTTGCCCAGGTTGACAAGCCAGGGCCGGTTGTAGCCGGGGAAGATGTAGCCGTCGGCGAGGCTGCGGTACTGGGTGAGTGACCGGAAGTTGCCGCCGGCCATGTCGGCTGTCGGATCGGCGCCGCCGGAGAGGTAGTAGCCGCCGAGCACGGGTTGGCCCAGGCTGTAGTCGGCGGCGGCCGTCGCGGTGTTGCCGGCGGTGTCGCGGACCTGGACGGTGACCCGGGGCATCACGCCACCGACCGATACACGGCCACGGAGCCGTTGTCGGAAACCCGGGTCCAGGTACGTCCGGAGTTGTCGGTGACGGTCACGACGAGCGGGTCGATGACCGCGGTGACCTTGACCGGCGCGCTGCTGTTGCCCTGCGCGTCGGTGACCACGATGGTGACGGTCAGCGGTTTGGTGTCGGCGTCCGAGTAGGTCACGGTCAGCAGCATCTGTTCACCCGGCGTGAAGACGGATGCGTTCAAGGCTGCGGTCACGGTGGGAGCGGCCATGTCGGGCCCTTTCTGGCTCGGTCGCCAGGGCTCGGCGCGCGGTCGAGCGACGCCGGACCCCGGCGGGGTCCACAGTGCGAAAGGCCGGCGGGGCACGGGGACGGCGGACACGGCCGGCGGACGGCGTTGCCGGACAGCCGACGGTGCTGACGTCCTTGTCCCGGTGGGCGAAGGCACCGCTGCGGGCGCCCGCAGGGGTGTCGGTGGCAGCCTCGGCCTGTCGTACGCGCGATCGGAGCGGCAGCTGTGCCGTGACCGTCGCGGTTTCGAGGTCGGGCTGGGTGAGGGCGGCACCGGTGCGGACGATGTTGTCCCCGCCGGGCCGGAGGATCGGGATGTGGCCCGCCACCCGTCTACCTCCACCTGCCCCAAGGGTGCTCTACCAGGGGCTTTACCGTCTTGTCCGGTTTGCGACAAGGTGCGGCGGCGGGGCTGGGCGGGGCCCGGTGCGACGGCTACTCGGGCGCGCTGCCCCGTACCGCCCAGGCCCGCGCGGTGAGCCGGATCGACCCGTCCGGCTCGACCGGTAGCCGGGTGGCAAGCAACTCCCGCAACGCGGCCCGGTCGGATTCGGCAAGCGTCGCGACGTACCCCGGCGCGGACCCCTGACCGCCGAGGAACGGTGTCCAGTAGTCGGCGAAGTCGACGAAGGTCGTCGGCACGTCGACCGGCCGGACCGACACGTCCCGCAACCCCGCCTGCTCCCAGAGCGCGTGCAGCGTGTCGGGCTGGCCCACCGTGGTGCGTCTGCCCTCGTCCCGCTCGATCGACGCCGGGTCGAGCTGTGCGGCGGCGGCCCAGAAGTGCCGCATCATCGCCATCCCCTCGGCGTAGTCCCAGACGTAGGCGGCCACCACCCCGGCCGGCCGGACCACCCGGGCGAACTCCGCCACCGCCCGAGCGGGCTCCGGCACGAAGTTGAGCGTCAGTCCGCTGACCACCACGTCCGCGACCCGATCGGGCAGCGGTAGCGCCCGGGCGTCACCGACCTGGAAGGCCGCCCGGGGGTCGGTGACCCGGGTCCGCGCGACCGCGACGAACCCCTCCGACGGGTCGACGCCGGTCACCCGGGCGGCATTCGTCTGGGTGAGGATCGCCGAGGTCAGCGCGCCGGTGCCGCTGCCCACATCGAGCCAGTTCCGCCCCGGCGGCACTGCCAACCCGCGCAGGAAGTCCGCCGCGACCAGGCGGCTCCACCGACCCACGTACGCCTCGTACGCGTCACCGTTCGCCCACACCGGCTGTGCCATTCCGGCACGATACGACAGGCCGGGCGTCGACCACCGTCAGCGTCGACGCCGCGCCGGGTCGAGGAGCGCGGGCGGGGTGTCGAACTTCTCGTGGGCGGCGAGGTCGACCCCGGGTGCGACGATCGCGTCGATCGCGTCGAGGACCTCGGCGGGGAGCACGGTGTCCGCGGCGGCGAGCTGAGCGTGCAGGTGGTCCATGGTGCGGGGGCCGATGATCGCGCTGGTCACCGCCGGGTGGGCGGTGACGAACCCGAGCGCGAGCTGGATCAGGGTGAGCCCCGCCTGGTCGGCGACGGTGGCCAGTTGTTCGACGGCGTCGAGCCGGGCCTGGTTGGCCGGAACGCTGAGGTCGAAGCGGGCCGGTAGCAGCGCCGAGCGACTGGTGGTGATCTCCCGGCCGGCCCGGACCGCGCCGGACAACCAGCCGGAGGCGAGCGGGCTCCACGCGAGTACGCCGAGCCCGTACTGCTCGGTCACGGGCAGGACGTGGGCCTCGATTCCTCGTTGCAGGATCGAGTAGCTGGGCTGCTCGGTGACGTAACGCCCCAGGTGGTGTTCCCGCGCGGCCCACTCTGCCTGCACCAGCCGGTACGCGGGGAAGGTCGAGGAGCCGAAGTAGCGGATCTTTCCGGCCCGTTGCAGGTCGGTAAGCGCCGACAGGGTCTCCTCGTCGCTGGTGGTCGGGTCCCACCTGTGGATCTGGTAGAGGTCGACGTGGTCGACGCCGAGACGGCGCAGGCTGTTGTCCAGTTCGGTGACGAGCCAGCGGCGCGAGCTGCCGCGCTGATTGCGCTCGTCGCCCATCGGCATGCCGGCCTTCGTGGCCAGCACGATGTCGTCGCGGCGTCCGGCGATGGCCTTGCCGACCATTTCCTCCGATTCGCCCTGGCTGTACATGTCGGCGGTGTCGATCAGGTTGATTCCGGCGTCCAGCGCGGCGTCGACGATCGCCGTCGCCTCGTCCTGGGTGGTGTGCCCCAGCTTGCCGAAGTTCATCGCGCCGAGCGCGAGGGTGCTGACCTGGACGCCGGTGCGCCCCAGGGTGCGGTACTGCATGACTGCTCCTCTACGGAAGGGTGATTGGCACTGGCCCACCCGCTCTGACATCCTGAGTAAGCGGAACCACGTTCCGCCACGAACGATACGGAACACTGTTCCGTTTGCCAAGTGATGGGGGTAACAGCGCGGTGGCCGACATCGACAGCGGATCGGGGCGCTCGGCCCCCCGCAAGCGGGCCGACGCTCGACGCAACGAGGCGACACTGCTGGACGCCGCCGCCGCGGCCTTCGTCACCTCGGGCGTGGACGCGCCCGTACGCGACATCGCCGCCCGGGCCGGCGTCGGTGTGGGCACGTTCTACCGCCACTTCCCGACCCGCGCCGACCTCATCGTGGCCGTCTACCGGCACCAGGTCGAGGCGTGCGCGGAGGCCGGGCCGACCCTGCTGGCCGCCAGCAGCACACCGCACGCCGCCCTCGCTGAGTGGATCAACCTCTTCGTCGACTTCCTGGTCACGAAGCACGGCCTCGCCGAGGCGCTACAGTCCGACAACGCGACCTTCGAGACGCTGCACGCCTACTTCCTGGACCGCCTCGTGCCGGTCTGTGCGCAACTGCTCGACGCCGCTGCCGCGGCGGGCGAGATCCGCTCCGACGTGACCGCCTTCGAGTTGCTGCGCGGCGTCGGCAATCTCTGCATCGGCGCCTGTCAGCCCCGCTACGACGCACGTCGCATGGTCGAACTCCTCGTCGACGGGCTGCGCCGGGACCAGAGCGCCGGGCCGCGATAGCTTGCGGACCATGGCGGACTGGACGATGCGGCCGGCCTCGGTAGCGGATGTCGAGGCGGTGGCCGAGTTGCGGGCGGTGGCGCTGCGGGCCGACCTGGAGCGGCTGGGGCGGTACGACGACAAGCGGGTGCGGCAGCGCCTGCGGGACGGGTTCGCGGCGGCGTACACCTGGGTGGTCGAGGTTGACGGCGCGTTCGCCGGCTGCGTGGCGCTGCGTCCGGACGAGGACGCCCACTGGCTGGAGCACTTCTACCTGGTCCCGCAGCTACAGGGCAGCGGCATCGGCACGGCCGTGCTGCGCGAGCTGCTGGACCGCTGCGACAGTGACGGCACACTGGTCCAGCTGAACGTGTTGCGGGGCAGCCCGGCCCGGCGACTGTACGAGCGGCACGGTTTCACCCTCGACACCGAGGATCCGGTGGATGTGTTCATGGTCCGCACGCCCAGGACGGCAGTCGACGAGAGCACGTCAATGTAACGTTGACGGATGACGTCGGAGCTGGATCGGCTGGCTGAGATTCGCGCCACCCGGGCTCGGCTGGACGAGCAGGAGCTGGAGATCATCGACCGGGCCCGTCACGACGGCGCGACGTGGGCGCAGATCGCGACGGCGCTCGGCCTGGGCAGCCGGCAGGCCGCCGAGCAGCGTCGACAGCGGCTGGCGGCGGCGCGCTGGTCGCGACGGCAGCACCTCGACCTCCGGTTGCCCCCGCAGATCGCGGCGCTGCGGTCGGCGGTCGCCGACCTTGGCCGGTGGGTCGACGCCGATCGGCGGTGGGACGGGCGATTTCGTCGTGCGGCACTCGTGCGGAGCACTGTGGACGCCGCGCTGGATGCCGCCCCGGGCTCGCTGTACGCGTTGACAGTGCACCTCGCCGCCGATCTCGCCGAAGCGGGCGAGCGCCTGCCCGCGCCCGCGCGAACGGCCGCAACCATGATCGACGCCGCTCTGTCAACGGCGCGTTGACAGAGCCCGGCAGCATTGCCAGCGTTCAACTCAAGACTGAGGATGTGAGTCACCTCGACTCAACTCGGAGCGCTCATGCGTCGCAACGCAAGCCTGTTCGTGGCGATCTCCCTGCTGTCCGGGTTCGGCAGCAGCGCGATGTCCCTGGTCGCCGGCATCTGGATCCTGGACCTCACCGGCTCCACAGGTCTCGCCGCTCTCGCCGGCCTCTGCGTGTACGCCCCGGTGCTCGCCGGCCCGTGGCTGGGCGGCCTGCTCGACCGAGCACCCCGGCGGCCGCTTGTCATCGCCGTCAACCTCATGCTGGCCGCCGCACTGCTGACACTCCTCACGGTGCGGGGGCCGGGGCAGACCTGGCTCATCTTCGCCGTCTCCTGCGCCTACGGCGTCAGCTACGTGCTCATCGACGCCGGCGAGACGGCGCTGCTGCCGTCGGCACTCGCGCCGAGCGAACTCGGCCACGTCAACGGGTGGCGCTCCAGCGCCCAGGAGGGCATGAAACTCGTCGCTCCCCTCGCCGGAGCCGGCCTCTACGCGTGGTGGGGCGGCTCCGCGGTCGCCGTGCTCAGCGCGGCCATGCCGGTAGTGGTCGCCGTCCTGTACGCGGTGCTCCGCCTGAACCGGACGCCCGCCGACCAACCCACCGAACGCGGCGGCGGCCCGCGTACCGGACTGGTGGTCCTGTTCGGACAGCGAGCGACACGCCTGCCGGTCGTGCTCGCCGCGGTGTCCATCGCCATGTCCGGATTCACGACGGCGGGAATCTACGCGGTCGTCGTCACCGAACTGCGGCTGCCGACGACGTTCCTGGGTGTGCTTGCCAGCGCGCAGGGCGCCGGTTCCATCCTCGGTGGCCTGCTCGTCGGCCGGCTCATCGCGGCCCGGGGCGCCGTCGCGGTAGGTGTCGCCGGCACGGCGCTGTTCGCGCTCGGCTGCCTGGCCCGTTGCCTGCCGTGGTGGCCGGCCACTGTCCTCGGGGCGGTGGTGGCCGGCGTCGGCCTGCCCTGGACCCTTGTCGCGGCGGTGACCGCTGTGCAGACGCACACGCCGTCGGCGCTGCTGGGCCGAGTGTGCGCGACGGCCAACACCGCAATGTTCGGGCCTCTCGTCGTGGCGATCCCCCTCGGCTCCGCGGCTGTCCATCTCGGTGCCCGTCCGCCGCTCCTCGCCGCCGTCGTGATCTGTCTGACGGCCGCGGCCACCGCGCTCTACCGTCCGATTCGGCTGGCGGGGGGTCTCATGCGTGGTTAACTATCGAGCCATGCTCAGTCCGGACGAGGTCGAGGTGTTCGAGCGCTCCAGGGGCCGTCTGGAGGCGATCGCCTATCGGCTGCTGGGCTCGGCCAGCGACGCCGAGGACGCCGTCCAGGACACGTTCCTGCGCTGGCAGGCCGCCGACCGGGAGCACGTCGAGACGCCCGAGGCGTGGCTGACGAGGGTGCTCACCAACCTGTGCCTCAACCAGCTCACCTCGGCGCGGGCCCGGCGGGAGACCTATGTGGGCACGTGGCTTCCCGAACCGGTCCTCGCCGGGGACCGGATGCTCGGCCCGGTCGACACCGTCGAGCAGCGCGAATCGGTCTCCATGGCGGTGCTCACCCTGCTGGAGCGGCTGTCGCCCAACGAGCGCGCGGTGTATGTGCTGCGCGAGGCGTTCGGCTACCCGCACGGTGAGATCGCCGAGATCCTCGGCGTCAGCGAGGCGAACTGCCAGCAGATCTACCGGCGTGCCAGGCAGCACGTCACCGGCGAACGGGCTCGCGCGGAGGTCGACGGCGCCGCCGCGCGGAAGATCGTCGCCGAGTTCCTCACGGCCGCCAACAGCGGCCAGGTCCAGCGACTGGTGGAGTTGCTGACCGACGACGCGACAAGCGTCGGCGACGGCGGCGGCAAGATCCCGGCCCGGACCAGGCCGATCGTCGGCGCGCTGGCGGTGGCGAAGTTCCTGCGGGGCCTGTTCCGGCCCAGCGACGTCAAGCGGAACCTGGTCAGCGGCAGCCCGGCCCTCTACGCCGAGGTCGTCAACGGCGGCCCGGCGGTGGTGGTGGTGACCGGCGACCGGGTCGTCGGCGTCATGTGCCTGGAGGTGACACCCGACGGTGTCGCGGCCATCCGCGTCCAGGTCAACCCCGACAAGCTCGAACGCGCCACGCGCCAGTGGTCCACCGCCGAGCACGGAGAACCGCTCCTGCACGTCTGGTGACCCAGGTCATAGCCGCCTCCTGTCAGCAATCGCGTCGCCGTCCGGTTCAGGAAGCGACAACCACCGAGACAGGAGTGCCGCCATGAAGCACCGCATCGTCGTCCTCGGAGCCGGATACGCCGGGGCGGTCGCCGCCGGGCGCCTCGCCCGGCGACTGCACCCCGACGACATCGAGATCACCGTCGTCAACGCCGACACCGACTTCGTCGAGCGGGTCCGCATGCACCAGCTCGCCACCGGCCAGGACCTCAAGCACCACGAGCTGAGCAAGGTGTACGCGGGCAGCGGCGTGCGGGTGCGACAGGCCCGGGTCACCGCCGTCGACGTGGACCGCAGGACCGTCGCGCTGACCGACGGGCGCGACACCGACGAGATCGCCTACGACACCCTCGTCTACGCCCTCGGCAGCGCCGCCGCCGACCACGGCGTGCCCGGTGTCGCCGAGCACGCGTACGACATCTCCGGCCGGCCGTCGGCGTTGCGGTTGCGCGACCGGCTGGCCCAGCTCCCGGCCGGCGCGACAGTGCTCGTCGTCGGCGGTGGCCTCACCGGCCTCGAAGCGGTCACCGAGATCGCGGAGGCCCGGCCGGACCTCGACGTCGCGCTGGCCACCCGGGGTGCTCTCGGCGACTGGCTCACCGCACAGGCGCAGCGGCACCTGCGTGGGGTGTGCGCCCGGCTCGGCATCACCGTCCACGAGCACACCGACGTCGCCCGGGTCGACGCCACCGGCGTGGTCACCGGCGGCGGCCGGGTGCTCCCGGCCCAGGTGACCGTCTGGACGGCCGGCTTCGCCGTCCACCCCATCGCCGCCGCCACGACCCTGACTGTCGCGGGCACCGGGCAGATCGTCGTGGACGCCACGATGCGGTCGGTCTCCCACCCCGACGTGTACGCGGTCGGCGACGCCGCGCTCGCCGACGGGCCGGGCGGCAAACCGCTGCGGATGTCCTGCGCCTCGGGAATTCCGATGGCCTGGCAGGCCGCCGACGCCATCGCCATCCGGTTGACCGGTCGGACGAAGATCCCGAAGGCCCCGCTGCGCTACTACAACCAGTGCATCAGCCTCGGTCGCCGCGACGGCCTCATCCAGTACGTGACCGCCGACGACCGGGCCAAGCCGGCCCTGCTCAAGGGCGCTCTGGCGGCGCGCTACAAGGAGATCGTCTGCGCGGGCGCGGCCTGGAGCATCGCCCACCCGATCCCGTACCCGGTGCGCCGCCACCGCATCCTCGCGACCCGCACGGAGGCCCTCGCGGCTACGCCGTGACACACCGGACCGCTGGTGACGTCGGTGCTGGGCGGCCCACCGCCGGGCCCGACCCCGCACAACCGGGTTCCAGCGAGGTCGCTCATGGGGTCCTACCTCCGCTGCGTGGGCCGGGTGGGAGCCGGTCGCGCGTACTCGATGGTGGCCGCGACGCGGTCGGCGGTGGCCGCGGCGTTCGCCACCACGCCCACCGCCTACCACCGCGCCTTCACCCCCTGACCCGCGCGGGCCATCGGGTGGCTAGTCCGGGAAGACAGCGCCGTTGGCGCCGAGGTACGGAGCCGGTTCCATGCGGCCACCCAGCGCGGCAGCCACCGCCTCGGCGGCGGCCAACTTGATGTCGCCGTCGCCGGTGTCGACCGGGGAGTCGCCGATCATCGTCAGTGTCACGCGCATGGCGCGGTCGCGACCCGGTACGTGTGCGAGCGCATAGCGCGCCCCGGCCACCGCCTCCGCGATCAACTCACTGTTGGTCGTCCTGTCGACCACGGCATGCGGTCCGTACCGCTCGCGCAACCAGTCGAACGCACTGGGAGAGACGACCACCTGATCCTGCTCGGCAGGCTCGGCGACCGCGGCGACCTCGGCGAGGTGCGCCAGTCCGGCGACTATCTTACGGAGCTTGAAGCGGGCCTCCACCGCACCAACCTACGCAGTGCGCGGTGTCCCCGCGACCTCGACGGCAGTCACCCGAGCAGGCCGCGTCTGGTCAGATGGGCACGCAGCGTCTCGGCGTCCTCGGCGGACATCAGGTGGCGGGGGATGACTGTCGCCGGCATCCGCCCGACGTACACGATCCAGAACTCGGGGGTCTCCTTGACCTGGGCGACCCCGTCCCAGGCGATGCCGCTGGTCTGCGAGCCGCTGCTCATCATGATGTTGTCGTCGGTGATGTCGTAGGAGCCCTCGACCGCGTAGCCGCTGGAGCGACGTCGGGCCCGCCACCGCACCCACGGCGAATACAGCATCGACAGCAGCCCGGCCACCACCACTGCCACCCACAGCGGCGCGAGCTGGTCGGCCCGGTCGGACCCGCGCGAGAGGACGAGACCGACCACCCCCACCGCCGCCAGCACCGCGCCGATGTAGCCGTACCTGCGCAGGCGGACCCGGCTGAGCGCGGCGGCCACCCGGCCCGGGTAGGCGGGGTCGGCGGGAATGTCGAAACGGATGTGCACGCCAGAACCATAGTGCCCGGCTAACCTGTCCGGATGCCTGATCTTCGCTTCGAGTCGGTGCGGCCGGACAGCGACGACGGCGTCTGTTCCGACTGGCAGTACGTCCACAACCTGATCATCCCGACCAGCCCGCTCTCGGTCGGCGAGATCCGCGCCCGTGCCGACCGCAACCGCCTGACCGTCACCTATCACTGCGACACGCTCGTGGGCTGCTCGACGGTTCGGCCGCCGATGGACGACCAGGCGACGGCGACGGTGATCGTCCGCGTGCTGCCGGAACATCGCCGTCGGGGTTTCGGTGGGCGACTGTACGACGAGGCGCTCGCCGCGGCCTACGAGGTCGGCGCCCGGGTCATCGAGACCGTTGTCCTGGCCACCAACCAGGACGGGCTGCGGTTCGCCGAACGGCACGGTTATGTCGAGATCGACAGGTACCTGCTCGACGGTGACACGATCCCGTTCGTCGACCTCCGGTTGGCCGAGTCCACCGGCTGATCTCGTCGCTTATATCGGAGCCTGCCGATACCATTGGCGCTCAGCCATCGATTCTCGATCGCGCGCCGCGTGCTGTCGACGGCACGCCTCGCCGACCTACCGACGGGGAGATCATGATGAGCCGCGCCCCCACCCGTCTGACGATCTGGTCACGCGCCATACCCGCGGCCATCGCGCTCGGCGCGCTTGTCGCCGCCACGTTCACCGCGCCCGCATCGGGCGCCACGGCCGCGGTCACCGACCGCAGCCCGGTCAACCCGGTGGTCACCTGGGACCTCAACGCCCAGACGGCGATCTGGGACGTCGCGGCTCAGCAACCCAACGAGCAGGTGCGCAGCTTCGCGATGGTGAGCGGAGCCGTCTACGACGCGCTCAACGCGATCGCCGGGACCCCGTACCAGCCGTATCTCGTCGCACCGCCGTCGAGCGGGACGGAGTCGGCGGACGCCGCCGTCGCCACCGCCGCCCACGACGTGCTGGCCGCTCTCTTCCCCGCCCAGCGGGAGCGGCTCCGGGCACAGTACGACGCGGCGATCGCCACGATTCCCGACGGGCTGTCGAAGCAGAGAGGCGTGGCGGTCGGGGCGCGAACGGCGGCCGCGATGGTCGCGGCGCGGCAGGACGACGGCGCGTTCGGGGACCAGCAGTGGCGCACCGGCACGGTGCCCGGCCAGTGGCGACCCACACCGCCGCTGTTCCTGTCGCAGGGCGCCTGGACCGGGCGGATGCGACCGTTCCTCCTCCCCCGCGCGTCGACGTTCCGCGCCCCCGAGCCGCCCCGCCTGACCAGCAGCGCCTACGCCCGCGACCTCAACGAGGTGCGGGCAGTCGGCGGTGCGACGAGCACGGTCCGCACCCAGGACCAGACCGAGGCCGCGATCTGGTGGCACGACCGGCGATCCGTCTCCTGGGAGATCAAGCGACAACTCGCCACCACCGGCCGGTTGGACGCCCTGCACACCGCGCGCTTCTTCGCGATGACCGACCTCATCGTTGCCGACTCCGGGGTGGCGTGCTTCAGCCAGAAGGACTTCTGGAGCTACTGGCGTCCGGTCACCGCGATCCAGCTCGCCGACACGGACGGCAACCCGAGGACGGCCGCCGACCCGGGCTGGCAGCCGTTGCTCGGCACGCCCCCCTTCCCGGAGTACCCCTCCGGCCACGCCTGCGGCACCGGCGCGCGGATGTCGCTGTACCGCTACATCTTCGGCCGGGACGACGTCGCGTTCAGCGGATCCAGCGTCGACTCCGGCACGACCCGGCACTTCACCAGCTTCTCGCAGGCGCTCGACGAGCTCATCGGCGCGCGGGTCTGGGGTGGCGTCCACTTCCGTACCGCCGACGTCGAGGGCGCGAAACTCGGTGCGGAGGTCTCCCGCTACGCGGTCCGCCACTACTTCCGACCGCTGCGACAACAGCGGTGAGGCCGGGGTCGCCGTCCGCGAGCGCGCCGATCGCGCGGCCGGCACCCCGTGGCCGTCGGCCGGCTGAGGAATACTGGCCCGCATGGCTGATCTGGGCAAGGCGAAGACCGCGCTGCACCGCCATCTCCGGCTGACCCGCGACAACCTGATCTGGAAGCTCGACGGGCTCAGCGAGCGCGAGGCCAGGTTGCCCCGCACCGCTACCGGCAACAACCTGCTGGGCGTCGTCAAGCACTGCCTCAATGTCGAGGCTGGCTACTTCGGGCTCGCATTCGGGCGCGAGTTCCCGACACCGCAGGAGCTGGTCCCCCTGTCGGCGTTCGACGAGGACCCGCAGGCAGACTGGTACGCCACCGAGGATGAGACGAAGGACGGGCTGATCGACCTGTACCGCCGGGTGGGGGTCTTCGCCGATGAGACGATCGACCAGCTTCCCCTCGACGCGGCGGGGCGGGTGCCCTGGTGGCAGCCGGGCCACCAGGACGCGACGTTGCAGCAGATCCTCATCCACGTGATCGCCGACCTCGCCCGCCACGCCGGTCACGCCGACATCATGCGCGAGCAGCACGACGAGGCGGTCGGTTTACGGCGGGAGACCGCCGGCCTCCCCGCGGAGTACGACTGGCCGGCGTACGTCAGCAGGCTGACGACGATCGCCGACCGCTTCGCGTAACCGGGGGCAGCCGGGCCCGCTGGTGAGCGGTGTACCGCAGAGTCGTATTCATACCTCTGCGGTAAACCGCTCACCCGCACGTCGACCTGGCGGGGACTCGCCTAGAACCCGCCCCACTTGCGGGCGCCGCACTTCCAGGTCTTCCCGCCGTCGTGCGAGACGCAGACCACGAGGATCTTCCCGAGGAGGGGAAGTCCGAAGGTGAAGATGTGGATCGTCGTCTTCTTCGCGTACGGGACGCCGGACTTCTCGGCGACGTCGGTCAACGCCCACCCGGGGTCCGGTGCGTCAACTGTCGCCACCCGGGGCAGCGAGTCGACGTCCTTGCCGTCGATGAGCATCTCGACCTCGTCCGCCGTGGGCTCACCATCGCCGATCAGCGTGGCCACGCTGTACGGCCCGTCGACGGCCACACCGTTGGCCTTCTCGAAGGCCGCCTTCGCGCCACCCACAGTGGTGTCCCCGGCCAGGTCGACTGTGAAGATCTGGTCGCCGCCCCGACTCGACAGCAGGCACTCCCAGACCGACTTTCCGCTGGCCACGCACATGGTCAGGCACCAGTTCCGGCCGCCGGGCACCGACGAGGCAAAGATCAGTGACGTCGCCGTCCCGCTGTCACCCTTGCCGTCGTACGCGCCGTCGGCGAGGTCGGCCATTGTCGTGCCGAGCAGGTCCCGGCTGCCCGGCATCCTGCCCACGACCTTGACGCCGTCCACCCGCTCACCGGCGACGAGCGCCGCGAGCTGGTCGCCGGTGAGGTTGCGGCCTCCGGCGTCGACGGCCAGCACCGTGTCCAGGTCGCCGACGGGCCGCCCGGTCAGGCTCTCGAACCGTTGGAGCATCGTCCCCGGTGCACCGGGGTGATCGGTGATCGTCGTCCGGGCCTCGTCATCGGCGGCCTGCGACGGGGTGTACGACGCTGTCAGCCCGACGATCAGGGCCGTGGTGATGATCGTGACGCGCCTGGTGATGTCCCGCAGAGCTGTCATCTCTTCCTCGTCTCGAATGCTCGGTGCTTGGGGTCGGGCGGATTACCAGCGGCAGGTGACGATGTCACCCACGTCGTTCGGGGACCCCCAGTCGCAGTGGTCGTCGATCCACTCGCCGACCTCGCCGATCGTGTCCACGATCCAGGCGAACACCGACTTGATCGCGCCCCACAGGCTGAAGTAGACGACAGTTGTCTCGGGGGTGCCGCCGGCCTCGTCGATGACGTCCTTCGTCGACCTGGCGGCGTCCGGCTTCTCGATGATGTCCAGCACCCGGACGCCGGTGGTGTCCTTGCCGGCCAGCAGCGCCTCGATCTGCTCCGGGGTCCGCTGCTTGCCGTCGTCGACCGCCACGATGGCGCGGTCGACGAACACCTCCCGGTTGCCGCTGACGGCGCGGGCGATGCCGGCGATCTCGCCCACCGTGAGGTCGTTGCCGAGCGCCGGACCGGTGAACCGCCGCACCGAGACGGCACCGGCCGGGTTGATCTGGATCGCGTCGGCCGTGATCATGTCGTCCGCGCCGAAGGGCTCCCAGGCGTACGTCCACTGCCCGCCGACGCACCGGAACTGGCCATACTCCCGGCCCTCGGGCTCGGTCTCGGTGCGGACGGGTCCGCCGCGGTCGTCGACATGCTCGACCACGCAGTCGGTGCGCTTCGTCGGTGGCTTGTCGGTCTGGGCCACGGCCGCGGTGGACATGGTCAGCACCGTCGCGCCGACCACCCCGATCACCGCCAGGCGGCGTGCCATGCGAGTCATCGAACACTCCGTTCCTCGTTCCGGAAACTGGTGTCCGAAGAGTGCCGGGCCGCGCTGAAGCGGCCCGGAAACGGCGCGGAAAGCGCGCTACGTCAGGGGAGCCGACTCTCGTCGAGCTGTGCGAGGTCGGCGCGGACCGAGTCGGCGCCGGCATCGCCGAGCTCGTCGAGGATGGTCAGGGCGCGACGCCACGCGGCACGGGTGGCGTCGAGGTCGGCGAGGGCGCGGTGACTGCCACCCAGGTTGAGGTACGTGCCCGCCTCGGCGTAGCGGTCGTTCACCTGCGTGAAGAGGTCGAGCGCGTGTTCGTAGCAGGCGATCGCGCGCCGGTCGTCGCCGAGCTGGTGATGGGCGTGGCCGAGGCTGTCCCAGGTGTCGGCCTGCCCCTGCACGTCGCCCACCTCCTGCAACATCCGCAGCGCCTCGCCGCACGATCGCAGGGCACTGTGGTGGTTGCCGAGCAGCCCTTCCTGCCAACCGACAGCGTTGAGGGTGTAGCCCTGCCCGGCCCGGTTTCCGGCCCGCCGGAACAGGGTCAACGCCCGCCGGGAATGGTGCAGTGCCTCGTGGTGCTGCCCCCGCCGCTCGGCCAGCTGACCGAGGTTGAGGCAGGTGTGTGCCCGCGCGGCGTCGTCGCCGACCTCGGTGAACAGGTCGAACGCGCGCCGCAGGTGATCGTCGGCCTCGTCGTGGCGGCGCAGCCGGGAGCAGGCGAGACCGAGGCTGCGGTGGGCCTGGCCCTGCCCGCTCTGATCCCCGATCCGGGACGCGGCGGCGAGCGCGATGCGTTGCGTGCCGAGCCAGTCCTGCCAGTGCCCCTGCCGGTGCAGGAAGCCGGCCAGGGTCCAGGCGAGCCGCCAGGCGTGTCCCTCGAACCCGAGCCGCGCCGCGAGTGGTACGGCGGCGAGCAGGACGGGAAGTTCGGCGGTGAACCAGGCCGTGGCGGCCGACCTGCTCCGGGGACTCTCCGGTGTCACGCCGGCCGCTGCCGGCGGGAGGCTGATCTCGCTGAAGTGCGGATGCAGGACGAGGTCTGCGGCGTGTGCGGTGTGCAGGCAGTGGTCGAGCAGCCGGAGCACCGCGGCGCGGCGGTCGGCCGGTGCCTCCGCCTCGTCGGCCAGGCTTGTGGCGTACGCGCGCAGCAGGTCGTGACAGGCGTAGCGCCCGTACGTGTGCTCGGTGAGGAGGTTCGCCCGGGTCAGTTCGGTGAGCAGCGGCCCGATCGACTGGGGGGTGCGGCCGGCCAGGCTGGCCACCACCGGGGCGGAGGCGTCCGGGCCGGGGTGCAGGCTCAGCAGCCGGAACAGCCGGATCGCGGCCGGGCTCAGCGGTCGGCACGACCAGGAGAAGACCGCCCGCACGTCGGTGGCCTCGTCACCCCCGTGGAAGGCGTCCAGGTCGTCGAGCTCGTCGGCGATCGCACCAAGCGAGAAGTGCCGGTTGGTGGCGGCTCTGGCCGCGACGACGGCCAGCGCGATGGGTAGCCGCGCGCACCGGTCGGCGATCTGGTCGGCGGCGGCGGGCTCGGCGGCGACCTGGCGCTCCCCCAGCCGGCGGACCAGCATGTCGCGGGCTTCGCCACGGCTGAGCAGGTCGAGGACTATCGGGTGGGCGCTTTCGGTGACGACAAGCGGGGTGAGCCGGTCGCGGCTGGTGACGATGGTGAGGCAGTCCGGTGAGCCGGGCAGCAGTGGCCGGACCTGTTCCGCGTCGCGGGCGTTGTCCAACACGACAAGCAGCCGCCGGCCGGCCACTGTCGTGCGGTACAGGCTCACCATCAGCTCCGGATCGCTCGGCATCCGTGCGGCCGGAACGCCCAGCGCCGCCAGGAACCCGTGCAGCGCTCGCGCCGGTTCGGTAGGGGTGGCGCCCGGGTCGAAGCCGCGCAGGTTGACGTAGAGCTGCCCGTCGGGAAAGCGCTCGGCCGCCCGGTGCGCCCAGTGCACGGCAAGCGCTGTCTTGCCGACGCCAGCGGTCCCGGACACCACCACGGCGCCGCCCCGGTCGATGAGCGCGTCGAGGGCGGCCAGCTCCGCCGCGCGCCCGATGAACGTCGGTACGGGGGGCGGCAGCTGCGCCGCCACCGACGTCGGTGCCGGCGCGGCCGGGGCGGGTGCGGCGATCGCGCTGTCCTGGCGCAGGATTGCGCACTCCAGGTCCCGCAGCCGCGGGCTCGGGTCGATGCCGAGGTTGTCCCGGAGGGCGTCGCGCAGTCGCCGGTAGGTGGCGACCGCCTCGCCCTGTCGGCCGTCGCGGTACAGGGCGAGCATCAGCTGCGCGTGCAGGTGCTCGTCGAAGGGGTGCTGCCGGACGAGCCGGGCCAGCCCGGGGATGAGCCGGGCGTGCTCGCCGACGGACAGCCGGGCCTCGGCGAGTGCCCGTTCGGCCTCCAACCGGAGGCGGGCCAGATGTTCGGCCTGCTCCTCGAGCCAGGCGGAGCCGGCCACGTCGGCCAGCGGCGGGCCACGCCAGAGCGCCACAGCGGCCGTCAGGTGCCGCACCCGTTCGTTGCGGTCCGACGACCGACGGGCCAGTTCGAGGAGGTGCTCGGCGGCCCGGACGTCTGTGGACTCCGGCCCGGTGTTGAGCAGGTAACCGGGCGGGCGGGCCACTATCGATCCGGGCTCGCCGAGCACTCCGCGCAGGTAGGAGACGTGGCGCTGCAGCGTGTTGGCCGAGGTGGCCGGCAGGTGTTCCCCCCAGACCACGTCGATGAGTCGGTCGACGCTCACCACCCGACCCACGTGCAGCGCCAACGTCGCGAGTATCGCCCTGCGCCGCAGGCCGTTCACCGCCTGCGGGCTGCCGGCGACGATCACCTCCACCGGCCCGAGCAGGCTGACCCGTACGCCCGCGCCCGCCGTCGACATCACCGGATCAGGCTAGATCCGCAGCTCGGCAAGCTCGATCGGTTCGTCGCGCACTGGACACGGCCGGCGGTCGGGCGGTGTCAGCCGGTGTACTTGCCGTTGCGGGTGTCCCCCTCCGCGCCGTCGTAGTGCACCTTGCGGTAGCGGTGCACCGAACCCTTCTTGACCGCCTGCCAGTGGGCGTACGCCACCTCGTAGTCGTGGTGCTTGTAGTAGTCGCCGAACGACTTGTAGTAGATCCGGTGTCGGGCGTACCCGCCGCAGTTGGCGAGGTAGCTGTAGGAGTACATCTTCATGCCGCCGAAGTCGGACGAGTAGTACGTCTTCGCCGGGTGCCACACGGTGCCCGGATTCGGGTAGCCGGGCAGCTCGGCCCAGTTGTACGAGTTCCAGTACAGGTCCCAACAGGTCATCGTCGCCGCGGTGGACATCGCGCTCGACGTCGGCACGGCCAGATCGTCGGCGACGACCACCGACGCCACGATGGTCCGGTAGGCCAGCTCCGGCGGGGTGGGCGTGCCGGCCGGCGGCTCCGACAGCAGCACCCGCGGCACCGGCACGGACCGGGGCGTGATGCTCAGGTACGTCTGCAACATGCTCTGCTTGTCGTCGTACGCCAGGGGCGCGTTGCGGCCCATCTCGCCGTCCTGACGAAGACCCCAGTCGCCGGACAACTCGTCGCGGGAGAACACCACCCGCACCCCGTTGCGGTAGCCCAGCCGCGCCAGCTCGACGTCGCGGTCCACCGGCTCGTCGGCGTACGCCCCCGGGCCTGACCCAGCGGCGGCGCTCACCGGCGCGGCATTCCCCGCGGTAAGCGTCGGCAGGACGACAAGCACCGCAAGCAGTGCCCGTCCCGACAGCAATGTCACCATCACCACTCCTCATCGATCGGTCGCGAGGCCCGGACCCGGACTGGCCGCCCTCTGCGTGTCTTCCCGGGACATCCTTCGAGGCGGGGTTCAGAGCGCCGTCAAGGTGGCGTCAAATACGCCGGGTTCCGGTGTCGTAACGGCGACGCTCGCGTACGCCCGGCCACCCGCACGGCGCCCAATGAAACCGGGACCAGCGTCGACCGGAAGGCATCCGATGAACGCCACGACGGACCGAGAATGGAGCCGGCGGTGCACAGTCGTGGTCGCCGCGGCCGGCTACGGCAAGACGCGCGCCGTACGAGGCTGGCTGGGCGACCGCCCGGTGCGGTGGTACGACGGACCGGACGTCGCGGCGCTGGCGACGGCCGGGCCGGACTGGCTCACCGCCGTCGCTGCCGCGACCGAGCCGCGCGTCGACGAACCGAGTTGGCTCGTCCTCGACGACGTTCCGCGCCTGCCCCGCCGCCTCCTCCAGACCCTGCTGGACACTGTGGAACGGCTGCCGCCGCAGCTCAGGGTCGTCCTGGTGACCCGCCACCCGCCGGCAGTGTCGCCGCGACAGGCGGGCCTGCTCACCGAGTACGGTCCGGCGGATCTCCGGCTCCCGCCCGAACAGGTGGCATCCGTTCTCGCCGCCGACCACGCGCTCACCGACCCGGCGCTCGCCAGCCGGGTGCACGCCGAGACCGGCGGCTGGGCGGCGCTCGTCACCCTGATCGCGGCCACTGCCACCACCGGCACGGACTGGGACGACCCGGGGACGCCACTGGAGTCCTATCTGGCCCGGGAGGTGTTCGCCCAACTGTCGCCCGAAGTCCACCGACTGCTGCGGGACGCGGCCCACCTCGACCCGATCCACCCCGAGCTGAGCCGTCTCCTCGGTCACCGGCACGCGGGCCATCGGCTGGACCAACTGACCCGCTGCGGCATCCTCGTGCCGGTGCCCGGCGGCGGGTCCGCGTACCGGATGGTGCCGGTCGTCGCCAGCGTCGCCCGCCGTCGATTCCCGTTGGGCCCGGCGGCGACGCGACGCCTGCACGCCCGGGCGGCGGCCTGGTACGCCGAGCACGGCCACCTCGTCCCGGCCCTCCGGTCGTACCAGAAATCGGGTGTCCCGGACGCGACGGCGCCGATCCTCGCCGACCACGGCGCGGAACTGCTCGCCGCGGGCGGCGCCGAGGCCGTCGTCGACGCCTGCCAGTCCCTCCCCGAGCACGCCCGGTCCGACCGCCTACGGCTGCTCTACGGGGAGGCGCTGCAGATGCGCGGCGACTTCGACGCCGCGGTCGCCGTCTACGCCGCGCTCGACCAGCAGCGGGGCTCCCTCACCGCCGGGCTCGCCTGGCAGTACGGCCTGGTGCACTATCTGCGCGGCGAACCGCAGTCCGCCCTTGAGGTCTTCCACCGCGGGGTGCTCGACCCGCACCCGTCCACCGACAACGCCCGGCTGCTCGCCTGGACCGCGTCCGCCCAGTGGACGATCGGGGACACCGAGGCGTGCCGGGGCAACGCCGAACGGGCCCTCGCGGCAGCGGCAGCTGTCGGCAGCGACGCGGCCCTCGCCGCCGCGCACACCGCGCTCGCCCTGGACGCCAAACTGCGCGGTGATCGGCCGGCCGCCGACGAGCATCACGAGAAGGCGCTGCGGGCCGCCGAGGCGGCGCGCGACACCATCCAGGTGACCCGCATCCGCGCCAACCGCGCCTCCGCGCTGGTCGGCGAGGGCCGGTATCTCGAAGCGCTTGCCGAGGTGCGACCGGCGGTGGAGCTGGCCCAGGCCAACGGGCACGCCGCGATGCTCGCGCTGGCACTGTGCAACGAGGGCGGGGCCCGTTTCCACCTCGGTCAGCTCGCCGAGGCCGCCGGGTGCTACGAACGCGCCGTGCCGCTGCTGCAACGCATGGGGTCCCGCAAGGTGGCGTACCCACTTGTGGGTATCGGCGACGTGCACGCCCTGCGGGGCCGGACCAACCTGGCCCGCGCGGCGTACGAGGAGGCGCTGCGCGCCAGCGAACCCGTGCACGACCACCAGATCCAGGTGCCGGCGCTCGCCGGGTTGGCCCGCGTGCTGGCCGCCGAGGACGGCACCACGGCGGTCGCCCTGGCCCAGCGCGCCGTCGAACTGGAACGCGGCCCGGACTCGGCGACCGCGCGGCTCGCGTTGGGCTGGGTGGCCCTGGACACCGGCGACCACCAGCGGGCCGCCGAGGTGGCGCTGCTGGCGGCCACCGCCGCCCGCCTGCACCGGGACCGGGCCGCGCTCGCCGAGGCGTTGGAGCTTCGCGGGGCCGCCGCCGTCGACTCCGACGACACCCGCCACGCCTGGCGGGAGGCCGCCGCGACGCTGCGCGACATCAGCTCGGTGGTGGCCGCGGACCGCCTGGCGGTGCTGCTCGGCCTGCTGCCGGGGGCGGACCCCCAGGAGCGGGTCGACGCCCGGCTGGCCGGCGAGCGGCTGACGGCTGCCGGCGTGCCGCCACCGACGCTCGGCCGGCAGCGCCCCCGCTGCGTCGCCCAGGTCACCGTACGCACCCTCGGACGGTTCGAGGTGTTCGTGGACGGCACGCAGGTGCAGGCCACCGCCTGGCAGTCACGCAAGGCACGGGACCTGCTCCGCATCCTCGCCGCCCGCCGCGGTCGCGCGGTGCCCCGGGAACAGCTCGGCGAGATGCTCTGGCCCGCCCAGGACCCGGACCGGGTCAGCCACCGACTGTCGGTGGCCCTGTCCACCCTCCGCGGCGTCCTCGACCCGCAGCGCCGTACGCCGACGGACCACTTCATCATCGCCGCGCACCCCAGTCTGGCGCTCGACGTCGGTCACGTGCAGCTGGATGTCGAGGAGTTCCTCGCCGAGTCGGCGCACGGCCTGCGGCTGGCCGAGCGCGGTGCGACAGACGGCGCACGCGCCACGCTCCTGCTCGCCGAACAGCGCTACCGGGGCGACTTCCTGGAGGACGAGCCGTACGACGACTGGTCCCGACCGACCCGTGAGGAGGCACGTCGGGTCTACCTGCGCGTGGTACGCAAACTGGCCGCGCTGGCGCACGCCGTCGGCGACACCGACGAAGCCGTCCGGCACCTCGGCCGGGCACGTGAGCTGGAACCCCACGACGAGGGCGTGCACGGCGAGTTCATCCGGACGCTGACGGCGGCGGGCCGGCACGGCGAGGCCGCCCAGGCGTACCAGCGTTACGTCGAGGCGATGTCCTCGATCGGCGTACCGGCCCAGGCGCGGGGCGACCTGACGGATCGGGTGACAGCGGTGAGCGCGGCGGCCTGAGCCAGCCCCGACCCGCCGCTGCGTCACCGCCCCGGAACGGGCGCCGCCTGCGGCTCGGGGTGAGCCAGCCACCGGGTCAGGGCGCTCGTGCGCCTCGCTACCTGTTCTTCAGATTGACGTCCACGCCCTGGTCGGCGCAGGCCGACTCGAGGCCCGTGGTGGCGGTCTCCGCCGACGCGAGGAACGCGAACGCACCCAACTCCTGTCCCTTGGGCAGCTGCGAGATCTGCCAGGCGATGTCCATCAGCGCGGTGCCGTGCTTGCGAATGTCCTCGTACCGGGAGTCCTCAAACAACTTCCGGGTCTGCCGGTACTCGGCTTCGGTCAGCTTCATGTCGCCGGAGCGGTTGACTGTGCCATCGGGGTCTTTGCCCCCGGCCAGTGCCCTGCACGCGGCCAGACCGGAGTCCTCCTTGATGAACGCCTCGTACACGGTGACTCCGGTGGCCGCGAACATCAGCAGCGCCACGAAGGCGACGGCGGCGAGCAGCAGCGGCTTGCGGGTCGAGCTGCCCGCCGGCGGTGCCGGCAGGTGGCCGGGCTGAGCCGATCCGGGGTCCTGCGGCCCGGCCGGGTGCGGCTGGTACTGCTGCGGCGGGGACACCGGACCGCCCGGCTGGTAGGGCGACTGCGGCTGCTCGGGCTGGTACGGCTCGGTCACGGTGTGCTCCCCACGTGTTGTCGGTAGCCGGAATCAAGAGCCAACCATGCGCCCGGCACACAAGGTGTACCGCACAGCTGGATGCCGGCACCACGCGGCACTGTCAGTCGTGGCCGGGAACCCGCATCACGTCGGGCTCGCCCGGGGCCACCGGCAGTCGGAACGCCGATCCCCTCATCTGGCGGTCTCCCAGACCGGCAGGTGGGGCTCGTCGTTGTGCACGACGACGTCCGCCCGTTGAGCCGGGCGGACCGTAGCGGCATAGAGCTGCTGAGCGGGGATGTAACGCTCGCGCCAGCGTCGTTCGACGTCCGCCGGTGCTGACACCCGGCGCTCCCGGACCACGGCACGGCCCACTGTCCTCTCCAGTGCCGTCGAGACGAAGACGCGCAGCTCCCACCGATCGATCAGTTCCGGGCGCAGGAGGAAGACGCCGTCGAAGACCAGCACGGCGTCGGCCGGCGCAGTCGTGACCGGCGCGGACAGCGCGGCATCCGCGGCCCGGTCGTAGCTCGCGGGTTGGAAGCGCCGGTCTCCGCCCGGACCGAGCGGGTCGAGCAGAACCTGTTTCAGCCTGCCGTGGTCGTGGGTGTCGTAATAGCAGCCTTCGGCCGAGAACTCGCCCCGCAGGTAGCGCTGCGCCCGGGGATGGAGGAAATCGTCGATCGTGGCGCGGATGACGTCGCGGCCCCGTGCACGCAGGATGACGGCCAACTCGTCGGCGAGGGTGGTCTTACCGGAGGCGGGCGGCCCGTCGATGGCGACCCGCGTCGGGTGGGCGACGGCGACGGACCCGACCGCCTCAACCAGGTGTTCGAGCAACTCGTAGCGGGTGCCGTGGACCATGTCGCCGCCCTACCGGGTCAGGTCGGCGTACCCGATCTGGGTCGGCCGCCCCGGGTCGTCCTGCTTGACCGACTGGGCGGGCGACCGCGCCGACGTCCGGAAATTGTCGTACGTCGCCGACAGCCGCACCAGCTCGCGGCTCGCCCCGGGCCGACGTCGGGGGCGGTGTCACCCCCGCCCAGTAGCCTGCCCGGCGAGCCGACCGACTGCCGCATCGGCAGCGTCGTCCGACGGAGGGTGTGATGTCCGCAATCGCGTCACTGACAGTGCTTCCCAGGGCGAGCGTCGCCGAGCTGGCCCGCCGGGCCACCGAGTCGTCATCGTCGCTGCGCTCGTACCTGGCCGAGCACGGGGTTACCGCGGGGCAGGAGTACGACTGGTCCGGGTACTGCCTGCTCTACGTCCTCACCTACCTGGAGGAACGCGGCGTCGACCTGCAACTGTCGGAGTTCGACGCCGAGTCGGAGGCCATCAACAGCGTGCACGGCCTGACCGTGCTGATCACGCCGGCCCATCGGCGGTTCCTGGCTCAGCTCGACCCTGGTGGGCACCGCGCGGAGGAGTTGTCGGCCCACTTCGAGGAGATGGGGATGGACTTCGAGGAGAGCGGCACTGCCGGTCTGGACGGGCTGACACTGCTGCGCGACAGCATCGCCGGGCTCCGCGACGACCAGGTGCTGCTGCTCCACCTCGGCTGAGGGGGCGCGAGCGACGTGCCCGTCGCCCGTCAGCGGCTGGGCGGTGGTGCTGTGCACTTGGCCCGCCTACGGCTGGGTGAATGGCTTTTCGGCGAGCGCGTCGACGTTGCGCAGCCGGGCGAACACCTTGTCCAGTGTGTACCCGGCGGTGAGCCCCAGCGGAATGAGCAGCCAGGCGAGACGCCGGGTCGCCTCCGCGTCGAGCGGGTCAGGGTTGGTGAGTGTCTGCGAGCCCATGTACAGCATGGTGGCCAGGGTCCCGGCACCCAGGCCCCGGGCCAGCGCCCACGGCAGGTTGGGCTCCTCCGCGGACGTGTCGTTGATGAGGGCGCCGGCGGCGGCCATGAGCAGCGATCCACCGATCAGGTATCCCACCGCCGTGAGGGTCGTCCCGGTGCCGTAGGCCAGGATGACGGTGAGCAGCGCCACGGTGATCGCCGCCGCGGCCACCAGACCGTTCACGGTCCGTCCACGCCGGACCCGGGACTGGTCGCGCCGCGCGGCCCGCTCGGCCTCCTGCATCCGGGAACGCTGGTCCACCAGGCTCGCCACGAGTTGCTCGGCCGCATCGTCGCCCCAGGGCGCCGCCATTCGGCTGATCGCCTCGGGGGTGGCATCGTTCTGGTGTCGGTCGAGGTGCTGCCAGACGCTCAGCGCGGCACCCCCGAAGTGGGCGATCGCGATGAGGGGGATGCGCCGGGCGACCGCCAGGATCCCGGCGATGCGGGTCGCCCGCCCGCCACCCACCACGATGAGGCCGTCCGCCTCGAACACCGCGCGGTAGTACGACACCTCCCACTCCTCGGCCGAGTCCGGTAGGACGCGCAGGACGTGCTTGAGATGCGGCGGAACATCGAACGGTGTCACCCTGTCGAACGGCGCCCGCACCGTGACGGACGCGCGGTCCTGGGCCTGCACCGCGGCCAGGTAACCGCGGACGACGTCCTTCTCGATGTAGTCGTCACTGCTGGAGAACACGATGAGGTCGCAGCCGGCCCGCGCCAACTCCCGGCCGACCGCCGCACAGACGTCCGGTACGAGGTCGATCTCCTTCATGTCCGGCGTGTACTGACGGTCCGGGCTGGCGCTACCGACGACGGCGATGGACGGGCGCATCCGCGGGTCTCCTCCGCTGGGCTACGAGGGGCATCAGGAGGTTGCCGCCTCAGTATGGCCGTCACCGGTCGACGGCCCGTGCCGCATTCCCGCCGTCCTGTTCGGAGCCCCGACCACCACCTCACGGCGACTCGACTGCCCGCAGGACCACACCACCAGCTCCTCGACCTGAGGACGCTCGGGCTGTGCGGGACCGGTTTGACTCCACGCGGCCGATCGGACAGGTTGATCGGTACCTCACCGTGCTGCCGACACCTTGGAGGCGACGTGGCAATGCAGACGACACCCGGCGACTCCGCGGTCCCGATCGTCTCGTGCGACATCATCGGCCACTCCGCGACTGTTGACATTCAGGTTCAGGAGAGCCGCATCGCCGCCGTCAACCACATCGTTGCCGCAGCGATGGAGGCCGCAGGCGAAGACATGGCCGTCTGGGCCTCCGGTGGGGACGGTGGTCACGTCATCTTCTGTGGCGCTGACTGGCACACTGCCGCGCTCGATCTCGTTGTGGCCCTGCGGAGGTGGTCGGCGAACGAGAACGTCCCGTTACGGGTGACCGCGCATGCCGGTCCCGTGCGGTTCCTGGCCGGCGCGGACGGCCGGCGACAGCCGGTGGGCGGGGGCATCAACACAGCCGGATGGCTCCTGAGCCGCGGACCGGCTGCCGGCGTGTTGGTATCCCGCGCGTTCCGCCGGGCGATCGAGGACGCAGACGTTTCCATGCGTGTGGTCTTCGACTGCGAGCGGAGGCTCCGCGACAAGAGTGGTCAGGAACAGCACCTCGAACTCATGTCGGTCGGCGACGACCGCTCTGCCTGGGATGATCCGACGGAGGAGGACCGCCGACGGCTGGGATCCGCGGAGCGGGCGGGGGCCGGATGGGAGACCATCTACTGGGCGAAACGCATCCTGCAGATCGACAGCAGCGACGGGGAGGCGGAGGCGGCGATCCGGAACCTCCAGCGCCGCCATCTGGGCTATCTGCGCGCGGAGGTTCGAGGCCAGCCGAACCCGTTCTTCGAACACCTCACGCAGACGGATCTCCGCGACGCCATCCTGGCCGGTCAACTCGTTGAGCGGAGCTACAACGAGTACATCTGCCGGACCGGCGACGGCGGCGAGACGATGTTCGTCATCCTGCGCGGCCAGGTCGGGGTCTACCTGCCCGGCAGAAAGGGCAACGCCGCGAGCCTGGCGCAACCGGACTTCATCCACGAAGAAGGTGAGATCGTCGGTGAACTGGCGTTCGCCATGTCGCGGCGCAGGACTGCCGATCTGGTCGCCTTGACCGACACGACACTGCTCACGTTCGACATCAAGGAGCTGAAATCTCGGCTACCCCTGAACGTGTGGACAAATGTCCGTAGGTTCATGCGGGCGCGGGCCCTCGAACACGTCGGGCCGCGAGTGCGGTTCCTCGGCGGAAACGACAGCTCCGGCCCCACCGCCCGCGGCGGGCGATCCTGGGAGCAGATTCGGGCGAAGATCGAGCAGCACTGCGACCTGATTCAGGTGGAACGGACGCGGTCAACACATTTCGCGTACGACCTGGTGCAGAGTGCGCACCGGGAGGAAGACGCCCCGGGGCGACATGTGGAGGGCAGTCCAAGCGCCGGTCATGGCGCATACCTGCTGGTCGGTGGACAACTGCGAGAGGCAACAAGGTCGGACCCCGCCGATCCCGACAGGCGGTCGCTGCCGGAGAGTGAGGGCTACCCGCTCCTGTGGGTCAACCTACCCGGGACGATTGTCCTGCCGAAGCGCGAATTCCACATCGAGGAAGAGCCGGTCAGTGTTCTCCACCTACGGGAGAGCGGGCTTCTGGAGTTGGACGCGCAACAGCGGGACGCCTTCTACCGAGATCTTCGCCTGACCGCCGCCAGTTGTTTCGAGTACGACGCGTTCATCTCGTACAACTGGGGCGACGCGGAGGCCGCAGATCGGTGGCAGGGGGCGTTGAAGGACGCCGGACTGCACGTCTTCCGCGACGTCCCACGAACCGGTGAGGAGTTCCCGCGCAGAATAGTGGAGGCGATCCGTCAGTCCCGAGCACTCGTCGCGCTCGTGTCGCCGCACGTCATGGTAAAGCCGGAGGCGGATAACTGGGTGGTCAGAGAGATCAGTGCGCACCGGTACTACTTCGACCACAGTCGCGTATACCCGGTCATCCTGCCCGGCGGCAACCACAAGAACATCGTGCCTGGCTACGCGCCGATCAAGGCGGACCGCGACGAGGCCGCCGCGATGCGGCAACTCATCGACGAGTTGGTGAGCCTGCGCGACGGCCTGCGCGAGCCCCCGTACAGCCTCACCGACAAGCCCGAAGCGCCGCACGCCTTCCTCAGCCCGCCCGCGAAATGACACTCAGGGCCGCGTGTCCGCTACCGGCGTGACGACGCCGTCGCACCACTACGGTGCGGACCGACGCCCCGCGTAGATCATCTTGGTGTTCCGGCTGCCCGGCGACGAGCCCGACCGCACGCTCGCCCGACGGCCGAGCACCGGGTGTCCGAGGGGACGGCAGAGTGGGCCATTCGCCCGGCCCGGGCTAACGCGAAGATCGTTAAGGTGCGTGGGTGACAATCACCGACAACGGGATCCGGACGGCCCCCGACCCGGCACCGGCGCTGCCCGCACCCCCCGCCCGCCCCGACGGCGACCGCCTGCACATGCTCGACGTCCTGCGCTTCGCCGCCGCCCTGTCGGTAGTCGCATTCCACGTCGTGCCGATGGTCGGGCTCGTCTACGGCGTGAACGTCGACAGCTACCTCGGCCACGTCGTCGCGCAGGCCACCCGCTACGGATGGATGGGTGTACCGGCGTTCTTCGTGATCTCCGGGTTCGTCATCTGCATGAGCTCCTGGGGCCGACGGCTCAGCCAGTTCGCGACGTCCCGGGCGGTCCGCCTGCTGCCCGCCTACGTGGTGGCGGTGCTGATCACCGCGGCGATCCTCACCGTGTCGCCGACCCCCGGGTTCAACCGTCCCTCGTTCACGCAGGTGCTCACCAACCTGACCATGCTGCAGGGACTCGCCGGCGTACCGAACCTGGACACCGTGTACTGGACGCTGCTGGTCGAGGCGAAGTTCTACCTGCTCTTCGCCGCGCTGGTCTGGGCGGGCCTCACCTACCGGCGGGTGGTGGCGTTCTGTGGGCTGTGGCTGGTGGGCGCCCTGCTCGCCCAGGCCTCCGAAACCCGACTGCTCATCGAGCTGTTGGAGCCGAAGTGGGCGCCGCTGTTCGTGTGCGGCATCGTGCTCTACCTGGTCCACCGGTTCGGTCCGAACACCCTGCTGTGGTGCATGCTCGCGGTGAGCGCGATCCTGTCGGCCCGCTCGATCGAGGTGGCGGCGGCAGAGCACAGCACGACCGACCCGATCAGCACGCCCGTCGCCGTGGTCCTCTTCGCCGTGGCCCTGGCCGTGCTGACCGGCGTTGCGCTCGGCTGGACCCGGAAGGTGCGATGGCCCGGGACCGCCACGCTGGGCGCGCTTACCTACCCGCTGTACCTGCTCCACTTCCACGTCGTGTTCCTGGCGCTGCGGCTCGGCCACGGCCACCTCCCGGGCTGGCTGCTGCTGGCCGGGTCACTGGCCGGGGTGCTGCTGCTGTCGTACCTGGTGCACCGGCTCGTCGAACGGCCCGGCTCCCAGGCGTTCCGGCGCGGATTGAAGCACGCCTTCGAGCAGCTGGCGACCCGCCGCTGAGCCCAGCCGCGCGGTTGCGCCCCCACCCGGTCGGGTGGGGGCGCAACCGCAGCTGGTCGGCACCGACCCGGGCCGTCGGGGCAACAGCTGTACGGTGCAGCGCAACGAGTTCGACAGGAGAGAGGTGCGGTGATGCGGGGAGACGACCGCGTGCTGCCGAAGCGTGCGGCACAGGCACTCAGGAAGGCAGGCTGGTCACCGCACCGTCGGGTGGACGTCGGCGCGTGGGAGTCCGCGCTCGCCCCGGAGGGCTTTGCCATGCACGGTCCCGCCCGCGCCTTCCTGACCGAGTTCGGTGGGCTGGTCGTGCCGGTGAGCGGGCCCGGTCGGGACCACGCCCGCATCGGCGTACGCCTCGACCCACTGCTGTGCCTCGGCCAGAAGGGCTGGTTCGACAGTCTCTCCGGATCCACGGCCGGTCAGCTCTATCCGCTCGGCGAGGAGCACGACGGGCATGCCAGCCTGGCCATGGACGCCGACGGCACGATCCATCTGCTCTTCGACGACCAGATCAAGAGGCTGGGCCCCGGCCTGACCGGCCTGGCCCGACTGCTTGAGGGCGCAGAGGCCCCGGCTGGGCAGTGACCGCGCTGCCCGTCCGCCTCGGGCTTCCGGGAACTCCCGGTGACCCAGGCCCAAGCCATTGCCGCCCGCCGTCTGCTCTCGCCTCCCGCGACGCGTCGATAGCGCTGTACGGCGTCGACGTCCTCAAGGTGTGATCAGACAGCTCGGTCCGCGCCTGTGACCCCGCGACCGAGGGTAGGCTTCGGACGTGTCGGAGCAGGGTTGGCGTGCGTTGACGCCAGAGACTATGCCCGCTCTTCTCTCCGTCGTGGAGTGCGGCGACGGGTGCATCCGGGAGTTGACGCTGAGGTCGACGTACGGACCCGATGCCGCGCAATCCGCTTCCGTGGTCGTTGACGTCCAGCGCGCGTCTCAGCCCGGATGGGTACAGCTCACGATCGAGCTGAGCGGCTTGGTGCACCGCAAGATTGTCGACATCAACACCTTTTCTTGGGTGATGCTCGATCAGCCCCAGGTGGTGCGGGACGACGCTGGCCTCTTGCACCTGGACCTCGATCCCACGGGTGATATTCGGACACCTGAGGACATGGCGCAGCACTCCCACGTCTACCTGGCCGCACGAGAACTGAGATGGCGGCTCGACCCCCTACCAGCAAGCTAGCTGCTCGTGGGCTACGCGGACCGCAGCAGGCAACGCCGGTCGGTGCCACTCCCCCGGTTCCTGATCGAGCCCCCGGCCGCGCAGATCGCCGACCACTCCAATGACGAGTCGGCTCTCACGTCCCCGGCCGGCGAGGTGTACGTCGACCTGTTCGAGGACGACCTGGACCAGGCGGCGGACCGCCTCGACCGGGCGGCGGATCGTGCGGTTGCGGGACTCAGTGCGGACTGAGAGCGCCGGTCCGGACCTCGATGCGGTGCGCCCCGGTCATCGCCAGCACGACTGACCAGGGAACGGCTGGTGGGCGGGCGGGACTCGAACCCGCGACCGAAGAATCACGAGATCAAGACGGGCGCCTCGCCGACCTGCCCACGTGGGCTTCCAGCAGCGGAAACGCCTCGACATCTCACAGCAGTCCCCGCCGTCCGCTGGCCTCTTGCGGACCAGATGCGGCCTGCGGGCGAGCGGCCCGGACCGTCAGTTTGGAAGAGCGTGCTCAACCGGCTGTGATGCCCGAAACGCCTGCGGCTGCCGGCTCGCTAGGGTGCGTCTCGTGCCCGCTCGTGCCCGCTGCGCGCCACGGTTACTGGCCCACGGATGGCCCATGCTGGCCTTCGGAGGAGTCTTCGCCTCGGAGTACTTGGACAGCGGCCACGACGTCCGTGACGGTGCGGTCAGGCGGGGTGAGCTCCGCCGGCCAGTCCTTCCCCCGGCTGACCCAGAGGGTGGCAAGCCCTGCCCCGCGACCACCCTCGACATCAAGCACAGGGCTGTCACCGATCGCCCAGCCGCCGCCCAACAGATCGAGGCCGCACCCACGGGCCGCTGCCTCGAAGATCTCCCGTGCCGGCTTCCGGATGCCCAACTCCCCGGACACTGCCCAGGCATCGACGCATCGGTCCAGCCCAGTACGCCTGATCTTCCCCAACTGGTTGTCGGCCTGACCGTTGGTCACGATCGCCACCGTCCAGCCCTCGTCGCGCAAGAGCGTCAGCGACGCCAACACCTCTTCGCGGCAGCTCACCAGCTCCGGCATCCGGCGTCGGTACTGCCTCCATGTTTCATCCACCGAGGCTGCCAGTCCGAAACGCTGCGTCACCTCGCCAAAGAACCAGTCACGGGGCACGGACCCGTCCTGATCCGTAGCGATCAGCCAGGCCAACGCGTCGTCCGGCAGTTCGCGATCGGCGCAGAACTCGACAGCCCAGCGCCGGAATGCCTCCGAACGGTCCACAAGCGTGTTGTCGAGATCGAAGAGCGCCAACCGCTGCATGGTCAGCAACCGTACGGGGTGGGTAAGGCGGATCTCCGCGTCGGGCCGGGCAACGTGGCCCGTACCCGTGGCCGAGGGATTATGCCCCGTCACGGCATGTCGCCTGGTCGGTGCGGTCGGCAGCGGCCTGGCTTGACCTGCTCGCCACGCTGGCCGCTCTCGGGTCACTGATCTCCTGCCGGCCCTCGCTCCGGCTGGTTGGGCAGTGGAACACCGGCGCTTTCGCCGGTTCTCAGGAACCAGAGCACCTGATCGGGATTCGGCATGGGCAACGGGTCACCGAACGAGTGGACCTCCAGCTCCGCGAGCTGCCCGCTGGCAAGGAAGAGCAAGATGCCTCCGAACCACTGCCCTTCCTGATCGGGAAACTGCCCTTGTACGCGCACCGGAGTCTGTGCCGGTGAGGCGGGAAGGTCCTTGCCTTGTGGGAAGAGGTGGATGGTCCCGCATCCACAGCCGCATCCCGGGCGGGCCAGGACGTCTCGCGCTTGCACGCGGAGCTCCTCAACACCTGCGAAGTGGTGGCGGAGGAGTGCCTGAAGGACTCCTGCCTCGTTCACGCTCAGGGGCCGTAGTGGCGGATCTGGCTCTGTCACGGCAAAAGCGGCCATCACCGGGATGCGGCCCGCTTAACGTCCATCAGCTCAAGCACCTCGTCGCTGAGTCCGTGGATCGCGATGTCGTCACGCTGGCCCTCCCACCGTTCGCGGTCGAGCACCAGGTTGATCTGCTCCTGGCGGGCACCGTCGAAAGTCCGGATTGTGGTTCCGTTCGACTGATAGCCAAGCGACCACGAGACTCCCAGCGACGGCGCGTTGGTGGACCAGGCAGCGGACTCGGCGCGATCCGCACCCAGCCCGGCGAACGCGAGGTACAGGATGGCGCCCCGCATCTCCTTGCCGTAACCACGCCGCTGGAACCGCCGCGCGATCCATGACCCCGTCGAGACGGTCTTGGTGATCCCGAAGTCCTGCGCGCCGATCTCCTGCACCCCGACGCACGCGCCATCGACCTTCACAGCCATTACCAGGTTCCATCTGCTCGGCCGCCAGTCCGCCAGGGACGCCCAGTAGTACCGCAGGAACGACCACTCGGCCTGGGGAGAGGGTCCCGACTCCCATCCCGCTACGGGCGTACGCGCCAGAAAGCGGTTCTGCGGATCGTAGATGCCGGCTGCCGCATGGATCGCCAGTTCGGCAAGCTCGTCCTCACCCGGTACAACAAGCTCAAGCACGGACGTCGTCACGCGTATACGGCGCACGGGCCAGATCTCGGCCAATGTCATCCGAGCATCATGCCCTGTCCTGCCGTTTGCCGTCGCCCGAAGGTGTTGGCGGATCAACCACGCCTCGCCTCGACAGCCGTTCCCCCAGCCGGCGGAAGGCATCCTCGATCGCCGCGCCGTCCAGCAGTGGATCATTGAGGCACACGCGACGTTCAACTCGGCGCGTATCTCGGCTGGTTCCCCGCGGTACTCCTCAAGGAACTCCGCCACCAACCGCCACCGTCGCGTCTCATCGGATCCGACGAGCAGAGCACCCAGGCGTGCCACCGTCAGCGGCTCGTACCTCGCCGCGCGGTTCCTCATTCCCTTGACGCCACTACATTCGGCGGCGGGTCCGTGACCAGCCGCAGTCCCGCGCCGGGCAGCCAAGCAGAGCGCCACGCCGCACCGGTCAACTGGTTCGCACGAAAGATCAACGAGGTGGGCCGGAGGTACCACCATGCGAACCGCGCGATCACGATCGCAGGCGATCCGCTGACCTTGAATCTGCCCCGCTGACAAGCCTCGGAGCGTGCGCAATGATGCCGACACGAGCCACCGGACCGCCGGCAAGTCGCCGTGGCCTGGAAACGTCGACCTCAGTCGGGTGAACAGGCAGCCCGGATGGCGGCAGGAACTAGCACCGTAGAACATTTAGTTCTACACTCGTGTTTATGGAACGCATCGGTGTCCGGGAGCTGAACCAGAACACGAGCCAGGTGTTGGCCCGGGTGAGTGGCGGCGAAACCGTCGAGATCACCGATCGCGGACACCCGATCGCGCGACTTGTTCCGGTAGGCGATGACAGGTCGGTACTGGCCAAGTTGGTGGCGGCAGGACGAGCCGTCGCCCCCACCGGCGGCGGCTCGGTGCCACTTCCACCAAAACTCGGTGACGAGAACATAGACGTGGCTGCCTCGCTCGCCGCGATGCGCGATGAGGAGCGCTGGTGATCTATCTCGATTCAGCTGCCGTCGTCAAAATGGTTCGGCAGGAGATATGCAGCGCCGACCTTGTCTCCTGGCTCAACACGCACGGTGACGTGCCGCTGGTCTCCTCCGCCCTTGTCGAGGTGGAAGTGCCCCGAGCGCTGCGCCGATCAGCTCCGCAAGCGTTGATCGGAGTGCCGTCGGCCGTCGGCCGACTGTTCCGACTGGAGATCGACAGCACGATCCGTGCGACTGCAGCCGCGTTCGCCGAGCCGACGCTCCGCAGCCTCGACGCCATCCACCTGGCCACCGCCCAAGTGCTGACCAACGAGTCCGGCACGGCACTCACTGCCTTCGTCACCTACGACCGGCGGCTGCTCGAATGCGCCAGGGATGCAGGGCTACCCGTGGCAAGCCCTGGCCAGAACTGACCCACGAATCCACCACACTGGTTCGGGGTCCGGCCGTCGACAACGAGGCCCCAGCCGACCTAAGCGACCCTGCCCGCCCCATCGCGAGCAACATCGGTTGATGCGCACGAGCGGTCCGTCCGTCATCAGCCGCCCTTCCGCTGTCCCGTCCGCCGCCGCTTCGGAGAGCGTCCCGACACAGGAAGTCAGGCTGGCGGTCGGTCCACTGCTGTACTTCGCTGCTGCACCGACTTCGATCACGGCATCAGCGGCCCAGGCCGGGGCCGGTGACCTGCGGAAAAGTGGGGCGGGCGGGACTCGAACCCGCGACCGAGGGATTATGAGTCCCCTGCTCTAACCGGCTGAGCTACCGCCCCGAAACACCGCGCCGGATCTTATCCCGCTCGGCGATCAGCAGCCAGCACCACGCCGGCCGGCGCCCACGCCTGCGCCAGCACGATGGGCTACAGGAATATAACAGCGCGCGCCGGCCGGTTCGGGACGGCGGTCAGTCGGCGCGCAGCTCCTCGATCACCGCTCCGGCCGTGCGCCAGCCGCTGGCGAGCGCGCCCTGGATCGATGGGCTGTCCCGGTGGTCACCGGCCACGAACAGGCCTTCCCCCAACGACACGGGCTTGCGCAGCCGCCCCTGCGGTGGCGGTGCGGCGGGCAGCGCCTGCGGCACGGCCACGGTGGTGAGGTGGGCCCAGTCGGTTGTGGATCGGCCGTACAGCCGGGTCAACTCGGCCCGGATGGTCGACTCGGGTGGCGCGGTCGGGCCGACCACGGAGGTGGCGATCAGGTGTCGTCCGGCCGGGGCGTAGGTCGGTGCGGCGTTGCTGAGCACCACTGTGTTCGCCACGATCTCCCGCCGGTCGCCGTCGACGAGCAGGATCGGTTCGGTGAGCGGCGGCTCCGGTGCGCTGTGGTAGTAGGTGGTGTAGCTGTGCATGCGTACCGTCGCCAGGGCCGGCAGCAGCGCGGGCGCGGCGGGTGGATCGACGGCGACCACGACGGCCCGGCAGCGGATGTCGCCGGCCTGGGTGCGGACCCGGCCGGGCGCGACCTGCGCGACAGGGGTGTCCAGGTCGAGCAGGTCGGCGGGGAGTGGGGCGGCGATGGCCCGGGGCAGCGCGGCCATGCCCTCGGCGGGCAGCCCGATCCGGCCGCGGGCGAAGGAGCGCAACACCATCGCCAGTACGTGGCTGGAGGTGGCCAGCTCCCGGTCGATGAACACCCCGGACAGGAACGGCCGCAGCAGCTCCTCGATGATCGTGTCGGAGAGGCCGGCCCGGCGCAGGGCCGTCTCGGCGCTGGTCTCCGGCGCGCTGAGCAGCCGGGATGTGGGCAGTGTGGCGCAGCCGGTGGCGAGCGCGGCGAAGCGCAGCCGGTCGAGCAGGGTGCCGACTCCGGCGAGCGCGGTGCCTGGGGCTCCGGTCGGCTCGCGCAGCGGGTTGACAAGCCGCAGCAGGTCGTCGCCCTTGCGCACCAGCACGCCGGAGGTGAAGTACCCGAGGTGCAGCCGTTCGGTGTCGAGCAGTGTGCCGAGTTGCGGGTAGGCGGTGTTGAGCACCTGGAAGCCGCGGTCGATGAGGTAGCCGTCGACGACGTCGGTGGCGACCCGGCCGCCGAGTCGGCCGCCGGCCTCCAGCAGCCGCCAGGGCACGCCGGCGCGGTGCAGCCGGCGGGCGGCGGCCAGGCCGGCAAGGCCACCGCCGACGATGACCACGTCGGTCTCAGCCAGCATCGCGCGCCTCTCGCTCACCGTTCGCCCGGGACAACCGGCCCGGCCACCAGATCTTCGGCCCGATGTCGTACGCGAGTGCGGGCACCAGCAGCGACCGGACGATGATGGTGTCGATTAGTACCCCGATCGCGACCGCCGTACCCAGCTCGACGAGCACCACGAGAGGCAGCACGGCGAGGGCGGAGAAGGTCGCGGCGAGCACGATGCCGGCGGAGGTGATCACGCCGCCGGTGACGGCGAGGCCGGCGAGCACACCGGCGCGGGTGCCGCGCTTGACCGACTCCTCCCGTACCCGGCTCATCAGGAAGATGTTGTAGTCGATGCCGAGGGCGACCAGGAAGACGAACGCGAACAGCGGGAACGACGAGTCCACTCCGGGAAAGTCGAACACGTGCCGGAAGAGCAGCGCGCAGAGCCCGAGGGTGGCCCCGAAGCTGAGCAGCACGGTGCCGATCAGCAGCAGCGGGGCGAGCAGCGCCCGCAGCAGCAGCGCCAGGATGACCGCGATGACGACAAGCACCACCGGGATGATGACGTTCTGGTCGCGCTTCGCGGCGTCGGAGGTGTCCACGTTGATCGCCGTGAAGCCGCCGACCACCGCGTCCGCGCCGGGCACCTGGTGTACGGCCACCCGCAGCTCCCGGATGGTCCGCTCGGCGCCGTCGCTGTCCGGCGGGTCGGCCAGGGTGGCGTCCAGTTGCACCCGCCCGTCGACGACCTTCGGCGTGGCGGTGGGGTCGGGTGGGCCGGTCTGCGGGCCGGCGGTGCGGGGGCGGACGTCCGCGACGCCGGGCACGTTCTGCGCCACCTGGGCAACCTGCCGGGCGGTCTGCTCGGTGGTGAAGATGGTGGCCGGGCTGCCCGTGCCGGCCGGGAAGTGCCGGGAGATCACGTCCTGGCCGTCCACCGAGTCGGTGCGCTTGGTGAACAGGTCGGACTGTCCGAGCGTGGTGGCACCGAGCTGGGTGAGGCCAAGCGTGAGCACTGCCAGCACGACGGCGGTGCTCAGCCAGATGGGTCGGGCGTGCCGGGCCACGAACCCGGCGATGCGGCTCCAGATGCCGTGTTCGGCGCGCGGGTCGGCCTGGTCGGCCCGGGGCCGTCGCGGCCAGAACGCCCACCGGCCGCCGAGCACCAGCAGCGCGGGCAGGAAGGTGAGCATCACCAGCAGGGTGGCGGCGATGCCGATGGCGGCGACCGGACCGAGCGCCCGGTTGGAGTTGAGGCTCGACAGCAGCAGGCAGAGCAGGCTGACGATGACGGTGCCGCCGGAGGCGATGATGGCGGGCGCGGCGCCCTTCCACGCGGTTCGCATCGCGTCCCAGGGGCGGTCGTGGCGGTGCAGCTCCTCCCGGTAGCGGGCGATCAGCAGCAGCGCGTAGTCGGTGCCGGCCCCGAAGACCAGCACGGTGAGGATGCCCTGGGCCTGCCCGTTGAGCTTGACCACGTCGGCGTCGGCGAGCAGGTAGACGAAGACGGAGGCCAGGGCGTACGACATGCCGGCGGCGAGCAGCGGAAAGATCCAGAGCACCGGGCTGCGGTAGACCACCAACAGGATGATCAGCACCACGACCAGTGTGACGAGCAGCAGTGGCCCGTCGATGGCGGAGAAGACCTTGATCAGGTCGGCGAGCAGGCCGGCCGGTCCGGAGACGTCCACGGTGAGCCCGTCACGGTCCCCGCCGGTGATGTCGCGCAACTGTTCGACGACAGTGCCGATCTCCTCACCCTCGGCGTCGTCCACCGGCACGACGACCTGGAGTGCCTGGCCGTCCTCGCTGGGGATGGGCGGGGGCAGCGGGGTGACCACGCCGGGCACCTGGGCGAACCGGGCGGCGTCGGCGCTCACCCGCTGCCGGTCGGCGTCGGTGATGCCGGCCGGCCGTTCGTAGACGACAAGCGCCGGGATGGTCTGCCGGTCGACGAAGTCGCCGGTGAGGTTCTGGGCGCGCGTCGCCTCGGCGTCGGTGGGCAGGAAGGCGGCGTTGTCGTTGGTGGCGACCTCGCTGAGCCGCCCGGCGTACGGCCCGGCCACGCCGCCGATCACCAGCCAGGCCAGCACGACCACCACCGCGATCAGCGTGGCCTTACCGCCTCGTCCGGACATCCGCACCCACCCCGTGAGTCGACGCAGTGGAGCCGTGCGTCACCATCGCCCATCCTGCCGCCCGGGCCGGCGGCACCGGACCAAAACCGCCATCCCCACCAGCGTCGCGTCGATCATGGAGTTGTGGTGGTGGACGAAGGGTGCATTACCCCCTCAAACCGGCACCACAACTCCATGATCGACCGGGGGTGGGTGGGGCACACGAAGGACGCCCGTCGCCCCGGGAGGGGTGACGGGCGTTGGGTGGAGAAGCTCCCCCGATTGGACTCGAACCAATAACCTGCCGGTTAACAGCCGGCTGCTCTGCCAATTGAGCTACAGGGGATCGTGCATCGCGCGCCCCCGGATCACGCCGGCGCCGTGCGACGGGAAAAGAATACAGGACATCCCCCGGCGGCGGTCCAGTGGGTTCCGCCCGACCTGCCGATGATCAAGGTGCGCAGGCCAGGACCCACCACGCATCGACAATTAGGGTAAATCGCCATCCCGGCACAAGCATGCTTGAGCGGAGAGCAGGATGGGTAGTTAGCTGCGGACAGAGGACGCAGGCGCGAACAGGTCGCCTCCCGACGGGGCAACTCGCCGGGGCGACGGCGCGTCAGGTACGGAAGGAGCCGCCATGCGCGGAAAGATCATGTTTCTTGGCGGGCTGGCTGCGGGATTCGTCCTGGGCGCCCGTGCCGGCCGGGAAAAGTACGAGGAGCTCGTTGTTCGGGGCCGCAAGGTGCTCGACCACCCGACCGTCCAGGAGGCGGCCGGGGTCGCGCAGGCCCAGGCCAACAAGTTCTACAGCGAGGGCAAGGACAAGCTCGGCCAGACCAAACTGGGCGAGAAGCTGGGCACCGGCAACGGCAGCACCGGCAAGCAGGAGCTGACCGCCGCCGACGACGCGTTCGCCGGCACGCCCGCAACCGTGGGCGCCAAGGCGGGCACCAGCACGGTCGGCACGACCTCCGGGTCGCCGTCGTCCACCAACAACCCCCGCACCAAGCCGTCCGGCTCGGGCACGAACGCCAGCACGCTCTGACCAATCGCACGTCGACGGGCCGGTCGCCGCAGGGCGACCGGCCCGTGGTCTGTCCGAGCTGCGCTCAGTCCTTGCTGCTGAACGCCGCGTCGAAGGCCGCGCTCGGTGCGTCGAAGGCCAGCCGGCGGACGAACTGCAACGCCTCAGGTGCGCCGACCAGTCGGTCCATCCCGGCGTCCTCCCACTCGACCGAGATCGGGCCCTCGTAGCCGATCGCGTTCAACGCGCGGAAGCAGTCCTCCCAGGGCACGTCGCCGTGCCCGGTGGAGACGAAGTCCCACCCGCGGCGCAGGTCGGCCCAGGGCAGGTGCGAGGCGAGCCGGCCACGCCGACCGTCGCCGGTGCGCACCTTGGCGTCCTTGCAGTCCACGTGGTAGATCCGGTCGGCGAAGTCGAAGATGAAGTTCACCGGGTCCAGCTCCTGCCAGACGAAGTGCGACGGATCCCAGTTCAGCCCGAACGCCGGCCGGTTGCCGATCGCCTCAAGCGTCCGCTTCGTCGTCCAGTAGTCGTACGCGATCTCGCTCGGGTGCACCTCGTGCGCGAACCGCACGCCGACCTCGTCGAACACGTCCAGGATCGGGTTCCACCGGTCGGCGAAGTCCTGGTAGCCGCGCTCGATCATCGACGGCGGCACCGGCGGGAACATCGCCAGGGTGTGCCAGATCGACGAACCGGTGAAGCCGACGACCGTCTTCACGCCGAGCTTCGCCGCCGCCCGCGCGGTGTCCTTGATCTCCTCGGCGGCCCGCTGGCGGACGCCCTCGGGCTCCCCGTCGCCCCAGATCCGGGCCGGCAGGATGTCCTGGTGCCGCTCGTCGATCGGGTGGTCGCAGACCGCCTGACCGACCAGGTGGTTGGAGATCGTGAAGACCTGGAGGTTGTGCTTCGCGAGGGTCTCCCGCTTGCGCTCGACGTACGAGTCGTCGGCGAGCGCCTTGTCGACCTCGAAGTGGTCGCCCCAGCAGGCGATCTCCAGACCGTCGTAGCCCCACTCGGAGGCGAGCCGGCAGACCTCCTCGAAAGGTAGGTCGGCCCACTGGCCGGTGAAGAGCGTGATGGGTCGCGCCATTGTTCTTCTCCCCTGTTGTCATGGGGGATTCCAGGTGCGGACCGGGGCGAGGGTGACCGGACGTACGCGGTGCCGGGCGGTCACCGGTGGGTGCGGAACACACCTGGGCCCGGCGGGTTGCGCCTCCCACCGGGTCACCGGCCACCAGCACGGTCGCCGCCCCCACCCTATTTGCGGGGCACCCCATTGCGAAAGCCCTGCGGCCCGGTGATCATTCGGCCATCTCCTCGGGTGCCGGCAGTGCGGCCCGAACGGTGAAGCCACCACCGGCGCGCGGACCGGCGGACAACGTGCCGCCCAGGCGTTCGGTGCGCCTGCGTACCCCGAGCAGGCCCCGCCCGGCTCCCTGGGCGCCACCGCCTGACGGTTGGGGGCCGGCGCCCTCGTCGCGGACCTCTATGGCGATGCCCGTGGCGTCGTAGCGCAGGCGGACCGCGACCGGCGCCCCCGGGGCGTACCGGCACGCGTTTGTCAACGATTCCTCGATGATCCGGTACGCCACCGCGTCGACCGGCCCCGGCAACGGTCGGGGTTGCCCGGCCAGACTCCACCGCACCGGCTGACCGGCGGCGAAGCCCTCCACCAGCGCGTCGAGCCGGTTCAGGCTGCCCGTCGGCTCGAACGCGTCGGCCGGCTCGTCGGGCCGGCGCAGCACATCACCCAGCCGGTGCCCCTGCGCCAACACCATCCCGCGCCACTGCGCGAACCGCCCCATGCAGGTCAAGGTACGCCAGTCGGCTGTGCGCCGGTCTCCCGCGTCGCCGCAACGCGCCCACCCGGTCGGCGTCGGAGCGGGAGGGGCCGACGCCGTGAGCGTCGACCCCTCCCGCTCTAGTCGGTCAGGGCAGGGTCCACTTCTGGTTGGCCGCGCCGAGGCAGGTCCAGAGGTGCACGATGGTGCTGTCCGCCGAGTTGTTGCCGGAGACGTCGAGGCACTTGCCCGACGCCGTGTGGCGCAGACTGCCGTCGGACTGGGCCGCCCAGTTCTGCGCGCCGGTGCCGTTGCAGGTCCAGAGCTGGATCTTGGTGCCGTTGGCGGTGGCACCACCGGAGACGTCCAGGCACTTGCCGAGCGCCCGGAGGGTCGAACCGGACACGGTCCAGGTCTGCGCCGTACCGCCGTTGCAGGTGTAGAGCTGGATCTGGGTGCCGTCGGCGGTACCGCCGCCGCGCACGTCCAGGCACTTGCCCGCCAGACCCTTGATCGGGCCGACGCCGGGGGTGCCGCCACCGCCCTTGACCAGCGTGAAGTCGTCCAGGTCGAAGAGCCCCGTACCGCTGCCGGTGAAGGTGAGGTAGAGGTTCTGGGTGCTGGACGGGACGTTGGCGAGCGCGGTGGTGACGTTCGCGAAGGTCGTCCAGCTGCCGGTGTTGGGCACCGCTACCGTGCCGAGCACCGGGCCGGTGGCCGAGCCGGTACGCACCTGGATGGTGCCGCCCGCACCGCCGGAGACGACCCGGGCCGTGAACGAGGTGACCCCGGTCAGGTTGACCCCGTTGTACGCGGCCCAGTCGCCCGGGTCGATGTAGCCGAGGGTCTGCCCACCGTTGGCGCCCTCCTTGGTGAACGCGGAGACGCCGTTGGCCGAGCTGAACGCCTCGGCCTGGATCGTGCCGGTGGGCGGCGGGGTGGTGCCCAGTTCCTTGATCCGGATGTTGCGGAAGAAGGCGTCGTCACCGGTGCCGTGGTTCTGGATGCCGATGTGGCCGGCCAGCGAGCGAACCGGGTCGGTGTTGGTGAAGTCGTTGATCTTCACCCCGTTGAGGAAGACCTGTAGCCGTTCCCCCTCGACAAGCAGCTCGTAGGTGTTCCACTCCCCCGGCGCGTTGAGCGCCGCGTCCCGGGCCGCGATGTCGGCGGCCTTGTACGTGTAGACCGCTCCGGTGGTGCGGTCCACCGCGTCGGTGGCGTCGATCTGGACCTCGTAGCCGTTGTCGATCGCCGACTGCGGGTTACTCGACGGCGGGAAGCCGATGAAGACGCCGGAGTTGTCGTCCCCGGCCAGCTTCCAGTCCAGCTTGAGCGAGTAGTTGGTGAACTGCTTGGCGCTGTACCAGAACAACCCCATGCCGCCCACCGAGGTCAGGGTGGCGTCGGAGTTGGTGAAGCTACCCGGGCCGGCCTGCGACCAGCCGGTCGTCGAGCCGTTGTAGAGCGGGGTGTAGCCGGTCTCCGGCCGGCAGTCGGCCTTGCTCCGGCCGGAGGCGTACCGGATGCCACCGAGCAGGTGGGTCCGGAACGCCGGCTCGGCGTACGACGCCTGGGTGTGCCCGGCCCCGGTGTAGAAGGACCGGCCACCGTTGTAGGTCTTGCACCAGCTCAACGGGTGGTCGGCGCCCATGCCGCCACCGGAGTACGACGACTCGTCGAGGGTGGCCAGCACGTGGGCCGTGGACCGGGCGTTGGTCCGGTAGTTGTACCACTCGTCGGTGCGGGTCCACGTCTGCGGCAGGTGACCGGTCGCGGCGTGCGCCCGGTCCTCCACCTTGATGTTGGCCTGCTGGATCGCCGGGTGCGACGCGAACCACGCGCCGACCAGGTTGCCGTAGAACGGCCAGTCGTACTCGGTGTCCGAGGCCGCGTGCACGCCCACGTACCCCCGGCCCGAGCCGATGTACGACTCGAAGGCGGTCTGCTGGCTGGCGTTGAGCACGTCGCCTGTGGTGTTGAGGAAGACGACCGCCTCGTACTGCGCGAGGTTGGCGGTGGTGAACGCGTTCGCGTCCTCCGTGGCGGTGACTGTGAAGTTGTTCGCCGCGCCCAGGTCCCGGATGGTCTGGATGCCGACCGGGATCGCGTCGTGCCGGAAGCCGGCGGTCTTGGAGAAGACAAGCACGTCGTACGTGGCGTCGGCGGCGCTGGCCGGGCTGGCCGGGGTGGTACAGGCGATGACGGCTAGTGCGGCCAGGGCCGCACCGAGGACGGGTCGCAGGAGTCTGCGCATATCGCTCTCCTAACTGCGGTTAGGAAGGGCCCCTTGTCCGACACTAGGCGTCAACAGAGGGCCCTTCCTTTCAGCTCAGGGCAGGGTCCACTTTTGGTTGGCGGCTGCGGTGCAGGTCCAGAGGTGGACCGGTGTGCTGTCGGCCGAACTGTTGGTGGAGACGTCGAGGCATTTGCCGGACGCCACGTTGCGCAGGGTGCCGTCGGCCTGCGCGGCCCAGTTCTGCGCCCCGGTCCCGTTGCAGGTGTAGAGCTGGATCTTGGTGCCGTCGGCGGTGCCGGCGCCGGCGACGTCCAGGCACTTACCCAACGACTTGATCGTGGAGTTCGGCGTGACCGCCCAGGTCTGGGCCGCACTGCCGTTGCAGGTGTAGATCTGGATCTGTGTGCCGTCGGCGGTGGCGGCGTTGCGGACGTCCAGGCACTTGCCACCCAGCCCCTTGATCGGGCCACTTCCGCTGGTGGTGGTGCCGGTGACGAAGGTGAACGCGTCCAGGTCGTAGAGCGCCCCGGTGCCCGACCCGGCGAAGGTCAGGTAGAGCGTGGTCGTGCCGGTCGGCGGGCTGGTGATCGTGCCGGTCACCGTGGTGAAGGTCTCCCAGCCGCCGGTCACCGGGACGGTGGCCGAGCCGAGCACGGTGCCGGTGGCCGAGCCGGCCCGGACCTGGAGGGTGCCGCCGGCACCCGCCGAGGAGACCCGGGCGTTGAACGATGTCACGTTGCCCAGCCGGTAGGGCTGGAACGCGATCCAGTCGCCGTTGTTGATGTCGCCGACGGTCTTGCCGCCCTCGGCGGTGGTCTTGCTGAACACGTTGATCCCGGACGAGGTGCCGAAGAACTCGGCCTGCCGGTGCCGCGGCGGCAGCGTGTGCTGGGTGTGCGTGGTCAGCCCACCAGCGTCGGTGTACTCGGCGTCGAAGATCGCGAAGATGTTCGCCGCGTCGTCGTGCTCACCGTCGACCGGAATGGTGATCGAGCCGGAGCAGCCGGTCTTCGAGGTGATCTGGTGCCCGTGCTGGTCGTGCCCGAGCACGTAGGTCATCTTGACCTTGGTGCAGTCGATGGTGCCGTCCTCCGGGTCGGTCACCGTGATGCTGTACGGCACCGTGTCACCGAAGCTGAACAGCTGGCCGTTGCCGGGGTTGTTGATGGTGACCGTCGGCGCGGTGTTGCCGACGCTGATCCGCACGCTGCTGCTGCCGGTCGCGCCCTGCGGGTCCCGCACGGTCAGGGTGGCGGTGTAGGTGCCGTTCGTGGAGTACGTCTTCGTCGGGTTGGCGGCGGTCGAGGTGGTCCCGTCACCGAAGGCCCACGAGTACGTCAGCGCGCCGCCCTCGGGGTCGGTTGAGCCGGCCGAGGAGAAAGTGACAGCGAGCGGCGCCGCACCGGAGGTCCGGTTGGCGCTGGCCACCGCAGTCGGTGCCCGGTTGCCGCCGCCGACGTAGTCGAAGCGGTAGAGCGCCGAGTTGGCGTCGCCGTTGAAGTAGCCGGTGCCGTAGTCGAGCACGTAGTACGCGCCGTCCGGGCCGAACGCCGAGTCCATCACCTGCTTGCCGACCCAGGGAAAGGTGTCGATGGTGCCCCGGGAGCCGTCGGAGTTGACGTGGATCGGCTTGATCCAGCCCCGGCCGAACTCGGTGGCGAAGAACTGCCCGTCGAAGGACTGCGGGAACTTCGTGGTGGAGGTCGACGAGGCGTTGTACCGGTAGACCGGGCCCCCCATCGGCGACTCGGAGCCGCCGCCGAACTCGGTCGGGGTGCCGGCGTCGCCCGCGTACCGGATCCAGGCGGGCTGGGCCGGCGGCAGGGTGGTCAGGCCGGTGTTGCGGAACGAGTTGTTCGTCGGCCCGCCGGTGCAGTTGTACTTCGCCCCGCTGGCGTTGGTGGCGAAGTCCCACTCGTTGTACGTCTCGGTGGAGGTGTTGGTGCCGGTGCAGTACGGCCAGCCGTAGTTGCCCGGTGCCGCGACCCGGTTGAACTCCACCTGGCCCGACGGACCGCGGGTGGCGCTTGTGGTGCCGGCGTCCGGCCCGTAGTCACCGACGTAGACGACACCGGTGGCCTTGTCCACGCTGATCCGGAACGGGTTGCGGAAGCCCATCGCGTAGATCTCCGGACGGGTCTTCGCCGTGCCGGGGGCGAACAGGTTGCCCGTCGGGATGGAGTACGTGCCGTTGGCGTTCACCTTGATCCGCAGGATCTTGCCGCGCAGGTCGTTGGTGTTGCCGGCGCTGCGCTGGGCGTCGTACGCCGGGTTGCGGTTGGTCCGCTCGTCAAGTGGCGAGTAGCCGGCGGACTCGAACGGGTTGGTGTCGTCGCCGGTGGACAGGTAGAGGTTGCCGGCGGCGTCGAAGTCGATGTCCCCACCGACGTGGCAGCAGATGCCCCGGCTGGCCGGGACGTCGAGCACGTCGACCTTGCTCGACTGGTTGATCGTGAAGTCGGAGTTGAGGGTGAACCGGGAGAGGCGGTTCACCCCGTTCCAGGCGGAGAAGTCGGTGCCGGTGGCCGGCGCGTCGCCGGTGGGGGTGGAGAGCGGCGGGGCGTAGTAGAGGAAGATCTGCCGGTTGCTGGCGAAGCCCGGGTCGACCCCGACGCCCTGCAACCCCTCCTCGTCGTGGTTGTAGACCGGCAGGGTGCCGATCACCGAGGTGGTGCCGTTCGCGTCGGTGCGGCGCAGCGTGCCGTTGCGGGCGGTGTGCAGGACGGAGCGGTCCGGCAGCACGGCCAGCGACATCGGCTCGCCCATGTCGGTGACGCCGCGGGCGAGTTCGACCTGTTGGAAGTCGGTGGCGACAATGGTGTGCGCCTGTGCGGGGGCCGCGCCGGCGGCGAGTGCGACAGTGCCGGCGGCGACCGCCAGCAGCAGTGCCGATCCGGCGGATGACAGTCGCCGGGATCGATGGTGCGGAGTGTCCTTCATGGACATGTGCTGCCCCTTCCTGACGTGTGACTGCCAGGCGGGCGCGCGCCGTCGCGCCGGATGCCGTAGCGGTGATGGTGGGGGTCGTGGTTACCGCGCCGCCGGTTCACCTCGATGAAACATTGCCGTGCTGGTCACGACACTAAGTTGTGAGTGTCGATGTGTCCATACCTTCCGGTGAGTCGGCACCAACTTTCGTCGATCTGTTCGAAAGTCGCCGATCACGCGTGGCGGTCGATCGCCTGTCCGGCAAGCGCGACAAGCGCGGCACGCGCCTCGTCCGCCACCATCGCGCCCTGCAGGGCGCCGAGCGCGGCCTCGGTGCGGACCCGGATCATCTGCTCGATCCGCTCCAGGGCGCCGGTCGCCTCGATGATTTCGCGCAGCTCCGCCGCGCCGTCGGCGTCCAACGCCGGATTTCCGAACAACTCCCGCAGCCGGATGGTCTGCGACCGGTCGGCGGCACTGCGGGCCAGCGCCATCATCACCGTGGGCTTGCCCTCCCGCAGGTCGTCCAGGACCGACTTGCCGGTGACCGCCGGGTCCCCGAAGACCCCGAGCACGTCGTCGCGGAGCTGGAAAGCGTCACCCAACGGGTCACCGAACTCGCCAAGCGCGGCGATCAACTCGGGCTCGGCCCCGGCCAGGGCCGCCCCGATCTGCAACGGCCTGGTCACCGTGTAGCGGGCGGCCTTCATCCGGATCACCGTGAGCGCGCTGGCCACCGAGCCGTCCCCCACCCCCGAGACCAGGTCCAGGTACTCCCCCGCGATCACCTCGGTCCGCATCAGCGCGAACACGCCGTACCCGCGGTGCACCTGTTCGGTGCTCAGCCCACACTCGTGGAACATCTGATCCGACCAGGCCGCGCAGAGGTCCCCGCAGAGCAGTGCGGTGTTGCGCCCGTACGCCTCCGGGTCACCGCGCCACGACGAGCGGGCGTGCAGGTCGGCGAAGAGCCGGTGCACCGACGGCTCGCCCCGGCGGCGGTCGCTGCCGTCCAGGATGTCGTCATGGATCAGCGCGAACGCATGGAACAGCTCAAGCGCCGCCGCGGCCACCACGATCGGGGTGCCGTCGGCCGCCCCCGCGCCGCGCCAACCCCAGTAACAGAACAGTGGACGTAACCGCTTGCCACCGGCCAGCACGAACCGTTGCAGGGCGGTGAACACCCCGCGTGGCGCACCGTCCGGCCAGTCCGGGCCCTGCCGCTCCAGGAACCCGGCCAGTTCCGCGTCGAACCGTGCCCGCAGCCCGCTGGCATCGGCGGGCGCCACGGTCACCGTCACGACCCCTCCCCCGGCCCGTCCGAACCGCCGGCACCCAGCCCGGCAAGCTCCAGCAGCAGCGCCTTGACCTCGGTCGCGGCGATCTTGTCCCGGGCCGCCGCCGGGTCGGAGCAGAGCAGCACCGGAGCGTCCGCCGGGTCGGTCGGCAGCCGCCCGTGCGAGCCGCGCACGGCCCGCGCACCGGCGTCCAGGCCGACCGCGCTCATCAAATACCGCATGCCGAGCTTCTTGCGGGCCAGCGCCACCCCGGCGCGCGCCTTCGCGGCACCCGGGTTGGCCGGGTCGAAGAACAGCTCCGCCGGGTCGTAGCCGGGTTTGCGGTGGATCTCCACCAGGCGGGCGAAGTCCGGCGCGTTGGCGTCGTCAAGCCAGTAGTAGTACGTGAACCAGGCGTCCGGCTCGGCCACCAACACCAGCTCACCGGCGCGCGGATGGTCCAGCCCGTACGCGGCCTTGCCCTCGGCGTCGAGCACCTCGGCCACCCCGGGCAGGCCGGCGCAGAGCTTCGCCACCGCGGGTACGTCGGCCGGGTCCTTGACGTAGACGTGCGCCACCTGGTGGTCGGCGACCGCGAACGCCTTCGACGTCCACGGGTCGAGGTATTCCATGCCCGCCTGCGTGTGCACCCGCAGCAGCCTCTCGGCACGCAGCAACCGGTTGACGTCCACCGGCCGGGACACGTCGGTGATGCCGTACTCCGACAGCACCACCACCGTGGCGTCCCGGGCGCGGGCGGCGTCCAGCAGGGGCCCGAGCACCGCGTCCAGCTCGGCTGCGGCGGCGGCGGCCTGAGCCGACGACGGACCGAACCGTTGCAGGTCGTAGTCCAGGTGCGGAACGTAGACCAGGGTCAGGTCGGGTGACACATCGGCGAGGATTTGCTCGGCCGCCTGGCAGATCCACCGCGACGACGGCAGCCCCGCCGTCGGCCCCCAGTAGGTGAACAGCGGGAAGGTGCCCAGCCGCCCGGTCAGCGCGTCGTGCAGCTCCGGCGGGTCGGTGTAGCAGTCCGGCTCCTTGCGCCCGTCGGCGTAGTACACCGGGCGCGGGGTGACAGTCCAGTTGACGTCCGCGCCCATCGCGTACCACCAGCAGACGTTGGCGACCGTGTAGTCGGGGTCGGCCTTGCGCGCCGCCTGCCACAGCTTCTCCCCGCCGACGAGCGCGTTGTGCTGCCGCCACAGGAACACCTCGCCCAGCTCCCGGAAATACCACCCGTTGCCGACGATCCCGTGCCCGCTGGGAGGCTCGCCGGTGAGGAAGGTGGACTGCACCGAGCAGGTCACCGCGGGCAGCACGGTACCCAACTCGGCCCGGAAGCCGCCGTCGGCGACCCCGCGCAGCCGGGGCATGTGCGCCAGCAGTCGGGGGGTCAGCCCCACCACGTCGAGCACCACAAGTCGGCGACTCATCGCGTCCCTCCCATCGTCACGGTGCGCTCCTCGGCCAGACCAAGGCTGACCAGTTCGTCTCGGGCGAAGGCCAGCTCGGCGGCGATGCCGGCGGCCAGCTCCGCGTCGGTGCGCGGCCGTCGGGCGGCCGGCAGCACCCCCCAGGTGTACGTCTCGACGTCGAGGTGGTCGCAGCCGGCGACCGGCCCGTCGAAGAGCGCTCTCAGGGCCGCGCGCAGCACCGGCAGGGTCGAGCCGAGCGGCTCCTCGGGTGGGGCGTGCAGGGGCACGTGGTAGTGCACCCGCCACGGTCCGGGCAACGATCGGTCCAGCGCCTCGTCCAGGTCGTCGGCCGCGTACGCCGGGTCGGCCGGGTCGGCCCCGCCAGCGCAGCCGGCGCCCCGGGTCTGGTGCAGGAAACGCGGCTCCACCCAGCGGCGCAACGCGTCGGCACCGCCGGCCGGGTCGGCCGCCTCGACGGCGGCGGAGACCTGCACCTTCACCACGGGCAGCCCCGCCGCCCGCAGTCGGTGCAGGGCCTCGGCCGGTTCCTCCCAGGCGCAGGCCAGGTGGGCCAGGTCGACGCAGACACCGAGCCGGTCGGTGTCCATCCCGGACAGCAGCTCGGCGGCCTGGCCGGTGCTCTCCACGACGCAGCCGGGCTCCGGTTCGAAGGCCACCCGCACCTCGCGGCCGGTGTCGCGCTGCACGGCGGCCAGGCCGGCGGCCAACTGGTCCAACCGGCGGCGGGCCGCGTCGGCCCGGGCGGTGTCCCAGGGCTGCCGCCAGGCCAGTGGCAGGGTGGAGATCGAACCCCGGGCGGCGTCGTCGGGCAGTAGGTCGGCAAGCACCCGGGCCAGATCGAGGGTGTAGTTCAGGCGCTGCTCGGTGGTCCAGTCCGGGTGGTAGACGTCCTGCTTGACCACCGGGGCCTGGAAGGCCGCGTACGGGAAGCCGTTGAGGGTGACCACCTCCAACCCGCGCGCGGCCAGCTCGGTGCGCAGCCGGCGGCGCAGGGTCGGGTCGGCGGCCAGCTCGGCGGCGACCGGGGCGGCCAGCCACAGGCCGAGCCCGAGCAGGTCACTGCCGAGCGCCTCGCGGACCGGCACGGCGTAGGTGTCCAGTTGACCGAGAATGCCGGCGAGGTCCTCGGCGGGGTGCACGTTCGTGCAGTAGCCCAGGTGGACCGTCTCGCCGCCGGCATGTCGCAGCCGCATCAGCTGCCGCCGCGCAGGATCGAGTTGCCGGTCTGCGGGTCCACCTTGGCGGCGACGTCCAGGTCGCTGAGGTCGAGCCGGCCGGACTGCCCGTAGAACTCCACCGGGTTGCGCCACAGCACCTTGTCGACGTCGTCGTCGCTGAACCCGGCGAGCAGCATCGCCTCGCCGGTGGCCCGGGTCAGCAGCGGGTCGGAGCGCCCCCAGTCGGCCGCCGAGTTGACGAGCATCCGCTCGGTGCCGTACTCGCGCAGCAACTCGACCATCCGCTGTGGGGTCATCTTCGTGTCCGGGTAGATGGAGAAGCCGAGCCAGCAGCCGCTGTCGCGGACCAGCTTGACGGTCACCTCGTTGAGGTGGTCGACCACCACGCGACCCGCCTCGATGCCGGATTCGGCGACCACGGCGAGGGTGCGTTCGCAGCCGCGCGCCTTGTCCCGGTGCGGGGTGTGCACGAGCGCCGGCAGGTCGTACGCGACGGCGAGGGCGAGCTGCGCGGCGAACGCCTCGTCCTCCTCGGGCGTCATCGAGTCGTACCCGATCTCACCGACCGCCACCACCGCGTCCTTGTCCAGGTAGCGGGGCAGCAGGTCGAGCACGGGGCGGCAGCGCGGGTCGTTCGCCTCCTTGGGGTTCAGCGCCACTGTGGCGAAGTGCCGCACCCCGAACTGCCCGGCCCGGAACGGCTCCCAGCCGATGAGCGAGTCGAAGTAGTCGGTGAACGAGGCGGCGCTGGTGCGTGGCTGACCCAGCCAGAACGACGGCTCCACCACGGCGCGTACGCCGGCGGCGGCCATCCGCTCGTAGTCGTCGGTGGTACGTGAGGTCATGTGGATGTGCGGGTCGAAGATACGCATGTCACGCCTCTCTGGGCAGTGCGGCGGTGAGCCGGTCGAGCAGGTCGCTGGCGTCGGCGGGCAACTCCCGGCCGGCGGCGTGCCGCTCGGCGGCAAGCGCCGCCAGCATCGCGGCCAACTCCCCGTCGGCACGGGTCTCCAGGTCGGCCACGACGGCCAACGGCACGCCACTGAACACACACTTGAGCACCGCCTGCCGCCAGGCGGCCGGGTCGAGGTGCCGGGCGTACGGGCCGAGGGCCGCGCCGACCAGCCGGGTGTCGTTGGTGCGGATCGCGTCGTGCAGCAGCGGCACCCCGGCCGCGCCGATCGGCAGCAGCGGCAGGGCCCGCAGCACGGCCCGCCGCTCGGCGGCGTCACCGTGCCGGTAGAGGCTTTCGGCGTACGCGGCGTGGTCGCCGGGCAGGCTGGTGAGCAGCAGCACCCGGGCCGCGTCGTCGGCGGTCCAGCCGGGTGCGTCCGGCAGCGCGGCCCGACCGCAACGCCTGCCGACGGTGGGGAAGAGCCGGGTGATCGCGGTGGGCTCGGCCGTGACCTGGCGCAGCGCCGTGTCCAGCCAGTCGGGATCGGGTACGCCTCGCAACGCGGCCCGCAGTGAATCCGGTGTCATCCCGTCTCCTCCCCTTGTTGCTACGCGGGCACCCCAGGTGTGCCTGTGGGCACCTCGTCTTCCGTGCGGCGGGCCGCCGCGGTCGCGGCGGCGGCACGCAGGAACTCGATGGACCGGGCGGCCACGGCCGGGGCGGCGTGTGAGTCGCGGGGAAGCTCCACCGCGACCAGGCCGCGGTAGCCGGCCTCGGCCAGGGCGCTCAGCACCGGCGGGAAGTCGATCTCGCCAACCCCGAACTCGAGATGTTCGTGCACGCCCCGGCGCATGTCGTCGATCTGCACGTTGACCAGGTGCGGGGCGACCTCCGCGACGCACTGCGGCACCGGCCACGGCTCCAGGCAGCGGCAGTGGCCGATGTCGAGGGTGATGCCGAACCGGGCCGGGTCGCCGAGGGCCGCACGCAGCCGCCGCCAGTCGGCGATGTCCTGCACCAGCATCCCCGGTTCGGGTTCGAAGCCGAGGGTGACGCCGGCGGTGTCGGCGGCGTCGACAACTGTGGCGCAGCCGGCCACCAACCGGTCCCAGGCGCACTGCGGCGACACCGTCTCGGGCCGGACACCGGCCCAGAACGAGACCGCCTCCGCGCCCAGGTCGGCGCCGACCCGGACGGCCCGACGCAGGAACTCGATCCGCCGGGTCGGGTCGTCGTGCAGCAACGTCGGGGCGTGCTTGTGCCACGGGTCGAGCAGGTACCGGGCCCCGGTCTCGATCACCACGGCCAGACCCAGCTCGGTCAGGCGTCGGCTGACCGCGGCGACCCGACGGGTGAGGCCGGGCGCGAACGGGTCCAGGTAGTCGTGGTCCAGGGTGAGCGCCACCCCCTCGTAGCCGAGGTCGGCGATGACGGCGAGCGCATCGTCGAGGCGGTGGTTGTTGAAGCCGTTGGTGCCGTACCCGAACCGCAGCGTCGTCGCGTCGCCGGACGGCGACGGGGACCGGGTGCCGTCGGCCGCTGGCGGCGCGGGTCGGGGCTGGGGAGCTGTCATGTCGGGGAGACCTTCCGGGCCAGCCGTCGACCAAGCGGCGCGGCCGCCGCGACCGCCAGTCCGAGCAGGCCGGCGCCACCGCGCGCGGTGAGCGCTCCCTGCAGGGCGGGCAGGCCGGTGATCCCGGCTCCGACGGCGGCGCGGACCCGCCCGGCCGACGGGTCCCGGACGACCTCGACCTGGGCCGCGCCGTAGCGGGCCGCGTACCACCCGGCCAGCACGGCGGGCAGCACTGCCGCGACACCTGCCGACCGTCTCGCGCCGGCCTCGTCGACGGACCCGGCCCGGTTGGTGCCAGCGGCCCGGTCGGCCGCTCGGGCACGCCGGGCACCCGGCACGGCGACGGCGGCGCTGGCGGCGACAAGCGCGGTGCCCGCGAGGGTACGCATCGGCAGGGCCGCATCGGCGCCGGTGACCTCCCGGCGGGACAGCGCGGTGACCGTCCAGGTGTGCGCGGCGACGGTGACCGCCGCCGGCAGGGCCCTTGTCACCCGGCCACCGGACGCGCCGAGCAGCACGTCCAGCCCCCGGCAGACGGCCATCACTGCCGGCCCGGCGGCGGTGTTCTTGGCGATTAGGTCGTACCCCCAGATGCTGGCGGCCAGCGGCACGGCGAGCGCGGCGGCGCGGCGACCGCCCACTGCGGCGGCCAGGCCCACGCCGGCGGCCGTGAGGCCCGCCGCGAGACCGACAGCGGCGGCCGGGGTGACCCGCCCGCTGGGGATCGGCCGCTCGGGCCGTTCCACGGCGTCCAGGCCCCGGTCGGCCCAGTCGTTGGCGGCCATGCCGGCCCAGTAGAGCAGCACCGAGGCGCCGGCCAGGGCAGGGGTACGCGCACCGAGCGTGCCGGCTGCCGCCGCTCCGGCGACCACGTCACCGGGCACCGAGAGCGCGGCCGGCGCCCGGACCAGCTCGGCGAGATCAGCCAGCGTGCTCATCGGCACCGTTCCCGCCGTCGTGCAGCAGCCGGGTGAACTCGGTGAGCCGGGCCCACTGCTCGCCCAGCGAGTGGCTGGGCGAGCCGAGCGGGTCCTTGAAGAAGAAGCCCAGCTCGGTGAGCGGCCCGACGTGCCCGGCGGCGTGCGCGGCGGCGGTGAGCCGGGCCAGGTCGAGCACCAGCGGCGCGGCCAGCGCGGAATCGCAGCCGTGCCAGGTGAACTCCATCCGCATGCCGGTGCCGAGGAAACCGGCGAAGGTGATCAGATCCCAGGCGGTCTTGAAGTCGCCAAGCTCTTCGACGTACTCGATGCGGGTGCCGCCCTGCGGGACGTAGCCAAGCGTCTCGCCGAGCACTCTCTGCTTGCTCTGCACCTTCGCGGCGTTCGCGGCCGGGTCGGCGAGGGTGGCACCGTCGCCGCCGCCGAGCAGGTTGAACCCGGACCAGGACCGCACGTCCAGGTTGCGCATCGCGAACATCGGCGCGAGCACCGACTTGACCAGGGTCTCCCCGGTCTTGCCGTCGTGCCCGGCGTAGGGCAGGCGGGCCTGTTCGGCAAGCGCGACGAGCGCGGGCAGCCGCAGCCCGGTGGACGGGGTGAAGTCGACGTACGGGCAGCCGGCGAGCACCGCCGCGTACGCGTAGAGGGAACTGGGTGGCAGCACCTCGTCCGGGCCGCTGAGCGCGTCGCGCAGCGCGTCGGGGTCGGCGTGCCCCGGGTGCGGTGGTGGGGCGGCTTCGGTGGCGGAGACGTTCACGACCACCACCCGCTCCAGCCCGTGCCGCTCGCGGAAGGTGGTGAGGTCGCGGACCACTGCGGCAGCCCGATCGGCCTGGGTGGCACCGACAGGTGCGGGGCGCAGCTCCTGCTCGACCGCGGCCAGCTCGTCGCGGAGCGCGGCGACCAGCCGCCAGGGGATGACACCGGCGTCGGCCAGGGCCTCGGCCCGCTTGGACAGCGGGGTGGTGGTCAGGTCGTGCCCGCCGAAGACGAGGTCCGCGAAGGCCGGCAGGGCGGGGCCGCGCAGCTCGGGCGACTCGGTGACGCAGCCGGTCGGGCCGGCCAGATTGGCTCGCAACGCGAGCCCTCCGACGATGCAGGTGGTCGCGACAGAACCGCGCGCTCCAACCAGCCAGACACCTGTTCGCATGGTGCTCCCTCCCCGTCCACGAGGAATCGTCGGTACCGCTAAATATAGGAATATCAGAATATGTTTCAGAAAGATACGGCCCGGTTTCGGAAACATTTCGGGCCGCCTGGATGGGCCCCGCCCACCCGCTCCGCACCGAAAGGAGACCGGTTTCCGACGTCGGCGTCGGCGGCGACGACGCCGGACCGGTTCCCGGTACGGGTGCGGGCAGACGGGGCTGGCAGACAGGGTCGGGTCGGCGTCTCGACCCTGTCTCCCCCGCGTCCTGCGACGTGCTGAGGTGGTGGCGGCCCTCCGGTGCGGCCGGGGAATCCCGGTCCGGTCGCACCGGACGACCGTCCTGCTCGTGCGCCACCGGGCCGTACGGCCCGGCTGCACGCTCTCCGTCGCCGACCTCGTCCCGACCGCGGGGCGCAATCCGCTGTCGGTCCCTCGCCGGTCGGCGTCGGAAAGCCGGTCGGGCGTTGGCGGTGCGAACACCGCCAACGCGGATGGTCAACTGTCAGGCGGCGGCTGTAACCAGCGCCGGTTCCACCTCGGCCCAGGAGGAGCCGAGCTCCGCCGAACGGGCCACCGCGTCCAGCACCAGCTGGACCTGCAACGCGTCGGCGAACGAGGGAGTCGGGTCGACGCCGGTGGCGACCGCCTCGATGAAGTCGCGCATCTCGTGCGTGAACGAGTGCTCGTAGCCGATGATGTGGCCCGGCGGCCACCACGCCGACATGTACGGATGGTCACCCTCGGTCACCAGGATGCGGCTGAAGCCCTGTTCCGCGCTGGGCCGGCTGGCGTCGTAGAACTCCAGCTCGTTGAGCCGCTCCAGGTCGAAGACCACGCTGCCCAGCGAACCGTTGATCTCGACGCGCAGCGCGTTCTTGCGACCGGTGGCGAAGCGGCTCGCCTCGTACGTGGCCAGGGCGCCACCGTCGAGTCGGGCCACGAAGACCGCGGCGTCGTCAACGGTGACCGGCCCGGTGGGCGCCGAGCCGCCGTCCACAGTAGCCGCGAGACCGCTGGATTCGGCCGGCAACGGCCGCTCCTTGACGAAGGTCTCGGTGACCGCACTGACCCCGCTGATCCGCTGACCGGTAACGAACTGGGTCAGATCGATGATGTGCGCACCGATGTCACCGAGCGCGCCGGAGCCCGCCCTGTCCTTCTGCAACCGCCAGACCAGCGGGAACTGCGGGTCCACGATCCAGTCCTGCAGGTACGTCGCACGGACGTGTCGAATCACCCCGAGCCGTCCGGCGGCGACCAGTTGGCGCATCATCGTGACCGCGGGGACCCGGCGGTAGTTGAACCCGCACATCGACCGCACTCCGGCGGCCCGGGCGACGTCCGCCGCGGCGGTCATCGCCCGTGCCTCCGCCACCGTGTTGGCCAACGGCTTCTCGCACAGCACATGCTTACCGGCGGCCAGCGCGGCGAGGGCGATCTCGGCGTGACTGTCGCCCGGTGTGCAGATATCGACAACGTCGATGTCGTCCCGGTTGATCAGGTCACGCCAGTCCGTGGTGTACGCGTCCCAGCCGAGCGTGTCAGCGGCGTCAGCCACCTTCTCGGTGTCTCGGCCGCAGATCAGCGCCATCCGGGCCCGCGCCGGCAGGTCGAAGACGCGGTTCACGGTGCGCCACGCCTGTGAGTGCGCGGCGCCCATGAACGCGTAGCCGACCATGCCGATCCGCAGTTCTTTGTCTGTCGTGGACAAGGTGGGTCTCCCCCCGATATATCAGAACCCGAGCTTGTCGTAGCTGCTCGCGTTCTCCTTGGTGATCGTCTCCGAGGCCAGGGTCACTTCCTTGGGCACCTGCAGCTCCGTCAGGTCACCCAGGCCCCGGCCCTGTGCGATGAGCCGCGCGAGCGAGATCGCCGAGGAGGCCATCGACGGGTTGTAGGTGACAGTCGCCTTGAGCACGCTGTTGTCGGCCTTGATGGCGTCGATGGCGAGCTTGGAGCCCGCGCCGCCGACCATGAAGAACTCCGACCGGTTGGCCTGCTTGATGGCGGCGAGCACACCGATGCCCTGGTCGTCGTCGTGGTTCCAGATGGCGTCGATCTTCGGCAGCGCCTGGAGCAGCTGGGCCGCCTCGCGCTGACCGCTGTCCGAGGTGAACTCGGCCGAGCGCCGGTTGTTCACCTTGAACCCGTACGTCGCCAGGGCGGCCTTGAAGCCGTCGCTGCGCTCGACGGTCAGCGGGATCTCCAGACCGGCGATCTCACCGATGATCGGGTTGCTGATGCCCTTGTCCTTGAGCTGCTTGCCGATGAAGTGCCCGGCCGACACGCCCATGCCGTAGTTGTCGCCCTTGATCACCAGCCGCGAGGCAAGCGCGTCGGGGAACGCCCGGTCGAGGTTGACGATCGGGATGCCCGCCTGCATCGCCTGGAGGGCAACGGCGTTGACCTCCTTGCCGTCGTGCGGCAGCACGACGATGATGTCCGGCTTCTGGGCGATGAGCGTGCCGAGCGTGGAGCGCTGGGCCTCCGAGTTCGACCCGCCGTCGACCTCCTTGAACTCCACGTCGGAGTAGGCCGCCGCCTGCGCCTTGGCGTTGGCGTGGATGGCGCCCATCCAGCCGTGGTCGGCGGCCGGGGCGGAGAAGCCGATGACGACCTTCTTGCCCGGGGCGTTGTTGCCTTCGGCGTTGCCGGCGGCCTTGGTCTGGGTGCTGGCCGCCGGAGTCTCGTTACTGGTGCAGGCGGTCAACAGGGTGGCGGCGCCAACTGCGGCTCCACCGAAGAGCAACCGGCGGCGCGACAGGTCGCGACTGTGCTGGGTCATGAACGACCTCCTGGGAACGGTATCTGACTTGATGAGGGTGTGCGGGGCCCTGCCCACGTCGAAAGTTTCGACGTGGCCAGGGACAACGGTGCGGTGCGTCAGGTTGCGGTGGTGACCCTGTTCCGCGCGAAGAGCCGAGTGACGGACTTGAACTGGAACTGCTGGATCAGGACGGCGGCGACGATGATGCCGCCCTTGACCATGTTCTGCGCCTCGATGGAGAGGCCGTTGATGGCGAAGAGGTTGGTGATCGTGGCGAAGATGATCACGCCGAGCAGCGAGCCGACAATCGTGCCGCGACCGCCGCTGAGCAGGGTCCCGCCGATGATCGCCGCGGCGATCGCGTCCAACTCGTACAGGTTGGCCATCGCCGCCTGCGCCGAGGTGGCCTGCGAGGTGAGCATGATCGCCGCGATGCCGCAGCAGAGGCCGGAGAGCGCGTAGAGCAGCATGGTGTGCCGCCGGACGTTGATACCGGCCAGCCGGGCCGCCTCCGGGTTGCCGCCGACGGCGATGGTCCGCCGGCCGAACGTCGTCCGGTTGAGCAGGATCCATCCGGCCAGCACCACAGCGCCCAGGATGTAGACGAGGATCGGGATCCCGATCACCTTGCGCGCCGCGATGTCGTTGATGAAGGTGCTGCTCGAGACCTGGGTCTGCTTGTTGGAGATCGATGCCGCGAGCCCTCGTGCGGCCACCAACATCGCGAGCGTCGCGATGAAGGGGACCAACCGGCCGTACGAGATGAGCACACCGTTGACCAGGCCGACGCAGATGCCGACCACCAGGGCGGTGAAGATCATGCCGCCGGCGCCGTAGCTCTGGGTGGCGACGGTGGTGCACCAGACGCCGGCCAACGCGACGATCGCACCGACCGACAGGTCGATCCCGCCGCCGATGATCACGAAGGTCATCCCGACAGTGACCACGCCGACGACCGAGGCGAGCTGCAGGATGGCCAGCACGTTGTTCCAGACCCAGGTCGGGTCGCCGTACAGGTCCGGCTTGGTGACCGCGCCGACCACGATGAGCGCCGCCAGCACCCCGACCAGGCCGAGGTTGCGCTTGGCGCCGTCGCCGCCGTCACCCCGCCACCAGGAGAGCCGGCCCGAGGATGCTGCCTTGTCGCTTGCCACCGCCGTCTCCGCCGGGTCCACCGGCGGCGACTGGGCCGGAAGCTGCGGGCGCTCCGGTGTCGCGGTGGGAGTGGGAGTCGCGTCGCTCATGCCGGTGCGCCTTCCATCAAGGACCCCGCCATCACGAGGTCGAGCACAGTGTTCTCGTCGAGTTCGCCGGCCGCCGCTTCACGCACGACCCGCCCTTCCCGCATCACCAGCACCCGGTCGGCCAGACCCAGCACCTCGGGCACCTCGCTGGAGACCAGCAGCACCCCGACGCCCTGCTCGGCCAAACCCCGGATGACCTGGTACAGCTCAGCCCGAGCGCCCACGTCCACACCCCGGGTGGGCTCGTCGAGCAGCAACAACCTGGTGCCGCCGAGCAGCCACCGCCCGACCACCACCTTCTGCTGGTTGCCGCCGGACAGCGTGCGTACCGGCCGGTCGACGTCCCGGGGCCGCAGCTCCAGGCTCTCGGCGATCCGGTCCGCCTCGGCGCGCTCCTTGGCGGCGTTGGTGAAGCCGAGCCGCGCGTACCGGCCGAAGGTGGCAAGCGTGACGTTGCGGTAGATCGGCTCGCCGAGCAGCAGCGCCTGACTCTTGCGCTCCTCCGGAGCCATCCCCATGCCGGCCCGCACCGCGGCGCCAACACCGGGCCGCAGGACCTTGCCGTCCATCCGGACCGAACCGGCCTCCGCCAGGCGGGCGCCGTAGATCGTCTCCAGCAGCTCGGAACGACCCGAGCCGACCAGGCCGGCGATGCCGACGATCTCCCCGGCCCGCACGTTCAGCGAGACGTCGGCGAACTCGCCGGTGCGGGTCAGCCCCTCCACCTGGAGCAGGTCGGCGCCCGCGGGGTCGTCGGCCGGCCGGTCCGGGAAGACGTACTCGATGGTCCGGCCGGTCATCCGGCTGACCAGGTCGCGGGTCGGGGTCTCGCGCGCCGGCAGGTTCGCCGCTGTGGTCCGGCCGTCCTTGAGTACGGTGACCCGGTCCCCGATCTCGCGGATCTCCTCCATCCGGTGGGAGATGTAGATGACGGCGATGCCCTGCGCGGTCAGCTCCCGGATGATCCGGAACAGGTTGCCGACCTCGTCGTGGGCCAGCACCGCGCTCGGCTCGTCCATGATGATCAGTCGGGCCTCGTGCGACAGCGCCCGCGCCATGCTGACGATCTGCTTGCCGGCGGCGGGCAGCGACCGGACCATCCGTCCGGGCGGGATCTCACCGTGGCCGAGCCGGCTGAGGATCTGCCGGGTGTGCCGGGCCATCCGGCCGCGCCGGACGAATCCGAAGCTGCGGTACTCGTGCCCGAGGAAGGCATTTTCCGCCACCGACAGGTCCTCGACGAGGTCGAGCTCCTGGTAGATGGTGGCGATGCCGGCCTTCATCGCGGCCTGCGGGTTGGCGAACGTGGCTGGTTCGCCGCGCCACTCCACCTGCCCGGAGTCCGGTTGGTGCACCCCGGACAGCACCTTGATCAGGGTCGACTTGCCGGCGCCGTTCTGCCCGAGCAGGCAGTGCACCTCGCCGGCACGCACCTCCAACTGCACACCGTCGAGTGCGCGTACGCCGGGGAACGTCTTGACCACATCGGTGAGGCGCAGGACCACCTCGCCCGCGACGGTGTCGGCGGGAGCCTCGACCAGCGGTGCCTCGGCGACGGCCTCGGCCGACGCGGTGGCGGGGTCATCCTCGGGCAGAGCCACAGTCTCCTCCTCGCTCACGACAGGATTTCGGTCAGGTTCATGCGGCTTCCGCGAAGGCGACGTCGCTGGCGAGCACCGCCGCGCCGGCGACACCGGCACGTCCACCGAGCTCGGAGAGCACGACGGGAAGGTTGCCGGTGGCCAGCGGCAGCGACCGGCGGTAGACCACGCTGCGGATCTCGGCGAGCAGGATGTGCCCGAGCTGGGCCAACCCGCCGCCGATCACGATCATCGACGGGTTGGTGAAGCTGACCAGGCCGGCGAGCACGCCACCGATGCGCCGTCCGCCGTCCCGGATGAGCTGGATGCAGGTCAGGTCACCCTCGACGGCACCCTCGGCGACGTCCAACGCGGTGACGACACCCCGCAGGGCCAGCCGCTCGGCCAGCGCTGGCGACGTGCCACTGCGGGCGGCCGCGGCGGCGTCCTTGGCCAGTGCGGCCCCGCTGAACAGCGCCTCCAGGCAGCCGACGTTGCCGCACGAGCACATCGGACCGTGCGAGTCGACCTGGATGTGGCCGATGTCGCCGGCGCAGCCGTCGGTGCCCCGGTAGACCTCGCCGGTGAGGTAGATGCCGCACCCGACGCCGGTGCCGATCTTCACGAAGAGGAAGTCGTCCACCGAGTGGGCGACCCCACCGTGCCGCTCGCCGATCGCCATGATGTTGACGTCGTTGTCGACCACCGCCGGGCAGCCGTGCTCCCGGCTGAGCAGCTCGCGCACCGGGTAGCGGTCCCAGCCCGGCATGATCGGCGGCGAGACCGGTACGCCGTCGCGGAAACTGACAGGGCCGGGCACGCCGATGCCCACCGCATCCAACCGCTCGTACGCGCCGTCGACCCGAGCCTTGTGCAGCAGTTCGTTTACCCGTTGCAGGGTCACCTTCGGCCCGTTGCGGATGTCGGCCGGCTCGGCGTACTGGGCGACCGGTTCGAGTCGACCGTTCACCACCTCGATGTCCATCGAGCTGGCGCCGAGGTCGACGGCGGCGAAGCGCAGGTTCGGGTTCAGCTCGACCAGGGTGGAGCGTCGCCCACCCCGGGAGGCGGCGAGCCCCGCCTCGGCTACGTAACCCAACGCGACCAGGCGATCCAACTCGGCCAGCATGCGCGGGCGCGGCATCTGGAGTCGATCGCCCAACTCGGCGCGGGAGACGGCCCCCTCGTCGCGGAGCAGCCGCAACAGTCGTACGTGCAGGGGGTCGACGGTCCGCACCGGGAGGCCACCTCTTCATTGGCATCGTTCACATCGACGCAATGTCGAAGTGTTGTGTCCGACACAGTAGGAGCGCTCCGCACCGCGTGTCCAGAGCTTCAACCGTTCTGAGATGAACTTTTGTCCGAAAGAACAAAAGCTACTAGACGATCAAGAAAAGGATCACCGCCCGCCTGCGTCCGCTCGCCCGCAGTTTCATCGACGCAGACCAAACCGCCCCGCCAGCCGATCTTCGGTGGCGGGGCGGCGCGGTGCGCTGGGTGGTCGGTTCGGCCCGGTCGGTGCGGCCCGGTCGGTGCGGCCCGGTCGGTGCGGCCCGGTCGGTGCGGCCCGGTCGGTGCGGCCCGGTCGGTGCGGCCCGGTC
>NZ_JBEZFA010000009.1:0-205866 GCF_040649215.1 Micromonospora sp. NPDC049044 | reverse complement strand
CGGCGCCACCGGCACCCATGACCTGTATCTCCGCTTCGCCGGCGGCACCGGCACCCTGTTCAACATCAACTGGTGGCAGTTCAGCGGCACCGGCGGCAGCGGCTCCGTGCTCACCAACGGTGACGTGGAGAACGGCACGACGGGTTGGGGTGTGCACGGCAGCGGCACGCTCTCCCGCAACACCGCCGTCGCGCACGGCGGCAGCGGGTCGTTGTCGATCACCGGCCGGACCGCGGCGTGGAACGGCCCCGGTCAGGACGTGACCTCGAAGCTCACGAACGGCAAGAGCTACACCACGAACGTCTGGGTACGGGCGCAGAGCGGCACGCCCTCGGCGAAGGCGACCCTCTCGATGACAGTGAACGGCACGACGAGCTACCTCCAGCTCACCCCGGCCGTGGGGGTGAACGTCAACGGCTGGACCCTGCTCACCGGCACGACGACCGTCTCGTGGAGCGGCACGCTGTCCAACGCGACCTTCTACGTCGAGACGGCTGCCGGCACCGACAGCCTGCTCGTCGACGACGCCTCGTTCCAGTGACGGGTGCTGCCGGAGCCGTCCGAGCACGGCTCCGGCAGCGCCGCACCCGGACGGTACGACCGAAGCGACAGGCCCTCGGCGCGATTCGTTACGACTTGACGAACGGCATGTTATCGCTCACAGTCGATGTTTGAGGGCGGCCGCACCTGTGGTTCACCGGGCGAGCCTGCCGGCCGCACCTCGGAGCGCGACGTCCGCCCAGGGCATGCCGGACGTCGTGTCGGGGTCTCCCACCACCGGTGCCGTGCTGGCGACAGGTCTTCGTCAGTCACTGTCGCGCCGCTGCGAGCCGACCCCGCGGCTGGACTGGCCTCGGCGTCGATCTCGCCGGTGCTGATGTCACCGACTCCGCAGGAGCAGATTCGGGCGCTGCATCTCCATCACCGAACCACCACAGACAAGGAATTCGCATGAATCACAAGAGAGTCCTGCGATTGGCGGTGACCGTCGCAGCCACCGGCGCACTCGCCGCCGGAATGACGATGACGCTCACCTCCACGGCCAGTGCCGGCACCACCCTGAGGGCGTCGGCTGCCGAGAAGGGCCGCTACTTCGGTGCGGCCGTCGCGACGAACAAGCTCTCCGACAACACGTATGCGACGGTCCTGAACCGCGAGTTCAACAGTGTCGTGGCCGAGAACGAGATGAAGTGGGACGCGACCGAGCAGCAGCAGGGCCGGTTCAACTACAGCGGTGGTGACCGGCTGGTCAGTCACGCGCAGGCCAACGGCATGAGCGTGCGGGGCCACGCGCTGTTGTGGCACCAGCAGCAGCCGGGCTGGGCGCAGGGCATGTCCGGTACCACGTTGCGCAACGCGGCGATCAACCACGTCACGCAGGTCGCTACCCACTTCCGGGGCAAGATCTACGCGTGGGACGTGGTGAACGAGGCGTTCGCCGACGGTGGCAGCGGTGGGCGGCGTGACTCGAACCTGCAGCGCACCGGCAACGACTGGATCGAGGCGGCGTTCCGGGCCGCGCGGGCGGCGGATCCGGGTGCGAAGTTGTGTTACAACGACTACAACACCGACGGGATCAACGCGAAGTCGACGGGGATCTACAACATGGTGCGGGACTTCAAGTCCCGTGGTGTGCCGATCGACTGCGTGGGTTTCCAGTCGCACCTGGGCACCACGCTGGCGTCGGACTACCAGGCCAATCTGCAGCGTTTCGCCGACCTCGGCGTGGACGTGCAGATCACCGAGCTGGACGTGATGACCGGCGGCAACCAGGCCAACATCTTCGGCTCGGTCACCCGCGCGTGCATGAACGTCTCGCGCTGCACCGGCATCACAGTGTGGGGCGTACGTGACTGCGACTCGTGGCGTGGGTCGGACAACGCCCTGCTCTTCGACTGCAGCGGCAACAAGAAGGCCGCGTACACGAGCGTCCTGAACGCCCTCAACGCCGGCCCGGGCATCACCCCGTCGCCCACGACGACCACCACGCCGGACACGAGCCCGGCGCCCACCACGCCGCCGCCGACCACCCCGCCGCCCACGACGCCCCCGCCGGGCCCGGACGGTTGCACGGCGTCGGTGTCGCTGAACTCGTGGACCGGCGGTTTCGTGGCCAACGTGAAGGTCACCGCCGGCTCCGCCGGCACGAACGGGTGGAACGTCAGCATGACGTTGCCCAGTGGTGCCAGCGTCACCAACACCTGGAGTGCGACGGCAAGCGGCTCCACCGGCACTGTCCGGTTCACCAACGTCGACTACAACGGCCGGCTCGGCGCCGGCCAGGTCGCCGAGTTCGGCTTCCAGGGCACCGGCAGTGGGGCTGGGCTGACGCCCACCTGCACCGCCTCCTGACCGAGGATGCCTGACTGACCCGTGCACACCGGCCGGTGTGCGGGACCGAAACCTGGTCCCGCACACCGGCCGGCCGCGACTCACCAGCCGATCAGGAGTACGGCAGCCGCAGCACCGACTGGTTGCCCACTCCCAGCGTGCTGGGGTTGTTGCCGATCGCCGACCAGACCTCCACCCGGACCGTGCCGTTGCGCAGCGCACCCAAGGTGCCGGTGGCCGAGGCCAGGCCGGCGCTCTGGGTGTAGTGCTCGTAACCGGGCACCGGGTCGGTGGCGAAGTAGCGCATCGTCTCCACCCGTTCCCAACTGCCATCTCCGGTGAGGTCGTAGGAGATCCGCACCTGCACACCGTTGCCGACCGCCGTCCCGGCATCCACGAACAGGTCGAACGTGCTCTGCCCGCCGGAGTAGGCGAGGTTCAGGCCGGTAGCCGTGAAGACCTGCGGGTTGGTGGGCGTACCGTCGTGGTTTCCGTTGGCCGCCGCGACAGTCGTCGTGGCCGCACCACCGGCGCTGCCCAACCCACCCCCGGGTAGCAGGTAACGGGTGGGACTGCCGGTCGTGGGCGGCGGCGTGGTCGTGGGCGGCGCTGTGGTCGGCGGCGCCGTGGTCGGTGGGGCGGTGGTGGGTGGGGCGGTGGTCGGCGTCGAGCTCGGCGGTACGCCGCCGGACGCGTTGCCACCACTGAAGGTGTACGCCCCGGTGGTCGCCGTCCGGCCCGCCGCCACGGTGAGGCTGGTGCCGTTGGAGAACGTCACGGTGATCGGCGCGGCGGTCGGGTTCGCGGCCACGTAGGTGCGCGCCCCGTTACGCGAGAACACCGCCGACAGCGGGTGGTTGCCGGTGACCGTGGTGTCGACGGTGCCCAGCGCCGCGAGGTTGCGGATCCAGTGGAAGGTGTGCGCCCGACTCTCGCCCTCCTCCGGGGTGTAGCCCGGGTTCGCGCGCAGGTTCGCCAGCGCCGCATCGGGGTCGCCGAGGGCCTGGAACTGCCACAGAATGTCCTGCCACACCGTCGGTTGCCCGCCGTTGTTGCGGACCAGTTCGGCGTAGTTCGTCCGCACGTACGCCGGGTTGTTGCCCAGGTAGAGGTGTCCACCGGTGACCGGCAGCAGGTTGATGCCCTGGATCATCTCCGGCTCGGCGCTGAACCAGGTGGCGTACGCGCCGCCGTCGCCCCAGACCATGCCGACCGTGGAGTGCCCGAACGCGTCCGGGAAGTTCTGGTTGCTGGCGTCGAACCAGTATTCCTGGATGGCGGCGGCCTGCGTGGTGTAGAGGAAGACACCGGCGTCACGGACGGCGGCGTTCCCGGTGACCTGCCCCCACTGGATCAGGGCGTTGGCGAAGTTCATCCCCTCGGACGAGGACTCCTGGTTGTTGCCGGAGCCGAACGAGCCGTGCCCGGACGCCCAGTCGTGGCCGGCGTAGATGTCGAAGTCCCGCAGGTAGGGGAACCGGGTGTCGCCGCGCTGGTAGTTGTTGGCGTCGCGGATCAGCAGGTCCACCATCCCGCCGTAGCGGCTGGCGGTGGCCCACGTCGGGTCGAACTTGGCAAGCGTCGCGGCGGCGGCGATGAAGTAGCCGTAGTGGAAGTGGTGGTCGTTGAGTTCCTGGTCGGAGCCGTACGACGCCGGGTAGCCGATCAGGGTGCCCCAGTTGTTGTCGTAGTAGAAGACCCGGCTGGTCTTGCCGCTGGACGCGGTGAACCAGTCGGTGAGCGTGCTGCGGATGGCGTTGAGCGCGCTGTCGCGGGTGGTGGTGTCGTTGACCAGGTCGGCGATCTCGGCGATGCGGGCGGCCCGGCCGAGCCCCTTGCCGGTCCAGTAGGTGTCGTTGCCGCGCTGGTCCATCGGGTTGGCCCGGACGGCCGCCAGCTGGCTGGTGAGGGTGGCCAGATCGCTTCCGGTGCCGTCGCCGACAGGCGGCAACTCCGGCAGCACGCCCTGGAACTTCATCGCGGTACGGAACTGGTTGACGCCGGTGAGCACCTTCATCCGGCCGCGCGCCGACGGGTACGTCGGGGTGATGGCGGTGGACCCGCTCAGCGACTTCCACTGGTGCGGATAGAGGCTGACCACTGTCTGCGTGGCGGAGCCCTCCCGGGCCGTCGTGGTGAACGCGTACGTGGTGCTCAGGCCGCTTGTCGCCGGGTTGTACGCGTACGACACCTGGGTGCCGGTCACGTGGGCGTGCGCGTACCGGCCGTAGGTAGCGGCCAGTTCGGCGCGCTCCGTCGCGCTTGACGTCGGCGGCAGCAGGGCGACCGAGAAGTAACCCCGGCCGGCGAGGGTGGACGAGATCCGGCTGCCGGCCACGGTCCAGGTGGCGCCGCTCGGCGCGTACCCGACGTAGTCGTGACCGTTGACCCGGAAGCCGATGGTGGCACCGTTGGCGGACCACACGTCGGGGGTGCCGGCGGTGCCGATCACCGCGTCCGCGCCGGTGGTCTGGAAGTACGCGAAGGGCAGCCCGTGACCGATGGTGGCGCGCATGGTGCGGGTGCCGTCACTCCAGTGTGGGCTGACCGTCCAGTCGGTCCAGCCGTCCACCTTGACCTGTGGTGCGCTGAGCCCGGCCAGGCCGACCCGGATGTCCTGCACGTAGGGGTAGTGGTACTCACCGACGCCGGTCGCGGTGCCGCTGATGGCGGGGGTGGAGTTGCCGGAGAAACCCAGGCCGTCGGTGAAGGTGTCGTACGAGATCGGGTGGGCGTGCAGCGGTTCGCTGAAGGAGCAGTCGGTGCGCTTCCACAGCAGGGAGGACCACCAGTCGTTCGTGGGTATCGGTCCGGCGGGCGCGTTGGCGGTGGCGAACTGTCGGGGGTTGCTGGACATCGCGCCGCAGCCACTGGGCAGCGGGCCGACCGGAGCTGTGGTGTAGCTGCCCGCGCCGACCGGTGCGGCCTCGGCCGCGCGGGTGACGGGGATCGCGAGACCGCCGACGACCAGGGCCAGCGCGGTCGCGGCGGCCAGGGCCCAGCGGCGGTGGGGGACGGGAGGTGTCATGGTGCCTCCATCGCGCGCCGGGGTGCGGCCGGTGCCGGGCCCGACGCGTTGCGTCTGAATTGGGGGAGAAGGTCAGGCGAGAGAGCGCTCTCACGGCAACGGTAGTGGAGTACCGAGATCCCCGTCAATGTGTCGAACCCGTTGCGTGCTGATGTCGCTAAGTGCCGGCGCCGACGTCCGTCGCGACGACCGGCGCACCACAGTCGTCCAGGTCGCCCAGCAGCGCCTCGGGTGCGCGCATCCGCCACGCGTCGGTCACGAGTTCACTGAGCCGATCGAGGTCGACGGCCGCCAGCCGCACCAGCACCAGGGGCAGCCCGTCGTAACCGGGCGTGGTGAAGAAGAGATCGGGCTCGCCGAGCAGGAGCGCCTGTTTCTCGGCCTCGTCGCCGACGAACAGCACGGCGATGTCGAGTCGGATCACCCGGGGCCTTCCGCTGACGCGTTCCGGGTAGGACCAGACGAAGCCCTTGTCGGCCACCCGGAAGTCGAAACCGTCACTGGGGATCTCCACCGTGTGCGGCAGGGCCAGCGCCAGCCGGCGTACGTCATCGGCGTCAGCCACCAGAACCCCCCGCACCGCACCCCGACCGCATCCGCCGAGATTACGCCGTGGTCAGCTCGATGGCGGTGGCGCCCACGATCGCCCGGTTGCCGTCCTGCTGGACGTAACCGACCACCGCGGCGTTGCGCGGATCGAGATCGGGCGGTGTCACCAGCTGCACCTGGCCCCGCTCGGCGTCCAGGCCCACCGACGCGTAGGCGCGTACGACGTTGTCCTGCCGAAGCGTCCGTCCGGCGTTCTCGCCCCGGGCGATCTCACTGTCCAGGCCCCGCTCGACGATCGCCACGTTCAGCACGGCCCCCGCCGGCGGGTGTTCGATCCGGTAGTCGAGCCGCACCCGGTGGCCATCCGCGTCGGCCCTGGACAGCGTGAGTGGCGCGGTGGCGCTCGCCGACATGGCGGACATGATCGCGCCGGCCGCTCGCCGACGGTCGGAGCCGACGAACTCCACTGTGCCGTTGACGACCATCTGCGGGGTGTACAGACCCCCGGTGCCGAACGCGCGGGCGTACGCCTCCTGCCGCGCCGTGTACGCCGGGTCGGCGAACTGGTCGGGCCACCCCAGGTTGTCCCAGTAGTCGACGTGGAACCCGAGGGCGAAGACGTTCTGCCCCCGAACCCGCGCGTCGTGCTCGAGTTCGCTGAGCAACTCCTCAGCGGGTGGGCAGCTGTTGCAGCCCTGGGACGTGAACATCTCCACGACGGCGAAGCCGCCGTCGGTAGCTGGATTCGTCATGGTGGCGTCTCTCCTCCCACGGGCGCGGCGGCGTTGGGTTCCCGTTACCGCCGAGAGAATGCGCCAACGGCGCGGGCCCGCTGGCCTCGCGGCCAGCGTGGCCGGGGCGGGTGGTTGGATGGTCGGGTGGAGTTCACCGTGACAGACGCGCCAGAGCGGGAGCGGTTCGAGGCGCACGACGAGGCGGGTGTCGTCGCCGGTTTCGTCACCTACCAGCTGACCGGATCGATCATCGCCTACACCCACACCGAGGTCGATCCGGCGTTCGAGGGCCGGGGCGTCGGGTCGACGCTGGCGCGCGCGGTGATGGACGACGCGCGGGCCAGGAAGCGGACCGTCGTGCCGATCTGTCCGTTCCTCGCCGACTGGCTGGTCAAGCACCCGGAGTACGAGAGCATCGTGGTCCGGTCCACCCGCAAGATCAAGTAGGCGGGTCGGCCCCCGCCCTGTCCCGACGTCGCCGCGGCGAGCCGGTGCAGGCGCGTCGTGCTTGACTCCACCGGCGGGTACGCCGCCTGACCTCCGCCTTCACGTACCGTCGGGAGACCCCAACGATGACAGCCACCGCGTTCCGCGCCCTGCACCACGACCGCGCCGCGGGCGACCCACTCGTCCTACCCGGGCCCTGGGACGCGGCCAGCGCCCGGGTGTTCGCCGACGCCGGTTTCCCGGCGCTCGCGACCCCGAGTGCCGGGATCGCCGCGTCGCTCGGTTACGAAGATGGCGCGACGCCGCCGGACGAGATGTTCGCGGCAGTGGCACGGATCGTCCGGGCCGTCTCCGTTCCGGTGTCCGCCGACGTCGAGGGCGGTTACGGTCTCGCCCCCGCCGAGTTGGTCGCGCGGCTGCTGGAGGCCGGCGTCGTCGGCTGCAACCTGGAGGACTCGGAGGGGCACGCCACCCTCAAGGACCCGCAGCGGCACGCGGACTGGCTGGCCGAGGTGCGGGCGGAGGCGGGGGACGCGCTCGTCATCAACGCGCGCGTCGACACGTTCCTGGTCGGGACGGGTGACCCGGCCGACGCGGTGGACCGCGCCCGCCGGTACGTGGCGGCCGGAGCGGACTGCGTCTACCCGATCCTGGCGCCGCTGGAGGTGCTGCCGGTGCTGCGTGCGGGCATCGCGGGGCCGCTCAACATGGCCGCCGGCGCGGACCGCGAATCCGTGGCCGAGCTGGGTCGGCTGGGCGCGACCCGCATCACCTTCGGCCCGGGCCTGCAGCGCTACGCGATGGGGGCGATCGGCGACCTCGCGACGAGGCTGCGCGCCTGAGGCCGACCGGCGCGCCACCGCCGGCCGAACCCAGCCGCGCTGGCCGTCAGGCGTCGGCGCGGCGGGGCGGCGGGGCGGCCTCGGCCCTCAGGCGTCGGCGGGGCGGGTCGGCGCGGCGGTCAGGCGTCGGCGCGGGCGGCGAGGGCGTCCACCAGGCGGCGGGTGGAGCCGGCCAGGTTCCATCGGCCGGCCAGCTCGACCAGCAGGTCCGGATCGGCAGGCGCGGTGGGGAGCGCGGTGGGCAGCTCGGGCAGCGGCACGTCGAGTGCGACACGGACCACCGTGGGCGCGACGGCCAGGTAGTCGCGGGCGGCGGCCAACTTGGCGCGCAGGCCTGGTGCGAAGGACGAGTCGGAGTCGTCGAGCGCGGCCAGGATGCCGGCGATGTCGCCGTAGCGTTCGATGAGCCGGGCGGCGGTCTTCTCGCCGACGCCCGCCACGCCGGGCAGCCCGTCGCTGGGGTCGCCGCGTAGCGCGGCGAAGTCGGCATACCGGTCGGCCGGCACCCCGTAGCGGGCCCGCACCGCGGCGTCGTCGCAGTCGTCGAGCTTGGCGACGCCGCGCCCCACGTAGAGCAGCCGGACCGGCCGGGAGTCGTCGATGAGCTGGAACAGGTCCCGGTCGCCGGAGACCACCTCGACCGGGCCCGGCTGGGTGACCGAGAGGGTGCCGAGCACGTCGTCGGCCTCGTAGCCGGTCGCGCCGACCGCGGTGATGCCCACCGCGGCAAGCACCTCCAGGATCATCGGCACCTGCGGGGAGAGGGTGTCCGGGACGATCTCGCCGCCCTGCGGGGCGACCCGGTGCGCCTTGTACGACGGCAACAGGTCGACCCGCCACGCCGGCCGCCAGTCGTAGTCGAGTGCGCAGACCATCCGGTCGGCGCCGCGCCCGCGGATCAGGGTGGCGAGCATGTCGAGGAAGCCGCGCACCGCGTTGACCGGGGTGCCGTCCGCGGTGCGGGCGGCGGACTCCGGGATGCCGAAGTAGGCCCGGAAGTAGAGGCTGGCTGCGTCGATCAGCAGGATCGGGGGTCGTTGTGCCACGCCGGACAGCCTGGCACAGGCCTGCGACGATCCGGGGTACGCCCGGCCGTCGGTGGGGTCAGCGCGGCTCGTCGTGCTGGTAGACGGTCGCCCGCCGGGCCAGGTGTTGCACGACGTAGCTGGTCACCAGCAGCACGATCGCGACAAGCACCTCGACCCAGGCCGCTACGCCGTCGGCCACGGTGACGCCGACGACCAGCAGGACCAGGCCGACCAGGGCGAGCACCCCCGCCCACAGTTGCCGCCGCCGGCGGACCGCCGCCCGGTCCTGCTCTGTCGTCCCCACCCGATCCTCCCGGCCGGGACGCCCGCGCGGCATCCCCGGATCCAGGCTATGGCCCCGCCCACCGTTCGAACCGGAAAACCACTGTGCCGGTGGTCGACCTGGCTGCCCCGTCGCGCCGGGGCAGCCAGGTTGGGCCGGCATCGGTACGCTCGTCGCTCGTACGACTCGGACGGGGGGCGACGGTGAGTGTGAGCGACGAGACCAGGGCCTGGTTCGGTCGCCTGGTGGCGGATACCCGTGAGCGGTTCGCGGGGCTGGCCGAGCTCGGCGACGAGCCCGAGCGGCTGTACGGCGAGGCGCGTTCCCCGGAGGGCGTCGTCGCGGTGGTGGCACCCGGAGGGATGCCGGTCCGGCTCACGCTGAGCGCCACCGCGTTGCGGTTGGGGCCGGAGGAGTTGGCCGAGCGCATCGTGGCGACCCAGCGGAAGGCCGCGGCCGAGGCCGGGCGGCGGCAGGCCGAGGCGGTCCAGGAGCTGGTCGGCCCGGCCACCGGCGGCGCGGTCGACGTGCGGTCGATGGTCGACCGGGCGCTCGACCAGGGCCGGTTCCGGGAGGCCGAGGAGCGGCTCGACTCCGCCGACGAGCAGTTCGGCCGGCCCCGGTGAGCGGCGAGGGTTTCACCGTCCAGCCGGCGGCGCTGCGCGCGGCGGCCACTGGTCAGGAGGCCGCAGCCGGGGCGGCCGAGTCGACCGCCCGTGCGGTCGAGTCGGCCACCGCCCAGGGCAACCTCTTCGGTGTGATCGGGCAGATGGCCGGCCTCGATGCGGGTTACCGCGGCTGGGTGGCCGACGAGGTGACCTCCCTGCAGGCGCTCGTCGAGCACCTGCACGACCTGGCCGACGGGTTGCGCGGCAACGCCGAGGCGTACGAGCACACCGACTCGGGCAACGCCGACCACCTGGCCAGCCAGTACCAGGAGGGATCGTGACCCAGCCGGACGCCGTCGACGTCGCCAAGGGCTACCAGCAGGCCCGGGACACCTGGAACCAGGTCACCAGCCCCGCTTCCGAGGCGCTCAACACCGGACTGGACACGCTGCTCTATCCGTTCGTCTGGCCGCTGCTGCAGCTACTGGAGCTGTGCGTCGGCGATCCCGACCAGCTCGACGCGCACGCGGGTGCGTGGCGCACCGCCGCCACCCAGCTGCGGCAGGTCGCCGAGCAGGAGCGGCAGGGCCTGGAGGCGCTGCGTCCGGAGTGGACCGGTCAGGCCGCCGACGCGTACGCCCGGCGGATCACCGCGCTGGTGCAGGGGCTGGAGACGGCGGCCGGGGAGATGGCCCGGACCGCTGACAGCCTCGGCGACACCGCCATGGACCTGCGCGACTGCGAGGAGATCATCCGGACCATCATCCGGGAGCTGGTCGAGTGGCTGGTGATCACCTGGCTGGCCGCCCAGGCACTGGCGATCATCACCGCCGGTGCGTCCGAGGCGGCCGCCGCTGTCGCCTCGGCGGCCGAGACCGGTGTCGCGGTCAGCCGGGCCACCCGGATCATGGCGCAGCTGCACCGGGCACTGGAGGCGTACAAGGCCATGATGGAGGCCCTCAAGGCGATGGGCACCGTCGGGAAGATCGCCGCCTGGACCATCAACAAGCTGTACGGCCCGAAGCACTGGCTCAAGGTGGGCATCAAGCTCGCCACTCCGTTGGACGGGTCGATCGTCGGCGAGGGGTTGGAGTCGGTCGGTGACATGGTCATCAACTCCTCGGCGGACGAGTACGAGGATCAGCGCCGCGGTGACGACGGTGACGGCAGCCGCTGGCGGCGTACGGTGAGCTCCTGGACGGACCCGGCAGCCGACCGGGTGCCGTGACACGGGGAGGGTCGATGGACGAGCAGGCAGCACGCCGGGCGGAGCTGCTCGGTCAGGTGGCGGCCGTGTTGGCCCCGGGTGAGGCCCTGCGGGAGGCGTGCTGGTTCACCCGCGTCCCGGGCCGCCGTACGGCGGGCGAGGTGCTGCGTGCCGAGTTGAACCCGCTGCGGGTGGCCGAGGGGCTGGCCTGGGACGCCGCCGGGGTGACCGCCTCCACCGGGCCGGGGGTCCAGTGGTACCAGGCGGCCCGCAACGGGGTGCTCGGCGGTCCGCCGGGTTCGGTCGGGGTCGGGCTGGACGAGCTGCTCCCCGAGCCCAGGATCGCCCAGGTGCTGGCCCTGACGGATCGGCGGGTGCTGGTGCTCCGCCGACAGAGCACCCGACCGGCCAGCGCGCCGCCGCCCGCCGGCGGTGGCCTCCGCGACCGCCTGTCGGCGGCGGCCCGGCAGGTGCGGGCGGCCTGGGACGGGCCGGGCGCGGCGGGCCGCGACGTGCCACTTGAGGTGGCCTGGCAGGTGGGCGTGGAGTCGTTGGTTCGCCTCGACGCGCTGCCCGGTGGCACCATCGGGCGTCTCGCCCTGCTCTTCGCCGACGGTTCCTGGATCGTGCTCGGTCCGCCGGACGCCGAGACCGCGCTGCGGATGGCGTCCTCGCGCGCCAGGTGATCCCCAGGGGGTGCCGTCACCGCCGCCCGGCGCGGAGGCGTGCAGGACGGTGAGCACAGTGGCCCGCCAGCACGCGCAGGTCCCCGGCTGACGCTGGACGTCGACCGGGGACCGCGCGGGCCGTTCGCTCAGGCGGGCAGCGTCCAGCGCTGGTTGGCCCCGGCGAAGCAGTCCCAGATCTGCAGCCGGGTGCCGTCGGCGGAGCTGTTGTCCGTGGCGTCCAGGCACTTGTTCGACTGCGGGTTGCGCAACGTGCCGTTGGACTGCGCCTGCCACACCTGCGCGCCGCTGCCGTTGCACTCCCAGAGCTGGACCTTCGCGCCGTTGGCGGTGGACCCGCTGGCGATGTCGGCGCACTTGCCGAGGGCGCGCAGCGTGCTGTCACCGGCGACCGTCCAGGTCTGCGCGGCGGTGCCGTTGCAGCCGTAGAGCTGGATGGCCGCGCCGTTGGCGGTGCTGGCCGCCGCCACGTCGACGCACTTGCCGCCGATGCCGGTGATCCGGCCGGTCCGCCCGGTCGGCGGCGGGGTGGTGCCGCCCATGATGGTGTCGTACATGGCGCTGAGCAGTGAGGTGGAGCCGCTGGTGTCCTGGCTCAGCTCCCAGTTCATCACGCCGCCGGCGTTGGCCAACGCCCACTGCGTCTTGCGCTTGACCGTCGGGATGCCGTTCCAGCACTGCTGCGACCCGCCGATGGTGGCGCAGTCCCGGTTGGCGTTGGCCGGGTCCAGGCCGACGAGGTACGAGTAGTTGTAGTAGACCGGCCGGCTGTAGAACGGGATGCCGAGTACCGCCTTGCTGGCCGGCAGGCCGCGCGCCTTCCACAGGTTGATGCTGTTGATCGACCAGTCGTAGTTGGCGTGCGGGCTGCCGCCGTCGTACGCCATGATGTTGAGCCAGTCGACCTGGTTGAACACGGCCGGCTGGATGCCGTCGACGGAGTAGCCCTCGGAGACCACGGCGGCGGTGAGCAGCTTGCCGCGACTGTGCATGGCGCTGCCGAGCTGCGTCATCAGCGCCGTGTAGTTGTTGGCCGAGGCGCCCGGGTCGGGATATTCCCAGTCCATGTCGACGCCGTCGAGGTTGTACTGGTTGACGAGGTTGACCAGGTTGTTGACGAAGCTGGTGCGGCTGGTGGAGTTGCCGGCGAGTGCCTCGAAGGCCGAGTCGTTGCCGTCGTTCCAGCCGCCGACCGCGATGGAGACCTTCACGTTGCTGGCGTGTGCCCGCGAGACCAGCGAGGAGAGCCGGCCGCCATCCACGCCCTGGAGGCTGCCGTTGCTGTTCGGCAGGACGAAGGCGTAGTTGATGTGGGTGAGTTTGTTGTACTGGATGGTGTTGATGTCGCCGGCCCAGGAGGGCAGGTAGCCGACACTCTTGAAGTTGTTCGGCAGCACCACGGCCTGTGCGGCGGTGGCGGTGACGGTGAGGGTGGCGCCGGCGGTGGCCAGCGCGAGGAGGCCGGCGGCGAGGGCGCGGCGCAGGGGTGAGGACATCGGGGGCCTTCCCGTGGCGGGGGACGACACCCGCCCACGCGGGTTGTCGCGGGCGGGCGGTGCGGGACGCAGGAACGGGTGGGCCTCGAGGCAGCCAAATCTTAAAGAGTGTTAACTGTCCGCGTCAATCAACATCTGTGGATTTACCAGGCACCGGCACCAATATGGGGGTTTACCCAAACGACCGTTAAGCTGATGGTGTGGGACTCGACGAGCTGTACCCGCCGGATCGGCTGATCGCCGCGCAGCGCGCCACCGCCGCTGCCGGGCTGGATGCCCTGCTGCTCACCCCCGGTTCCGACCTGCGGTACCTGACCGGATACGACGCTCACGCGGGGGAACGGCTGACCTGCCTGGTGCTGCCCGCCGAGGGCGAGCCGACCCTGATCGTGCCCAGGTTGGAACGCCCGGCGGCGGAGGCGGCACCGTCCACCGGCGTCCGCATCGTCGACCACGCCGACGGCACCGACCCGTACCCCCTCGTCGTCGCCGCCCTCGACGGCCCGCCGGCGGCGGTGGGGCTGGCCGACCGGATGTGGGCCGAGCAGGTCCTCGCGTTGCGCGCCGCCCTGCCCGGCGCCGCGCAACGCCTCGCCGGCAAGGTGTTGGGCGAGCTGCGGGTACGCAAATCCCCGGCGGAGGTGGCGGCGCTCGCCGAGGCCGGCGCGGCGATCGACGAGGTGCACCTGCGGATGGGGCAGTGGCTGCGACCGGGGCGCACCGAGGCCGAGGTCGGCACCGACGTCGCCGCGGCGATCCGGGCCGCCGGACACGTCCGGGTCGACTTCGTCATCGTGGCGGCCGGACCGAACGGCGCCAGCCCGCACCACTTGACCTCGGACCGGCCGATCGGCGTCGGTGAGCCCGTGGTGGTCGACATCGGCGGCACGATGCCCTCGGGATACCGCTCGGACTGCACCCGCACCTATGTGGTGGGTGGGCCGGCGCCGGCGGACTTCCTGGACTACTACGCGGTGCTGCACGACGCCCAGCGCGCCGCGGTAGCCGCGGTGCGGCCCGGGGTCACCGGGGCGGCGGCCGACGCCGCAGCCCGCGATCTGATCGCCGCCGCCGGCTACGGCGCGGCGTTCCTGCACCGCACCGGCCACGGCATCGGCCTCGACGGTCACGAGGAGCCCTACCTGGTGGCCGGCAACGACCGCCCGCTGGAGGCCGGGATGGCGTTCTCCATCGAGCCGGGCGTCTACCTGGCGGGCCGGCACGGCGCCCGTATCGAGGACATCGTCGTCTGCACCACAGACGGCGTGCAACGGCTCAACACCACCCCCACGGAGCTCATCGCGCTATGACTGTCGACCGGATCCTCCCCACCGACGAGGCCCACGACCTGCTGGATCTCGCCACCGAGCTCGCCGACCGTGAGCTCGCGCCGAAGGCCGCCGTCTTCGAGGAGCGCGCCGAGTTCCCCCGCGAGGTGCTGCGTACCCTCGGTCGCGCCGGCCTGCTGGGCCTGCCCTACCCCGAGGAGTACGGCGGCGCGGCCCAGCCGTACGAGGTGTACCTACAGGTGCTGGAGATCCTGGCCAGCCGCTGGCTCGCGGTCGCCGAGGCGGTGAGCGTGCACACCCTGTCCTGTTACCCGGTGTTCGCGTTCGGCAGCGACGATCAGCGCAAGCTGCTGCCGGACATGATCGGCGGCGAACTGCTCGGCGCGTACTGCCTCTCCGAGCCGCAGGGTGGCTCGGACGCGGCGGCGCTGAGCACCCGGGCGGTACGGGACGGGGACGCGTACTCGGTGTCCGGCACCAAGGCGTGGATCACCCACGCGGGGACCGCCGACTTCTACAACATCTTCTGCCGCACCGGAGGGCCCGGACCGAAGGGGATCTCCTGCCTGCTCGCCGATGCGGGCACTGTCGGCATCAACCCGCAGGCGGCCGAGCGGACGATGGGGCTGCGTGCCTCGCCGGTGGCGCAGATCGCCTTCGACGAGGCGCGGGTGCCGGTGGACCGGCTGATCGGTGCCGAGGGCGCCGGCTTCGGTATCGCCATGTCGGCACTGGACTCCGGTCGCCTGGGCATCGCGGCCTGCGCGGTCGGGCTGGCCCAGGCGGCCCTGGACTACGCGGTCTCCTACGCCCGGGAGCGGCAGCAGTTCGGCCGGTCCATCATCGACTTCCAGGGGCTCGGCTTCATCCTCGCGGACGCGGCCACCCAGATCTCCGCCGCCCGCGCGTTGACCCTCGCCGCGGCCCGGCTGCGCGACGCCGGCCGCCCGTACGCGATCGAGGCGGCCAAGGCGAAGCTCTTCGCCACCGACGTGGCGATGCGGGTGACCACCGACGCGGTGCAGGTGCTCGGCGGGGCCGGCTACGTGGCCGATCATCCGGTGGAGCGGTACATGCGCGAGGCCAAGGTGTTGCAGATCGTGGAGGGCACCAACCAGATCCAGCGAATGGTGATCTCCCGGGCGCTGGCGAAGGGCTGAGCAGGCCGAGCGGTGGTGCCGGGGGGGGGGGGGGGGGGGCCCCCCCCCCCCCCCCCCCCCTTCGGGTACCTCGTCGCCGTCTGGCGGTTTTCCCGGTAGGTTGCACGCCGTGGAGGAGATCGACCGCGCTATCGTCGCCGCGCTGACCGCCGACGGCCGACTGTCGTACACCGACCTGGCCGAGAAGGTGGGGTTGTCGGTGTCCGCGGTGCACCAGCGGGTGCGCCGGCTGGAGCAACGCGGTGTGATCAAGGGGTACGCCGCCCGGGTGTCGTTCGAGGCGCTGGACCTGCCACTCACCGCGTTCGTGGCGATCCGCCCGTTCGATCCGTCGCAGCCGGACGACGCGCCGGAGCGGCTGGCGCACCTGCCGGAGATCGACTCCTGCTACTCGGTGGCGGGGGAGGACTTCTACATGTTGTTGGTGCGGGTGGCCAGCCCCACCGACCTGGAGCGGGTGTTGCAGGAGATCCGTACCTCGGCGAACGTGACAACCCGGACGACGGTCGTGCTGTCCACCCCGTACGAGAACCGGCCTCCGAAGATCAGTGCCGCGGCACCGAGTCGGTCGCGGTCCCGGGCGCCGGAGGAGCCGGCTGGTTCCACCGCAGGATGACCTGCCGGCCGTGCTCGTGACCGAGCGCGCTGACGGTGGCGGTGTCCAGCCGCAGTCGTCCGCCGGCGGACGGCGGTAGGCCGATCCAGCGCGCACCGAGCACGCGCAGGCTGTGCGCGTGGCCCACCAGCGCGACGGTGCCCCGGTCGAGCAGTGGGGTGACCCGTGCCAGCACCCGGTCGAGCCGTTCGCCGACCTGTGCGGGTGACTCCCCGCCGGGGCAGCCGTCGGTCCAGATGTTCCAGTGCGGGTGGTCGGCGTGGATGTCGACCGTGGTCCGGCCCTCGTACTCGCCGTAGTTCCACTCGCTGAGGTCCTCGTCGACGGCGTCGACGGTGAGGCCGGCGAGCTGCGCGGTGCGCAGCGCCCGGGAGCGGGGGCTGGCCAGCACCGTCGCGAATCGCCGGCCGGCGAGGAACGCGGCGAGGGTGCGGGCCTGTCGCTCGCCGTCGGGGGTCAGCTCGAGGTCGGTGTACGAGGTGTGCCGGAGGCTGGCGCTCCAGGTGGTCTCGCCGTGCCGGATCAGCAGGAGCTCTCCCATAGGGCCAGTTAACCATCGGGATCGTCCGCACCAGGCGACGCTCCCTCAACCTATCTTCCTAGGATGTCTTAGCGGGTGTGCCAGCCGACACCACCGGTTTCGGCACCGGGAGACCGGGCAAGCGAGCCAGGACAACCGCCAGACCGAGGAGGCGCGATGAGCTTCACCGAGAAGGCCAAGAACAAGGTCGAGCAGCTGGCCGGTGCCGCGCGTGAGCGTGTCGGCGACATGACCGACAACGAGCGGATGCGTGGCGAGGGCGCCAGCCAGGAGAGCGACGCGCGCGCCAAGCAGGCCGGTCAGAACGTGAAGGACGCCGGTCGGAACATGAAGGATTCGTTCACCAAGTGACCTGAGTGGGTCCACTGGTCCCTGGGCGGCGGTGCGCCCGGGGACCAGTGATGTGCTGCGGCTAAGGTCGCCGGGTGATCGTGCTTCGTTCCCTGGTGTTGTTTGCGCTGGCTGCGGCGGCTGAGATCGGCGGTGCCTGGCTGGTTTGGCAGGGCTGGCGGGAACAGCGCGGGCTGCTGTGGATCGCTGCCGGCGTGCTGGCGTTGGGGTGTTACGGATTCGTTGCCACGTTCCAGCCGGACGCGCACTTCGGCCGGATCCTGGCCGCGTACGGCGGGGTGTTCGTGGCGGGTTCGTTGGGTTGGGCGATGGTGGTCGACGGTTTCCGTCCGGACCGGTGGGACGTGACAGGTGCGGTGCTCTGCCTGCTCGGCGTCGTGGTCATCATGTACGCGCCCCGCGCCGGCAACGCCTGACCCACCCGCCCGGCTGACCTGGGCGGCTGCCCGGCGGCTGATCGACTCGGTTTCGTTGATGTCGGGGTGTCCGGGTAACTCGGACGGCACGGTATTCGGGAACCCGAGTCGATCAAGGGCGGTGGCCCGGGTCCCGGGGGGCAGTGAGCGTCCTTCACGTCTGCGATGATCGCGTCGTGATCCGATCGTGGGTGCGCCCGCTGGGTGGCGTACTTGTTGCTCTTGCCCTTGTCGGCAGCGGCGCGTGCGCGGCATCTCGGGTGCCGCCGTCGGACAAACCGGTCTTCGTCGGCTCGTCCACCGCTCCGGCCGTGCCGTCAGCCAGCGCCACCGCGTCGCGCGGCGGTGTGCGGCCGACAGCTCCACAGCCGGCCGGCCCGGCGCCGACGGGTCCTACGGTGCCGAAGCCGACGGGTCAGACACCCCCCGGGGCGACGCGGGTGGGGTCTCGGGCCCGGGTGGTCGACCACGGGCCGCGGACCGGTGACAAGGTCGCGTTGACGTTCGACGCGGACATGACCGACGGGATGTTGGCCAATCTGCGGGCCGGGCGGGTGAAGTCGTACGCGAACCTGCGCATTCTCGACCTGCTGGAGCGGGAGCGGGTGCCGGCGACGTTCTTCCTGACCGGCAAGTGGGTGCAGCGGTATCCGGACGTGACCCGGCGGATCGCCGGCAACCCGCGCTTCGAGCTGGCCAACCACACGTACGGGCACGCGGCGTTCACCGCTGACTGCTACGACCTGCCCTCGAAGCCGGTGACCGAGTTGCGCGGCGACGTGGCGAAGACGTTCGAGGTGATCGCACCGTACGGGGGCCGGCAGACCCGGTACTTCCGTTTCCCGGGGCTCTGTCACGACGCGGCGGCGTTGGACGCGCTGGCTCCGCTCGGCGTGACGGTCGTGGACGGGGACGTGGTCAGCGGCGATCCGTTCGCGACAGCGTGGAAGCCGCTGGTGCGGGCGGTGGTGGACCACGCACGACCCGGGTCGGTGGTGATCATGCATGTGACCGAGGCGAACGCCGCGATGACCGATGAGGCGTTGCCGCACATCCTGGCCGGGCTACGCGCGCGGGGGTTGACGCCGGCGCCGTTGTCCGAGGTGCTGGGCGGAGGGTGACCGGTACGCGTTCTCGGGCGGAAGACCGAGCGGCGTCACGCTCATCGCGGTTGGACCGGTGCGCTGCGCTCGTGGCCGACGCGGCGTGAGGCGCGCGGGGTGTCGGTCACCAGCATCAGCACCACGACGCCGGTGACGGCGCCGAGTTGGGCGGGTGCGGCTACGGCGAGGCCGATGGCGACGGCTGCGAGCGCCGCGAGCGCGGCGGTGAGTCGGCTGAGGGGGATGGGCAGGCGCAGGGCGCGGCGGGTGGCGGTGATGCCGATGAGGAAGAGCGCGACGCCACCACTGAGGGCGAGGGCGGCACCAGGGGTGGCCGGCTCGTCGGGATGGGCGACGGTGGCGTGCAGGCCGCTGACGGTGGCGATGACCCCGAGCAGCAACAGGAAGTGGGGAAGGACGTAGGCGCTGGCCGCCGTCCGGGTGCGGATGGCTGGTGCGGCGGCGGCGAGGGCCGCTTCGGCGGGTCGCATGTCGGTGAAGTAGGTCCACCAGAGGGCGACGGGTAGGGCGAGGGCGAGCACGATCACGGCGGCTTTTCCGGCGGTGAGCTGTTCGCTGGGTACGCCCATGCCGATGGCGACGACGGATTCGCCGAGGGCGACGATGACGAGCAGGCCGTGTCGCTCGACGAAGTGCGCCGGGCGCAGGTGGAAGGCTGCGGGAGCGCCGGTCCAGGAGAGGCGGGGGAGCAGGTAGGGAAGGACGGCCTGGGTGAAGACGGCGGTGGCCCAGAGGGTGGGCACGGCGGGGCCGGTGAATGCGGCGGCGGCCAGGACGAGGAGCGCGGCGCCGATGTTGTAGGGAGCGAGTCGGAGTGCGCCGCTGCGGGCGTCGGAGTGCAGGAACAGGATGAGGTGTACGGCGACGACGACGAGATAGCCGACCGCGAAGAGAACGCCGGTGTCGGTGAGGGCGTCGGGTAGGGCTACGGCGGTGAGCAGGAAGCCGGCCATGCCGGCGAAGAGCAGCAGCCTGGTGGTGCTCTGTCGGGGTGGGAGATGGTTGTTGAGCCAGGCGTAGCCGGTGTAGAGGTACCAGAGCAGTCCGAAGATCAGGGCGCTGCTTCCGAATCCAGCCCAGTCGAGGTGGGTTTCGAGGGTGCCGGCGAGTTGAGTGACGGTGAGCACGAACACGACGTCGAAGAAAACCTCGTCGAGCGTGATCCCGTCGGCGGTGCCCTTCTCTGGCTCTGGCCTCGGGTGTCCCATGGTCGTGGACGCTAGCTGTCGGCGGTGCACGGTATTCGCGGGTTGGTGATTCTCCTGGGGGAGTGCCGTGCGTGGGGTGTCACGGTTGGGGTCCCGCCGGACATGGAGTGGATGTGAGCTCCGGGACAGGGCAGGACGAGGACCGCTTCCGGCGGGCCTACACCGAGGATTTCGAGTCGTTGCTGGCGTACGCGTTGCGGCGCGTCGCGCATCCGGAGGACGCGGCCGACGTGGTCGCGGAGACCTTCCTGGTGGCGTGGCGTCGTCGGCAGGACATGCCGGTCGTCGGTGAGGCTCGGCTGTGGTTGTACGGGGTGGCCCGGCGGGTGCTGGCGAATCATCACCGTGGTGGTGTCCGGCGGCAGCGCCTGGGTGAGCGGTTGCGTCAGCAGATCGCCGCGTCGGTGCCCGATCCGGGCAGTGCGGTGCCGGAGCGGCTTGCCGTCCGGGCGGCGTTGGCGGGTCTGCCGGAGGTGGACCGGGAGGTGCTGATGCTGACCGTCTGGGAGGGGTTGCAGCCGCATGAGGTGGCGGCGGTGCTGGGGGTGTCTCCGGCGGCGGTGCGGACCCGGTTGTCGCGGGCGCGGGCGCGGTTGCGGGGGTTGGTCGGTGACGACCCGGGGCCGCCCGGACATGTACTCGACGTGCTGACCACTTCCACCCGCAAGGAGGACTGATGACCACAGGGGAGCGGGTCGACCAGCTGGTTCGGGATGCCGATCCGGGTGGGCTCGGGGTGATGGGGGACTTCGGCGGGGTGAAGCAGGCCCTACTGGAGGACATCATGTCCGAGTCGTTGGTCCGGCGTACCGTCGGGATGCCGCGGCGGCGGGTGTGGGTGCGTCGCTTCGCGGGTGTCCTGACGGCGGCGGCCGTGCTCCTGAGCATCGTGCCGGCGTCCATGCTGTTGCGGGGGCAGGCTGAGGACGACGGGGTCTCGCCGCTCGCCAGCGCGGCTGCGGGAGCCGGGGCCGTCTTTTCGCCGTTGGTGATGGAGGCGGCGGAGAGGAGCCCGCGGTTGCTGATCGACCAGGCCGGTTGGACGGTGACGGCCCTGTCCGAGTTCTCCAAGGACTATGGCGTGGTCAGGTTCCGCCGGGGTGGGCGGGAACTGGAGATGAACTGGTATCCGGCGTACGTGTACGCGGACCGGTATGCCAATCAGCGCGATGAGGGGCCGGGGAAGTCGGTGCGGGTGGACGGTTGGCCGGCTGATGCGTTCCAGAGCCTCAGCGGTGATTTCACTGTGCTGGTGCGTCCCCGCGACAACCTGGTCGTGGAGATGAAGACCTCCGAGGGCTGGTCGCGTAAGGACCTGGACCGGGTGCTCGCGGACGTCGTTCGGGTGGATGCGCGGACGTGGTTGGCGGTGCTTCCGGCGGAGATGGTGATGCCGGTGCGGGAGCGGGCGGGGAAGGTGCTCGCCGATGTGCCGCTGCCGCCGGGGTTCGATGTCGCCGCGTTGGAGGAGATCGGGTTGAGCGACTCGTACCAGTTCGGTGTGGGGGTGACGTCCCGGGTGGGGTGTGGGTGGATCGCGGAGTGGCAGCGGGCGCGGGCGGTCGGGGATGAGGCCGGGGTGCGCCGGGCCGTCGAGGCGCTGCGGGGCAGTCACGGGTGGCGGGTGTTGCGGGAGATGGACAAGGCGGGTGACTGGCCGGAGGTGTTCTGGGAGTACGCCGACGAGGTGGCGGCCGGGACGTTGCGGGCGGGGTACGTCGAGGGTTTGAGCTGCCGGTGACGGAAGACGACGACACCCCGGGCGACCTTCGCCGGGGGTGTCGTCGTCGGTGGGTCAGTCGTCGCGGTGGTCGGCCCACCACTGTTGGCCGTCGGCGGGCAGGGTGTCGATCGGGTCGTAGTAGGCGTAGCGCTTGTTGAGCGCCTCCAGGTCGGCGGACTCGATGGAGGTGCGGTAGTTCTTGGTCCAGTAGGAGATGCCGCGGTCGCGGTCGTAGTCGGTGAGCATGTGCACCCAGCGCTTGCCGACGAAGGGGACGTCGCAGACGATGCGGGGGGTGGCGTAGCCGGGGAGGTAGCCCATGATGTCGTGCTGGAGTTGCTGGGCGTGCCAGACCGGGACGCGCCAGTGTTCGGCGTTGGGGATCATGTCGCACATGTAGAAGTAGTACGGCAGGATGCCGGCCTCGCCTTGCAGGGCGAAGCAGAGGTCGAGCAGTTCGGGGGTGGTGGCGTTGACGCCGCGCATGAGGACGCCCTGGTTGCGGACGTCGCGGACGCCGACGTCGAGGGCGGTCTGGGCGGCCTTGGCGACCAGTGGGGTGAGCGACTGGGCGTGGTTGACGTGGGTGTGGATGGCGAGGTTGACGCCGCGGCGGCCGGCGGTGCGGGCGACGCGCTCCAGGCCCTCGACGACGTCGGGTTGCAGCCAGTGCTGGGGCAGGCCCATGAGGGCTTTGGTGGCGAGGCGGATGTCGCGGACCGTTTCCAGTTCCAGCAGGCGCATGAGGTACGACTCGAGGTTGCGCCAGGGGACGTTGGCCACGTCGCCGCCGGAGACGACGACGTCGCGGACGCCGGGGTGGGCCTTGAGGTAGGCGATGTGGGCGTCGTAGCGGTCGACGGGCTTGAGGGTGAGTTTGAGTTTGTCGACGGCGGGGGTGGAGTTGCCGACGAGGTCCATGCGGGTGCAGTGGCCGCAGTATTGCGGGCAGGTGGAGAGCAGTTCGGCGAGGACCTTGGTGGGGTAGCGGTGGGTGAGCCCTTCGGCGACCCACATGTCGTGTTCGTGGAGGCTGTCGCGGCTGGCGTAGGGGTGTGAGGGCCAGTCGGTGCGTCGGTCGGAGGCGACCGGGATCATGTAGCGGCGGATGGGGTCGGCGAGCAGCGCCTCGGTGGTGGGGGTCGCGAACGGCACCATCGTGTTGATCATTTGGGGTGGCACCAGCATGGACATGGTGGCCATGGCCTTCTGGTCGGCCTCGAGGTCGGTGTAGAAGCTCTCGTCGATCAGGTCGCCGAAGACGGCGCGGAGCTGCTTGGTGTTCTTGACGCAGTTGACGCGTTGCCACTGGGCGGATTCCCACTGGTCGCGGGTGATGTGGCGCCAGCCGGGGAAGCGGGTCCAGTCGGGTTCGACCAGGGGGCGGCGGTGGTATTCGTAGGGCTGCCCGGCGGTCGGTGTGGCGACCGGGGCGTGACGGGGGTGCGGGATGGTCTGGGTCACGGCCCCTCCTCGTGCTGCGGCTGATCTTCGAGGCCCGAAGGCTACTGGAAAATATTCGGTACAGAAACTAGTCTGCCGTAAGTTTTCCCGTTACGCGAGCCTTGACCGGGGCTTCGGGCGGCTGGACAGGGGGAGGTCGGCGTGACGTCACCGGTGGGACTGCACCGCGTCGTGCAACCGGCGGGGGTGCTGCCGCAGGCGGCCTGGCGGCTGGACACGTCGGCGGCGATCGCGCCGAACGAGGTGCGGATCCGGGTGCAGCGGCTGAACCTGGACGCGGCGAGTTTCCGGCAGTTGTCGGAGAAGCACGGCGGGAACGGAGATGCCGTGCGCGCCGAGGTGCTGGAGATCATTTCCACGCGGGGCAAGATGCAGAACCCGGTGACCGGCTCCGGTGGGATGTTGATCGGCACTGTCGAGGAGGCCGGTCGGCGGTCCCCGCTGGGGCTCAAGGCCGGTGAGCGGGTCGCCACGCTTGTGTCGTTGACGTTGACGCCGCTGGTGATCACCGACGGGTTGGCGCGGTGGGACGGGCGCAGCGAGCAGGTGCCGTGTGACGGGTGGGCGATCCTGTTCGCGCGTTCCATCGCCGCCGTGCTGCCCGACGACGAGGACCCCCAGTTGTCTCTGGCGGTGCTGGACGTGTGTGGGGCGCCCGCGCTGACCGCCCGGGTGGTGTCGCGTTATGTCGAGGAACGCGGTCGGGCCGGTGACCCGACGCCGGTGCGGGTCGCGGTGATCGGCGGGGCGGGCAAGAGCGGGTCGTTGTCGCTCGCCGCGGCGCGGCGGGCCGGTGCCGCGCGTACCGTCGGGGTGGTGCCGGTGGTGGCGGAGCGGGACGCGCTGACGGCGGCCGGCCTGGCGTCGGTGGTGGCGTTGGCCGACGCGCGGGACCCGGTCGGGTTGTCCACGGCGGTGACCACGGCGCTGGGTGCCCCGGCGGACGTCACGGTGGTCTGCGTGGACGTGCCGGGGTGTGAGCACGGGTCGGTGTTGGCCACCGCGGACGGCGGGACGGTGATCTTTTTCTCGATGGCGACGAGCTTCGCCGCGGCGGCGTTGGGCGCGGAGGGGTTGGCCGCGGACGTGACGATGCTGGTGGGCAACGGGTATGTGCCGGGGCACGCGGAGTTGGCGCTGGGCCTGCTGCGGGCCGAGCCGGGGGTGCGTCAGCTGTTCGCGGCGCGGATCGCGGCAGACTGAGGCCATGACGAACCCCTCGACGTTGTACCGCGGCGGTGTGCTGCATTGTCCCGCCGATCCGAGCGCTACCGCGCTGCTGGTGTCCGGTGGGCGGATCACCTGGTTGGGGACCGACGGTGACGCGCCGTCGGCGGACCGGGTGGTGGATCTGGACGGGGCGTTGGTGACGCCGGCGTTCGTGGACGCGCACGTGCACGCCACCGACACGGGGTTGGCGTTGTCCGGGCTGGAGTTGTCCGCTGTGCGCTCGGCGGCGCAGTTGTTGGACGCGGTGGCCGGGTTCGCGGCGGGTCTGCCGGCGGACGCTGTGGTGCTGGGGCACGGTTGGGACGAGTCGGGTTGGTCGGATTCGTCGTTGCCGGACGCGGCGGCGTTGGATCGGGCTGCCGGTGGGCGGCGGGTGTACCTGTCGCAGGCGTCGATCCATTCGGCGTTGGTGTCGTCGGCGTTGTTGGCGGCGTGCCCGCAGGCGGCCGACGCGGCCGGGTACGACGCGTCGGGGTGGTTGCGGCGCGACGCGCATCACGTGGTGCGGGCGGCGGCGCAGGGGTCGGTGAGTCGGGCGCAGCGGGTCGCCGCGCAGCGGGTGGCTCTGTCGCACGCGGCGTCGTTGGGGATCGCGGCGGTGCACGAGTGTGGTGGGCCGGAGATCTCCGACGAGGAGGACTTCACCGGCCTGTTGGGCATCTCGGGTGCGGGTGTGCCGGAGGTGTACGGGTACTGGGGTGAGTTGGGTGGTGCGGCGCGGGCCCGGGAGTTGGGTGCGGTGGGTGCCGGTGGTGACCTGTTCGCCGACGGGGCGTTGGGGTCGCGGACGGCGCACCTGTCGCAGGCGTACGGCGACGGTGACGGGTGTGGGCACGGGTATCTGACGGCCGAGCAGGTGCGTGATCACCTGTTGGACTGCGCGGCGCACGGGATGCAGGGCGGGTTCCACGCGATCGGTGACGCGGCGATCGGCACCGTCCTGGACGGGTTCGCGGCGGCGGCCGCAACAGTGGGTGTGGAGCGGTTGCGGGCGGCCCGGCACCGCATCGAGCACGCCGAGATCATGAACAGGCGGTTGATCGCGCGGTTCGTGGAGTACGGGGTGGTGGCGAGCATGCAGCCGGCGTTCGACAGGTTGTGGGGTGGCGCGGGCCGGATGTACGAGTCGCGGTTGGGGTTGGACCGGTCGTTGGAGTCGAACCCGATGGGTGCGATGCACTCGGTGGGTGTGGCGTTGGCGTTCGGGTCGGATTCGCCGGTGACGCCGCTGGACCCGTGGGGGTCGGTGCGGGCGGCGGTGGCGCATCACAATCCGGCGCAGCGGATGAGTGTGCGGGCGGCGTTCGCCGCGCACACCCGTGGTGGGTGGCGGGCGGTGCACCTGGATGTCGAGGGGGTCCTGGCGTTGGGTGCGCCGGCGACGTTCGCGGTGTGGTCGACGCCGGCGGGGGTGGATCGGGGTCTGCCGGTGCTGCTGGCCGAGGATCCGGAGCTGCGGGGTCCGGACGACCCGACGCCGTTGCCGGCGTGCCGGCGCCTGGTGCTGCGCGGTGAGGTCATCTACGAGGAAGGGTCGTCGTGAGCGAGCAGAGCGAGCGAACCGGCAGGCACCGTGGCGGGGCGTTCACGCCGACGCGAAGCGGTGGCCGGAATGTGCGCACGAGTGGTGTGGCGGGGGCGGCGACGTGACCGGCAAGCTTGATCTTGATCCGGTGCTGGTGGCGCGGGCACGGGAGTTGGCGCGCCGGGCCGGGCAGCCCGTGGTGGACCTGGCGCGCAGTCACACGACGGTGTCGGTGGAGCGGGCGGTGTTGCGGCTGGCCGGGGTGACCGGTGCGGACCCGGACGGTATTCCGTGGGTGAACCGCCTTGTCGACGCCGTGGCCGCTGACGTCGGTCTGGGGCACGGGGTGGCGGTGCCGGTTTTCGACGCCCTGGCCCGGGAGGGCGTCAGCGACGTGACGTTGCTGGCGCAGAAGGCGGCGGCCGGGTCGGTGCGGTTCACCCAGCCCACCGGTCGGGCCGCGACGGCGGCCCGGTCGGCGGCGCGCAAGGCGGTCGGCGCGGGGATTCGGCGCATCGACCGTCGGCGCGCTGAGCGGGACCGGCTGATCAAGCGGCACGGGGACCCGAAGCAGCGGCCGTGGATCTATCTGATCGTGGCGACGGGGGACATCTACGAGGACATTCCGCAGGCGCAGGCGGCGGCGCGGGCGGGCGCGGACGTGATCGCGGTGATCCGGTCCACCGGGCAGTCGTTGCTTGACTACGTGCCCGAGGGCGCGACCCGGGAGGGTTTCGCCGGCACGTACGCCACGCAGGAGAACTTCCGGTTGATGCGCGCGGCGCTCGACGAGTCGTCGAAGGAGGTGGGCCGCTACGTGCGGTTGACCAACTACGCGTCCGGGTTGTGCATGCCGGAGATGGCGACCCTGGCCGGCCTGGAGCGGCTCGACATGATGCTCAACGACTCGATGTACGGGATCCTGTTCCGCGACATCAACCCGGTGCGCACGTTCGTCGACCAGCGGTTCTCCCGGCAGGTGCACGCCCGCGCCGGGATCATCATCAACACCGGTGAGGACAACTACCTGACCACCGCGGACGCTGTCGACGAGGCGCACACGGTGACGGTGTCGCAGTTGCTCAACGAGTTCTTCGCGCACGAGGCGGGGTTGGCGGACTGGCAGTTGGGCCTGGGGCACGCGTTCGAGATCAACCCGGCGGTGCCGGAGTCGTTCCGGTTGGAGTTGGCGCACGCGCTGTTGGCCCGGGAGTTGTTCCCCGACGCGCCGCTGAAGTGGATGCCGCCGACCAAGCACATGACCGGTGACGTGTTCCGGGGCAACCTGCTCGACGGGTTCTTCAACCTGGCGGGTGCGCTGACCGGTCAGGGCATCCTGCTGGTGGGGATGATGACCGAGGCGGTGGTGACGCCGTGGTTGTCCGACCGGGACATCGCGTTGCAGAACGTGCGGTACGTGCTGGGCGCCGCCGGTGGGCTGCACGAGGACTTCGTGCCGGCGCCGGACGGGTTCATCCGCCGCCGCGCCAACCAGGTCCTCGGTGAGGCACTGGACCTGTTGGCGCGCATCGGGGAACAGACGCTGCTCACGGCCATCGCGGAGGGCACGTTCGGGATCATGAAGCGGCCCGCCGACCGAGGTAAGGGACTGGCCGGGGTTGCCGCACACGAGGCGGACTACTGCAACCCGGCCACCGACATCCTGGAGGCCGCGGCGTGAGCGCGCAGAGCAGCAAGCAGATCGTGCGGCCGTACGGGGACACCACCGGTGACGGGATGGTGCAGGTGTCGTTCACGCTGCCGGTGTCGCACGACAAGCGGGCCGAGGGCGCGGCGGTGCAGTTGGCCAACAAGATGGGCATGGACCCGGCGATGGTGGTGCACGCCAAGCCGATGGGTGACGGGTTCACGTTCTTCGTGGTGTACGGGCGGGTCAACCACCTGGTCGACCTGAACGCGGTGCAGGTGGTGGAGCGCGACTTCGCGTTGCTGTCGGCGAAGGACGTCAACGCGGTGATCAAGCAGCGGTTGCGGCGCAAGGTGTCGGTGGTCGGTGCGTGCATCGGCACCGACGCGCACACGGTGGGCATCGACGCGATCCTCAACGTCAAGGGCATCGCGGGGGAGAAGGGCCTGGAGTACTACCGGGAGTTGAAGGTCACCAACATGGGGGCGCAGGTGAGCGTGCCTGAGTTGGTGGAGACGGCCCGGGCGGAGAAGGCCGACGCGGTGCTCGTGTCGCAGGTCGTCACGCAACGCGACGCGCACCTGCACAACACCCGGGAGATGTCCGCCGCGTTCCGGGAGGCCATGCCGGCCGGTAAGCGGCCGCTGCTCATCGTCGGCGGCCCCCGCTTCGACGAGACGATGACCGACGAGTTGGGCGTGGACCGGATCTTCGGTCGGGGTACCACGCCCGGCGAGGTGGCCAGCTACCTCGTGCACGCCCTGATCACACAGCGGAAGGCGATGGCATGAGCGACGAACGGCTCGGGTTGACGGTGACGCACCGGCGGTATGTGCCGTACTCGCACGCCCACTACGCGGGCAACCTCGTCGACGGGGCGTACGCCCTGGGGCTGTTCGGGGACGTGGCGACCGAGGTGTGCATCCGTACCGACGGTGACGAGGGCCTGTTCGCCGGATACTCCGACGTGCGGTTCAGCGCCCCCATCCACGCCGGTGACGTGATCGAGGTGACCGCGCAGGTGTCGCGGGTCGGCGCCCGCAGCCGCACCCTGGAGCTGTCCTGCGTGGTGGTGTGCCGGGGCCGCCCGGACCGCTCCGAGTCCGCCGCGGAGGTCCTGGACCCGCCGATCGTGGCGGTCACCGCGACCGGCACCGTCGTCGTCCCCGCCGCCAGCGTGAGTCGCGAGGAGTGAGCCGGGGTTGCGAGCCCCGCAGTCGCGAACACCTGAGGCACCGTGAGTCGCGAGGAGTGAGCCGGGGTTGCGAGCCCCGCAGTCGCGAACAGGAGGGCCTGTGACGCTGGCGGTGTGCGCGGACGTCGGGTCCACGTACACCAAGGCGGCGGTGGTGGACCTGACCGGCGGGGTGCTTGTCGGCGCGGCCGCCGCGCCGACCACTGTAGGCACCGACGTGTTGCACGGCCTGGACGCCGCGGTCGCGGCGGCCACGGCCGGGCTGGGGGTGCGTGACCTGCCGTGGTACGTGTGTTCGTCGGCCGGCGGTGGGCTGCGGCTGGCGGTGATCGGCTACGAGCCGTTGGTCACCGCGCAGGCCGGGCGGCGGGTCGGGTTGTCCGCCGGCGCGCACGTGGTGCACGTGGCGGCCGGCCGGCTGGGCGCTGCGGACCTGACGGCGTTGCGGGCGGCCCGACCCGACGTGGTCCTGCTCGTCGGTGGCACCGACGGCGGTGACGCCGACACGATCACCCACAACGCGACGCGGCTGGCCCGGGCCCGGTGGCGGGTGCCGGTGGTGTACGCCGGCAACGGTGACGTGCGCGCGGAGCTGACCGGGTTGTTGGCGGCCGCCGGGGTGCCGGTGACGGACGCGCAGAACGTCCTGCCGCGCATCGGGGTGCTGGCCCCGGCGGCGGCGCGGGCGGCGATCCGCGCGGTGTTCCTGCGTCACGTCATCGGTGGTAAGCGGCTGTCGAAGGGCACCCGGTTCGCGCGGCTGGTCCGGGCGGCCACCCCCGACGTGGTGCTCACCGGGGTGGAGGTGCTCGCCGGCACCCTCGGTGGTGACCTGGCCGTTGTCGACGTGGGGGGTGCCACCACCGACGTGTACTCGGTGCTCACCCCCGATGAGCGGGCCACCGGCCCGGCGCGGGAGGTGGCCGGGAACCTGTGGCGGGCGCGCACTGTCGAGGGTGACCTGGGCATGCGGTGGAGCGCCCCGGGGGTGCTGCGGGCCGCTGTCGAGGAGCGGCTGCTCACCGCGGACGAGGCCGCCGGGCTGGGTGCCGCCGCGGCGCGGCGGGCCGCCGACCCGGCGTTCCTGGCGGTCGACGACGCCGAGCGGGCCGTGGACGCCCGCATCGCCACCCTCGCGGCGACTGTGGCGTTGCGCCGGCACGCCCGCGGCGCTGCCACCGGGGAACGGGCCGGGCGGGACCTGCGTGACGTGCGGCTGCTCGTGGGTTCCGGTGGGGTGCTGCGGCACGCGCCGGCGGACACGTCCGGGCAGGTGTTGGCGGCGGTTCTGGCCGACCACGCCGGCGGGTGGGCGTTGCCCCGCGCCGCCGCCGCGGTCGTCGACGCCGACTACGTGCTCGCCGCCGGGGGGTTGCTCGCCGAGGAGCACCGGGCGGCGGCGGGGGCGTTGCTGCGCCACCATCTGCGCACGCATTGAGACTCGCCGACCCGACACGCCGTGGCGCAACACACGACAGGCCCGGGTGGGTTGACAACCGACGGGGGTCGGCACGTACCGTCTTTGAGTCCTACCACGGGAAGCGGCTGTTGTTCGCTTCGTCCTCTCGTCCGCTGGCCGAGCGACATTTTTCAGCGTCATCGTCGCGGCGGCCAGGTCCAGCGGGCGGGGGTCGGCGGGGCGGCGCGAACCGGCCGCGGTTACCGGTGTACGGGCAGGGTGAGGTGCACGGCCAGTAGACAACGGCCCGGCGGGGGCAGCCAGTCCACGTCCGGTCGGTCCGAAGGTCGTCGTGCCCCATCCTCGCCACACCGGCCGGGAAGGGCCTGGGAGCATCGGGGCGCGGCGCGAGCCGCGCCCCGATTTCACTTTCACGTCGACCCCCACCCCACCGACTCGCCGATCTTGCAGTTTTGTGGTCGAGTTGGGCGGGAACGCCCCTTGTGTCGCAGCAGAAACGGCAAGATCGCGGAGCTGGGCCGGGGCGCGGGTGGCGGCCGGGTAGCCTTCGGCGCGTGATCGAGGTGAAGCTGCGGTGACGACCCTGGACCGGGACGAGAGTCACGTCCCCACGGTGCTGCGCGCGCCGGTCGCGGCGGGTCGGCCGCTGCCGCTGCGCGTGGCCGCGCCCATGGCCGTGATCGCCGGGCTGGCCCTGCTGCTGGCGTTCCCGCCCTACGGGGTGTGGCCGCTCGCGCCGGTAGGTGTGGCGCTGTTGGCCGCCGCCGCCCACCGGCGACGGGTTCGTGCCGGCGCGGGCCTGGGTTTCCTCACCGGGGTGGCGCTGTTCGCGCCGATGCTGGCCTGGACGAACCTGCACACCGGTTACCTGCCGTGGGTGCTGCTGTCGCTGCTGCAGGCCGGCTACCTGGCGCTGCTCGGTGCCGCCACCGCCTGGGTGTCCCCGCTGGCCGACCGTGGCCGCTGGGAGTGGCCGACGCTGACCGGGCTGCTGTGGGTGGGGCAGGAGGCGCTGCGCGACCGCACCCCGTTCGGCGGTTTCCCGTGGGGGCGGTTGGCGTTCAGCCAGGACGACTCTCCGCTGCTGCGCCTGGCCGCGCTCGGCGGCGCGCCGCTTGTCACCTTCGCGGTGGCCCTGGCCGGCGGGTTGCTGGTCGCCGCCGCCTGGCGCGGCTGGGCCGCCCGTTCCACCCCCCAGGACGCCACCTGGCACGCCGACACCCCGCCGGATGCCACCTCACACGCTGACGGCCCGCAGGGCGTTGACCGGCCGCTGGGGGTCACTGCCGGGCGGCGGTGGGCGCCAGTGGCCGTACCGGCCGTCCTGGCCGTCGCGCTGAGCGCCGTGGGGCTGTTCGTGCCGGTCGCCGCCGCCGGGTCCGGCGCCACAGTCACCGTGGCGATCGTGCAGGGCAACGTGCCGCGCCTCGGGCTGGACTTCAACGCCCAACGGCAGGCGGTGTTGGACAACCACGTCGACGCCACCCTGAAGTTGGCCGCGCGGGTCGCCTCCGGCGCCGAGCGGCAACCCGACCTGGTGGTGTGGCCGGAGAACTCCAGCGACATCGACCCGCTGCGCAACCCCACCGCCGGGGCCCGGATCTCCCAGGCCGCCGACACGGTCCGCGCGCCCATCCTGGTCGGCGCGGTGCTGCTCGGGCCCGGCCCCGGGCAGGTCCGCAACGCGGGCATGCTGTGGCGGCCCGGCACCGGCGCGGACATGGACCAGCTCTACGCCAAACGGCATCCCGTGCCGTTCGCCGAGTACGTGCCGTTGCGGGACATCGCGCGCAGGGTCAGCAAGCAGGTCGACCTGATCCGCAGCGACTTCGTGGCCGGTAGCACCCCGGGCGTGGTACGCGCCGGCCCGGCCGTGCTCGGTGACGTGATCTGTTTCGAGGTCGCCTACGACGAGGTGGTCCGCGACACCGTCACCGGCGGCGCGCAACTGCTTGTGGTGCAGACCAACAACGCCACCTTCAACGAGGCCGAGGCCCTCCAGCAGTTGGCCATGGTGCGGCTGCGGGCCGTCGAGCACGGTCGGCCGGCGTTGATGGCGTCCACGGTCGGCGTGTCCGGGTTCGTCGCCCCCGACGGGCGGGTAAGCGATGCCACCGGGTTCAACACCCGGGAGGTCGTGGTGCGGCAGTTGCGGCTCGACGACGGGCGTACCCTCGCCACCCGCCTCGGCTGGTGGCCGGAGGTGACGCTCGCCGCGCTGGCCGTGGCGGCCCTGGTCGGCGCGGCGGTGCTGCGTCGGCGGCAGCGGGTCATGCCCGGGTAGCAACAGCCGGTACGCCGGCGGGAGCGGAGGAACCATGATCCAGGCGACCGATACGATCCGACGCCCGGACGAGGTGCCGGGTGTGGGCCGGGTGCTTGTGGTGATCCCCACCTACAACGAGGCCGACAACATCGCCACGATCGTCGGCCGGGTCCGGCGCGCCGCCCCGGCGGTACGGATCCTCATCGCCGACGACAACAGCCCCGACGGCACCGGCGCGATCGCCGACGCCCTCGCCGACGGTGACGCGCACGTGCAGGTGCTGCACCGCCAGGGCAAGGAGGGTCTCGGTGCGGCGTATCTGGCCGGGTTCGGTTGGGCCCGTGAGCGCGGCTACCAGGCGGTCGTGGAGATGGACGCCGACGGCTCGCACGCCCCGGAGGACCTGCCGGCGCTGCTGGAGGCCGCCCGCGACGCCGACGTGGTGATCGGGTCGCGGTGGACCAGCGGCGCGCAGGTGCTCAACTGGCCGCTGCGGCGGCTGCTGCTGTCGCGTGGCGGCAACCTGTACGCGCGCCTCGCCCTGGGCATGCCCGTTTCGGACGCCACGGGCGGTTACCGGGTGTACCGGATCAGCGCGTTGGACGCCATCGACCTGGCGTCGGTGACGTCGCAGGGGTATTCGTTCCAGGTGGAGTTGTCCCGGCTGGCGCACCGGGCGGGGGTGCGGATCGTGGAGGTGCCGATCACCTTCGCCGAACGGGAACGCGGGGACAGCAAGATGAGCCCGCGGATCGTGGCCGAGGCGCTGTGGCGGATCACCGCCTGGGGGGTGCAGGACCGGCGGCAGGCGGTACGCCGTGGCCTGAACGGCACGGCCACCGGTCAGGCCCGGTGGCCGTGAGCGCGCTCGTGTCATGCTTGCTGAGCGGGACACGTCAATGGTGTCGCGGGAATGGCGATGAGGTGAGATGCGCCGAGGACTGAAGTTCGTGCCGTTGGCCCTGTTGCTGGCGGTGGTGGTGGAGCTGGCGGTGTTCGTCGGGGTCGGGCGGGCGCTGGGGTTCGGGCTGGCCGTGCTGCTGGTCTTCGCGGCGTCCCTGCTGGGGTTGGTGCTGCTGCGCCGGGAGGGGATGCGCGCCTGGCGTGGGTTCCGCGCCGCCGCGTCTGCCGGGCAACCGCCCGGTGGGCAGGTGACCGACGGCCTTGTGGGTTTGGGTGGTGCCCTGTTGCTGGCGGCGCCCGGTCTGGTCAGCGGGTTGATCGGGTTGCTGCTGCTGGTGCCGCCGGTGCGGCGACTGGCCCGCGCCGGAGTGCGCCGGGCCACCGAGCGGCGGGTGTCGTCGATGGTCGCCGGTGACCTGTTCGGCCCCCGAACGGTGCGGGTGCGCCAGGGTGCGCCGCAACCGACCCCGCAGCCGCAGCCGCCGGTGGTGGTCGACGGTGGTCGGGCCATCGAGGGCGAGATCATCGAGCCCGGCCGCCAGTAGACCGCACGCAGACAAGACGGCGCCCCCGGGGATGACCCCGGGGGCGCTGGTGTCGTGCGGCTCAGGCGCGGCCGCGGCGGGTCCGAACCTCCTGCAGGCGCTCCTCGAGGATGTCCTCGAGCTCGGCGATCGAGCGCCGCTCCAGCAGCATGTCCCAGTGGGTACGCGGCGGCTTGGCCTTCTTCTGCTCCGGCTCGTTGCCGTCGACGAGTCGGGCGACGCTGCCGTCGAACTTGCATTCCCAGGTCATCGGGACCTCGGCGTCGACGGCGAACGGCACCTCGAACTGATGGCCCTTGGCGCAGAGGTACTCGCGGGTCTGACGCGGCGCGAGCTCCGTGTTGCGGTCGGATTCGTAGCTCACCGCGCCAAGGCGGCTTCCGCGCAGCATACGCTCGCCCATGATCGACTTCCCCTCGTTCGTGGTGCTGGTCTTCTGGGTGTAACGGCGCGTTCCCGCCGAGCCATTCCCGCCCGAGGGCGTGAGGCGTCCACGGGTGGGGCCGCGACCAAGGGTAGCCGGCCGGGACACGCACCCGGCCAGGTGATCCCCGGGCGGGTCGCAACGGAGACGCCACCCGCTGCCACCGGGAAGGTTAACCGCCCCCGGGCAGTGAAAGTTGCGCCACTCAGGTCACCCGGTCGTCGGCGGCGGGCCGAGGCGGGCCAGCGCCAACGCCAGGTCGCTGACCTGGTCACCGAGTTGCGCCACCCGCCGCTGGGCCAGGTCCCGGTCACCTTCGGCGGCGTCGAGTCGTACCGTCAGGGCGGTGACCTGGCTCTCGGCGGTGGCCGCCGCCTGCCGGGCCGCGCTCAGCTCGGCGGTGAGCGTGTCCCGCGCCGCGGTGGCGGCGGCCAGCTCCGCCCGCAGCCGCGCCGCGACCTGCGCGACCTCCTGCCGGGCCTCGTCGACCTGACGGGCGGCGACCTGGGCGCGGTCGCGGGCCCGGTCGGCCTGCTCCCGGGCGCGAGTGGCGTCTGCGGCCTCGGCGCGGGCGCGGGCGGCGTCGGCACGGGCCTGCTCGATCTGGCGGCGGACGTCCTGCACCTCGGCCTGCCACCGCCCGGCCCGTTCGGTCGCGTCGGCGGCCACCCGGGTGGCCCGCTCGGCGTCGGCGCGGGCCGCGTCGCGTTCGCCGGTCAGGTCGGCCACCCGCTGCCGCTCGGCGTCGCGTTGCGCGCGCAGGTCGCGCACCTCGGCGCGGGCCTGGTCCCGGTCACGTTCGGCCTGGACGCGCAGCGCCTCGGCGGCACTGACGTCGTGGCGTGCCTGGTCGCGGGCGGCTTCGGCGTTCCGCGCCCGCTCGTCGGCCGCGGTGGCCCGCTGGTGCGCCTGCTCGGCGCGCTGGCGGGCCTCGTCGGCGGCGGCGGAAGCCGCGCGGGCCTGCTCCCGGGCCCGCGCCGCGTCGGCGGCGGCGGTCTCGGCGTCGTCGCGGGCCTCGTCGCGTTCGGTCTGCGCCGCCGCGACCTCGGTGGCGGCCTCCGCGCGGACCTGGGCGATCTGGCGCTGCACACCCACCGGGGACAACTCGGCGTGCAGGGATTCGGTGAGCGTCTCGACGATCTGGTCGAGCCGGTCCACCGCCTCCCAGGTGCGGGCCACCTGCCCCGGTAGGCCGGGGGCGTTGCGGTGGCGCATCCGGCTGTTGCGGGACGCCCGCTGGCAGGCGCCGTCGTTGTCCCGGCAGTACCGAAACGGTCGGCCCGCGCCGACACGCTGCGGCACCGGCTGTCCACAGTGGGCGCAGGGGCGGGTTTCGGCGGTGGTGGGCTGGGCGTCCATCGAGGTGGCAGTCTAGTGCCGGGTGTGGCCGCCCGCCGCACCGCGGCGGGTCAGCTCGCGGCGCGGGCGCGCGCGTCCAGGGTGTAGTGGCGTTGCAGCAACAGCGCCGCGAGCATCGCCACCGCCGGCAGCAGCCCGAAGCCGTAGCGGACCGCCGCCAGCGCCGCGTCGGGCTGCGTCGGTGACTCACCGGCCGTCGAGGCCACGAAACCGCCGACGGCCAGGCACAGCGCGTACGCGTACGGGCCCAGTGCCGCGCCGGTGGCCTCGGTTGCCGTCCACACCCCGGTGTAGGTGCCGGCACCAGTGGTCTCGGTGGTGCGGTCGGTGGCGGCGGCGCGGATCACGTCGGGCAGCATCGAGAAGGGCAGCAGTTGCATGCCGGCGAACGCCACCCCGAGCACCGCCACCGCGCCGATCAACACCGGCAGGCCGGCCGGTCGACCGACAGCGAGCACCAGCGACCCGATCGCGAACGCGCCCTGCGCGCCCAGCAGCGCCCGTTGCTTGCCGACACGGCGGGCCAGCACCAACCAGGCCGGGGTGACCAGCAGCGCCGGTGCGACGAACGCGGCCACCAGCACCGTGGTCAGGCCGGGGGAGCGCAGCTCGTACTCGGCGTAGTAGGGCACCCCGGCGAGCACCAGGTGGGTGGCGGTGGACATGGCCAGGTATGCGGCCACCAGCCAGCGGAACTGTCGGTCGCGCAGCGCGGTGCGCAGGGCCGGCCACCCGCCGTGCCCCGCCGGGGTGGGGTCCGCCGCCCGCCCGCGCAGCCGGGCGATGCCGGCGACACCGACAAGCATGGCGGCCAGCATGCCGACGGCGAGGATCATCCCCATCCGCTGGTAGCCGCCCCGGGTCGCGGCGTCGCCGCCGGTGAGCAGCGGGGCCAGCAACCCGGAGAGCAGGATGCCCAGGGTCAGCACGACCATCCGGAACGCCATCAGCCGGGTGCGTTCGTCGTAACCGATCCGCAGGTCGGCCGGGGTGGCCAGGTAGGGCACCTGGTAGGCGGCGAAGAGCAGATTGCCGGCGACGAAGCACACCGCCACCCAGCCGGCCGCCGGCCCGCCGGTCAACCCGCCGGGCACCGCGAAGAGCGCGGCGAACGCGACGGGCAGGGCACAGCCGAGCAGCAGCAGGCGGCGCCGGTCACCGCGGCGGGTCTGCTCGACGTCGGCGCGGTGCCCCACCCAGGGGTGCAGCAGCACGTCGGCGATCTTCGGCAGCAGCAGGGCGAGGCCGGCCAGCCACGGCCCGACGGCCAGCACGTCGGTGAGGAAGTACAGCAGCAGCAGGCCGGGCACTGTCACCCAGACACCCATGCCGAGCGAGCCGGCCGCGAAGCCCGCCAGCGGGCCCCGGGCAAGTGTCGCGTCGGTGGCGGCCAGGGGCCGCCGGTCGAGCCCGGTCATCGCCGCATCCCCTCGGTAATCCAACGGTGGCTGGATTCTAGGGGCAGAATGGCGGCCATGACCATGCCTCGCCGCCGGCCCGGTCGGCCCCGCCGTGACGAGACCCGCCCGACCCGTGAGGTGGTGCTCACCGCGGCGACCACGCTGTTCGCCGAGCGGGGATTCGACGCCGTCGGGTTGCGGGAGGTCGCCGCCGCCGCCGGGGTCGACGTCGCCACTGTCGCGCACCACACGGGTACGAAGGCGGCGCTCTACGACGCCTGCTTCGCCCGGGTCTTCGCCGCCGAGCAGGAGGTGCTCACCCAGGCCGCCGCGCAGGCCCGCGCGGCGCTCGACGCGGGGCCGCAGGCGGCCCGGCGGGCCCTGCACGAGCTCGTCGACGTCTTCGTCGACTTCCTGGAGGACCGCCCGGAGACCACCGCGCTGTGGCTGCGCCGCTGGCTCGAACCGCAGCGGCACGCCGAGCTCGACACGCGCTACGCCGAGCCGTTGTACCGGCTGATCACGGAGTTGCTCGGCGCCGCCGCGACGGCCGGGGCGCTGGCCGAGCCGACGCCGCACATCACCGTCCGCAGCCTGGTGTGGGCGACCCACGCGCACGTGGTGGCCCTGGCCGCCGGTGCGCCGGGCGCTCGGGAACGGCGCGAGTTCCGGGCGTTCGTGCACCGCCTGCTCGACGGCCTGTACGGGTCGTCGACCCCTTGACGCGTCGCCGCCGCCCGACGATTATCCATCCGACGTTGGATTAAATGGGGGGCGGTAATGGGCGGACCACCTCGGGTGGCGGTGATCGGCGCCGGCGCGGCCGGGCTCGCCGCCGTCAAGGCACTGCGCGACGCCGATGTGCCGACGGTCGCCTTCGAGGCCGCCGAGCAGGTCGGTGGCCTCTGGGTGTACGGGGCACCCGACTCGCCCGCGTACCGCACGCTGCACCTGAACACCAGTCGGGGACGCACCCAGTTCGCCGACCACCCGATGCCCACCGACTGGCCCGACTACCCCGACCACCGCCGGGTCGCCGGCTACCTCGCCGACTACGCCCACCGCTTCGGGCTGGGCGGGGACATCCGGCTGCGGCACACCGTCGAGCGGGTCACCCAGGCCCCGGGCAGCACCTGGACGGTGGTCGCGACCGGACCGGACGGGCCGGTCACCGTCACCGTCGACGCCGTGGTCGTCGCCAACGGGCACAACCGGGTGCCCCGGCTGCCCGAACCGTCATACCCGGGCACCTGCACGGCCGAGCAGCTGCACAGCCACGACTACCGGGGCCCGGAGCAGTTGGCCGGCCGCCGGGTCCTGGTCGTGGGCGGCGGCAACTCCGCGATGGACATCGCGGTGGACGCCTCGTACGCCGCCACCCGCACCCTGCTCTCGCTGCGCCGGGGCGTCTGGGTCGTACCGAAGTACCTGCTGGGCCGCCCCTCGGACACCCTGAACGGGGCCCTGGCCCGCCGACTGCCGTGGCGACTGCGCCAACGCGTCAGCCAGGCGACGCTGAACGCCACAGTCGGCAGCCCCACCCGCTACGGGCTGCCCGCACCGCGGCACGGCTTCCTGCAGGATCATCCGACGCTCTCCGACGGGCTGCTGTCCCGGCTGACCCACGGCGACGTCGAGGCCCGGCCCGGCGTCGCCGCACTGGACGGGGACCGGGTCGAGTTCACCGACGGGCGCAGCGACAGCGTCGACCTGATCATCTGGTGCACCGGCTACCGGGTGGAGATCCCGTTCCTCGACCCGGCGCTGCTCGGCGGCGGCGCGGACACCCTGCCGCTGTACCGGCACGTGTTCCACACCGACGCCCCGGGCCTGACCTTCGTGGGGCTGATGCAGTCTACCGGTTCCGCGTTTCCCCTGATGGAGGCGCAGGCCAAGCTGATCGCCGCGCACCTCGCCGGCCGGTACGCGCTGCCGAACCCCGACCGGCAGCGGGCCGCGTGTCGGGCCGAGTTGCGGGCCGCGACCGCCCGGTGGGGTCAGCGCCGCCCGGCGATGCGGGTGGACTTCGACGGTTACCTGGCCGAGATGGCCCGCGAGTTGGTCGCCGGAACCCGCCGGGCCCGCTCCGGTGCGGCCTCCTCGGGCGGGGTGCGGCGGTGACGGGTCGGCTGGCCGGCCGTCGGGTGCTGCTGACCGGCGCGAGCGGAACGTTCGGCCGGCATCTCGGCGCGGCGTTCACCGCCGCCGGCGCCCAGGTGGTGGGGCTCGACCTGCACGCGCGCCCCGACGGCGACCTGCCGGTGCTCGGCTGCGACCTGACCGACCCGGACGCCGTGGCACCGGCGGTACGCGCCGCGCTCGACCGGCTCGGCGGGCTGGACCTGCTGATCAACAACGCCGGTGTCGGTGGTCCCGCCCCCGCCGAACTGCCCCCCGACGAGGTGGTCCGCCGACAGTTGGAGGTCAACCTGCTCGCCGCCTGGCGGACCACCGCCGCGGCAATGCCACAGCTGCTCACCGCACGCGGACGGGTCATCTTCGTGGCCAGTCGGATGGCGGTGCTGCCGCTGCCGCTCGCCGCCGCGTACGGAGTCAGCAAACGGGCGCTGGTGGCGTACGCCGACGCGCTGCGCCACGAGGTGGGCACGCACGTCGGGGTGAGCGTGGTCTACCCCAGCATGGTCGTCTCACCCATCCACCACAGCACCGCCGAGGCCGGCCTGTCCCTGCGCGGGGTGTCCCGCCCCGAGCCCGTCGAGGGGGTGGTCGCGGCGATCCTGCGGACCGCCGCCGCCCGGCGGGCACCGCGTGACGTGGCGACCACGACGCGCGGTCGGCTGGAGTTGGCTGTCGGTCGGCACGCGCCGGCGCTGGCCGACCGGCTGGTGCGGCGTACCCTCAGCGCCCGGATCGCCGCCGGTGACCTGAACGCCGCGCCGCTGGCCGCCGGAATGGTCCGCCGTCACCGGGGACGGTGAGGTGCCGCGGTCGAAGCGGCGCGGGCACCGCCCGGCCGGTCAGGGCGTGGCGACGGCCGCGCGGGACCGGTCGGCGGCGATCCGCAGGGCCAACGCGGCCAGGGCGGTGCCGGTCACCCACCGCTGCACCCGCAGCCACACCGGTCGACGGGCGAAGAACCCGGCCAACGTGCCGGCGCTGAGCACGATCAGCCCGTTCACGCTCAACGCGACGGCGACCTGGGTCAGGCCCAGCAGCAGGCTCTGCACCGCCAGGTGCCCCCGTGCCGGGTCGATGAACTGCGGTAGCAGCGACACGTAGAGGATCGCGATCTTCGGGTTCAGCAGGTTGGTGACCAGACCCATGGTGAACAGCCGCCGGGACGGGTCCGGTGGCAGCGGCGTGGGGGCGAATGGTGACCCTCCGCCCGGACGCAACGTCCGCCAGGCCAGCCAGAGCAGGTAGCCGGCGCCGGCCAGCTTCACCACGGCGTACAGGGTCGGCACCAGCACGAAGACGGTGGCCAGGCCGAGGACCGCCGCCGCCAGGTACACCGCGAACCCGGCGGCGACCCCCAGCAACGAGATGAGCCCGGCCCGGCGGCCCTGCGACACCGAGCGGGACACCAGGTAGACCATGTTCGGGCCGGGCGTGAGCACCATCCCCAACGCCACAAGCGCGATGCCCACCAGCGCCCCCGTGCTGACCATGATGCTTTCCCCCCGTTCGGCAGCCCCGCTGCGACCCTAGGCCGGGGTGACCGCGTCGTCCCAGGGCCACCTGGCAGACGGTGGCCCTGGATCCGGTCACCCGGGCGGAAACCCCCTCCGCCGGCAGCCGCGGGGAATGGTCACCGCCGGGGGCGTGCTGACCTGGTACGAAGTGCTGCCGGCGGAGGCGGCGCGTTACGGTGGCCGGGGGAGGTGCCGCAGGGTGACCGAGGCGTGGGAAGCGGCGGTGGAGGCGCAGATCCGGGGAGCCGTGCAACGCGGCGAGTTCGACGACCTGCCCGGCATGGGCAAACCGATCCCCGGCCAGGGCACACCGTACGACGAGTCGTGGTGGATCAAGAGTTTCCTGGAGCGTGAGGCGTTGCCGAGCGACCTGCTCCTGCCCACCCCGTTGCAACTGCGCCGACGCATCGAGCAGGTCCCCGACGAGGTCCGCGACCTGCCCACCGAACAGGCCGTACGCGACTTCGTGGGGCAGCTCAACGCGCAGATCGTGGCGTGGCTGCGCAACCCCGACGGCCCCCGGGTGGCGGTGCGTCCGGTGAACGCCGACGAGGTGGTGCGCCGCTGGCGCGCCGAGCACGCCGCGCCCAGCCTCGCGACGCCGGCGACCGACCGGGTGAGCGTCGCCGCGCCACGCCGGCCGCGCCGCGCCTGGTGGTTGTCGTGGCGCCGCCGGTCGCGCTGACCCGGTCTGGTCGGCGGTGCCCGGCACCGGCAGACTGTGCCGATGGGTATCGACCTGCGCGCGTCCGGTCCGCCGTCGGTGCCGGGCCTGGCCCTGCGCCAGTGGCGGGACGACGACCTGGACGCCCTGCTTGACGCGTACCGGGATCCGGTGTTGCGCCGGTGGACCCGGCTGCCGGTGACCAGCCCGGCCGAGGGTCGACAGTGGTTGGCGCGGACCCGGCAGGACTGGGACGCCGGTCGGCGCTACAGCTTCGCGGTCCTCCAGGACGACGCCGACAAGCCACGGCTGGTGGCGAACGTGGTGCTCAAGAGGGTGAGCGTGCACTGGCCCATGCCCGAGGTGGGGTACTGGACGGCGTCGTGGGCACGCGGGCGTGGTGTCGCGCCGCGGGCGGTCACCGCGCTCAGCCGGTGGGCGTTCGAGGAGTTCCCCGAGCTGGAGCGCCTCGACCTGCTGCACCAGGTGGACAATGTGGCGTCCTGCCGGGTGGCGCAGAAGAGTGGCTTCGTGTTCCAGGAAATGCTGCCGGCCCGGCCGCCCTTTCCGCTTGACGGTCACCGGCACTCGCTGAGCGTCGGCTAGCCCTCCGCCACCGCCGCCTGCCACCGCCACGAGGTGCGTCGGGCCCGGCCGGGCAGGTCACCGCGCCCGGTCAGCCACAGCAGGACCTGGGGTGCGGCACCGTCCGGGGCATCCGGGAAGAGTCGCCGCAGCACCGCCGCGCTCAACCGCTGCGGCGGCTGCCAGGCCACGCCGAGACCGACGGTGATGTCGTGGGTGTGCAGCAGGGTCTCGGCCACTCCCATCGCGGCGAAGCCCACCGGGTCGCAGGGGCCGAAGTGCCAGGCCCGGGTGTCCGGTGCGGCGGCGTCGACGGCGGCGGCGAGCAGCCCGGCGCAGGCCCGCACCACGGTGAGGGTCTGCGCCGGGCTCGCGGCGGGGGAGACCCGCAGGTCGTACGGGAGGTAGCCGTCATCCGGGCGGCCGGTGACCTGGCCGGCGTAGGCGAGCAGGTCGTGCGCGATGTGCGCGGCGGTGGTCCAGCAGCTCCAGGTCAGTGGGCCGGCGGGCACGGACCAGTCGCGCTCGCGGTGCGGGTGCAGCACCCGGGTCATCTCGTCGGCTGCCTGGAGCAGTTCGACGCCGGTCACCGTTGACATCCGACGACTGTCGCAGTGCCGGTCGGGTGACGCAATCGAGATCCGGCGCCACGCGGAAAATCGGGCTGCTCGGCCCCAACGGCGCCGGCTAGTTCACCACCCTGCGGGTGCTCGCCGCGACGTCGCCGATCAGCGGCGCCGGCCTGCGGGTGCTCGGCATGGACCCGGGCGATGCTGAACTGGCCGGTCCGCCGCGAAACGATTACCGCCGCAGGTCGGTCGGGTCGTCCGCGGTGAAGTCGCGAACGGCCGCGCGGATCGTCGCGCCGTACGGGTCGTCCGGCAGGTGCGCCACCTGCTCGCCGGCTCGGGCCAGGTACTCGCGAGCCTGGGCGGGCTGGCCCAGGCGACGGTGACAGTCGGCCAGGTTGAGAAACAGCGACGGCAGGAACGCCTGGACCTGGAGCGAGGGCAGGTATCGCCTGGCGCGTTCGTCGGTCAGGTCGGACACGGCGGCCAGGGCGCGCTCGTCCCAGCCCAGCTCCGCCTCGGTGGTGTCCTGCAGATCGGCGAGGTAGTGGGCGAGGGTGCAGCGGTGCAGCGGGTCGCCGCCGGGGCCGATCTCGTCCCACAGCGCGCTGAGCAGCTCGCGGGCCCGGGCTGGCCGACCGGACTGGCCGAGCTGCACCGCCTCGATGATGCGCGCCATTGTTGGGTCGGCTGTCTGTTGGTCGTCCATGGCGCAGATGCTCGGGCCTCGACCCGCTCGAGGGTCAAATCACCGGCTCGGCGGGCACCCGGGCGATGGTCCCGGTGCGGCGCGGATCTGTCCGGGTCAGCCCGGCGCTGTGGCGGTGGTGATGCTGGCCAGCGCCTCGACGAGGGGCAGCGGGTTGACGTAGTCGCGATAGGACAGGACCTGGCCGTCGCGGACGCGAATGACCGCGATCACCTGCTGCTCGAACGGCCCGGCAGTGGCGACGACGCTGCCGTACGCCTCGTACTCCACGATGACGACCTCGGGGTCGGTGGTCTCGTGCAGCACCACGTTGCGGTATTCGTCGAACCTGATGAAGGTGCCGGCTGTCTGCGTGAGATGACGGCGAATCTCTGGACGGCCCCGCAGTCGGCCGGGCACGCCCGGCGGGTGGTACGGCCACTCGAGGTACCCGTCCGGCGCCATCAACGCCACGAACGCCTCGATGTCGGCCTCGCGGCCGGCCCGCAGGATCTCTTCGACGACTGCGCGGGACGAGGTTGTCATCGTGACCTCCTGGTCAGCATTCGTTGAACATGCGTTGATTGAACGAGCGTAGAGCGAACGAGGCGGGCCGGTCAACAACCGTTGAATGACCCGAACCCGGCAACGCCGCCAGCCCTCGGCCAGCGTCGCCCCCGGGATTCGTTCGGCAACGGTGGCGCATCACTCCTCGGGCAGCTTGCGCATGCTGCGCAGCGGGGAGAAGACGACCCAGAGCACCCCGAGCAGGGCACCGATGCTGGCGATCCAGAGGGCGGAGCGCACCCCCATCGCGGCGCCGAGCGCTCCGCCGATCAGGGCGCCGACCGGCCGGATGCCGTAGTTGACAGTGCGTCTGACACCGGACACCACGGCGAGCATCGTCCCCGGTGTGGCAGCGGTCTGCACCGATCCGGCCGCGATGTCGAGGACCATGACGCCCAGCGCGGAGACGAACTCGGCGGTGATCAGCAGCGCGAGCACCAGCGGCCGCGGTCCCCCGGCCAGCGGCACGAGGATCAGTGGGGCCGGAAAGACGACGAGACCGAGGATTACCGCCGGGCCGATGCCGATCCGGCGACTGAGCGGACCGCTTACCGCAGCGCCGAGCAGTCCGCCGAACGCGCCGGTCCCGACGACGAGGCCCAGCATGCCGGGGGAGACGTCCAGCTCGGTGGTCACGTACAGCACGAAGAGCGCGGCGAACATGTAGTTGAACAGGTTGAGCGTGGTGGTGCCAAGCAGGATCGCCCGTAGCACCGCGGACCGGGCCACATACCGCACACCGGCGGCCATGCCCAGGCCCGGGCCGCTCTGTACCGGATGCTCGGTGACCCTTGTGCGGGCCAGGAAGACAGCGGACGCCAGGTAGGTGAGCACGTCGGCGACAAGCGCGATCGGAGCGGTGAGCACCTGCACGAGCACGCCACCGATGCTCGGGCCGGCCACGTACGACATGGCTCTGCTGCCGTTGATCAGACTACTGGCGTCCACATAGTCCGGCCGCCGGACCAGGGCGGCGAAGAGGCTGCTGTGCGCCACCTCGAAGAACATCGAGAGGATCCCGATCAGGAAGGCCACGACACAGAGCAGCGGCAGGTTCAGTGCGTCCGCCCACCACAGCAGCGGCACGGCCAGCAGAAGGCCCGCCCGGCCAAGGTCGGCGATGATCATTACGTGTCGTCGGCGCGGGTACCGGTCCACCAGGGCGCCGGCCGGCAGGGAGAAGAACAGGTTCGGCAGCAGCGAGGCAGCGGTCAGGTAGCCCATCTCGACGGGTCCGGCGCCGATCGCCAGCACGGCAAGCAGCGGCACGGCGAGCATGGTGATCTGATCGCCGAAGAGCGAGACGGTCTGCGCGGACCAGTAGCGGCGGAAGGCGGTCTGCTGCAGCAGCCGTGGGATGCGCGGCCGGCGCGGCGGTGCCGGGTCGGCCAGAACGAGGGGTTCAGTCACTGTCGGTCTCCGCTGGCTGGTCATCGGGGGGCACGGGTCCACGCGGCACCACCATCTGGATGAACTGCACCGGGCGACACCCGGGCGGGCGTCTCGCCGGGTCGGCAACCCGTTCGTCGTACCGGGCCAGCAGGGCGTCGACCTCCTCCGTGAGCTCACGCAGCTCACTGGCGGTGACGTGCAGCAGCGCGTCGCCGAAGCCGGCGGCGGTTCGCCATTCGACGGGCTCGTCGCCGCGGACTGCGAGGTAGTCCTGCGCGTATTGCGTGTAGACGCCGAGCATCACGCTGTTGAGCTGGTCCGTCGCGGACTTCATGGCCGGGTCGTCGGAGTCGTCGGCCCAGGACGTGTCGTGCGCGGTGGCCCGCCAGGGCCGTTCCCGACCGTCCGCCCCCGCAACGCGTTCGGCCAATCCGTACTTGGCGAGCTGGCGCAGGTGGAACGAACAGTTCGGCACATTGTCGTCGAGCCGGGCGGCGGCCTGGGTGGCGGTCATCGGGCCCTCGCGGCGCAGCAGCCCGATCAGTTGCATCCGCAGCGGGTGCGCGTACGCCCGCAGGGTGCGTGGGTCGGTGAGCTTGATGGAACGTTGCGGCACCTCTTCGGTCACACCCTAGAGAATGCTTTAGAAAGACATCTCTAGCAACCCGAGGCCCAGGGATGGCGGCCGATTCGCCGGCAACAGCTCCACTGTTCAACAACCGTAGAATGACCGGGTGACCCAACCGAGCCCACGGTTGACCCGAGCCGAGCAGCGACGCCAGACCGAAGAGAGCATCCTGGCGGCGGCCCGGCAGCTGTTCGCCGAACTCGGCTATGAGCGCACCACGATCCGCGCCGTGGCCAGGACGGTCGGGGTCGACGCCGGCCTGGTGATGCACTACTTCGGCACCAAGGACAACCTGTTCTCCCGGGCCGCCGAGCTGCCCGCCGCCGAGTTGTCCGGCGGCGGCGAAGAGATCGTCGACGTCCTGCTCGCCTCGCTCGCCAGCCGTCTGGACGGCGAGCCGGTCGCCTCACTCGCGGTGCTGCGTTCGATGCTCACCAACACCGACGCCGCCGAGCGGTACCGAGCTGCCGCCGAACCCCAGCTCAGTCAGATCACCACCGCGATTCCCACCGAGGACGCCGAACTGCGCGCCAGCCTGCTCAGCGCGATCGTGCACGGTGTGATCATCGAGCGGTACCTGCTTCGCCTCGGCCGACTCGCGGACGCCTCGCCCGACCAGATCATCGAGCTGCTCCGTCCGTGCTTCCAAACGTTGGCCACGGCCGACATGCCACCGTCGACCGTCCGGCCCGCCAGCGCGGATTGAGCCACGGCACGTCGGCGTGCACACTCCGCCGCGCGGTCAGGTGGGTGCAATCGCTGCCCGGCGGCCCACCCGACCGCACGGAGGACGCGGCCGACCCGCCCTGATCCGCTGGGACGGGCGGGTCGGCTCGCGTCCCTCAGGCGCGGGCGACGATGGCAGTGAGCACCGAACGGACGGACGTCGGCCGGTGACCGATGAGGGTCTCCAGGGTCGGGTCGGTGACGGCGAACTCGCCACGGCGAGCCGCGCGGTAGATGCCGAGGGTGAAGTCGGCTGCTGCTGCGGGGACGCCGCCAGCGATGGTGGTGGCCCGCCACTGCTGGTCATCCACGACGACGCGCCTGATGGTGCGACCCGTGACGGCACTGAGGATGCCGGCCACCGCCTCGAGGTCGAGCAGTTCGGGCCCGGTCAGCGGAGCGGTGATCCCGTCGAGCGCGCCGTCGTCGGCGAGGGCGATGGCCGCGGCCTCGGCGAGGTCGGCGTGTGCGGTCCAGGAGACCGGACCGTCCGCTGGCGCCGCGAGCACACCCGTCTCCAGGGCCGCACCGATGTAGACGCTGAGCGTGCTCGCGTAGAAGCCGTTGCGCAGCGCGGTGAAGGGGACACCCAGGCCGACCAGATGCTCCTCGGTCTCGGCGTGGGTGAGCTGGGCGGGGAAGAGGGAGTCCTTCGACGCCGCCTGGTGGCTGGTGTAGAGCACACGTTTTGCCCCGACGGTGTGGGCGGCGTCGATGGCGGCGCGGTTCGCGGCGGCCGCGTCGCTGCCACGGATGGCGGCGGACACGACGAGGACCTTTTCGGCACCCTCGAAGGCGTGTTGCAGCGTGCGCGGGTCGGTGAAGTCTCCGGCGCGGACCCGGACACCGCGGGCGGCCAGACCGGCCGCCTTTGTCACGTCGCGCACGCTGACACCCACGGTCTCGGCGGGAACCCGCTCGAGCAACCGGTCGACGATCTGGGAGCCGAGTTGACCTGTGGCACCGGTGATGACGAACATGACTACCACTCCCTGTTAGCGTTGTTAACACACCTACGTTAGCAACGTTATCGCAGCGATAACAAGGTGCTGTTAGCATCGGTTCATGGTTGCGGCGCAGGACATGGCATCCCGGGACGAGGTACGGCACGGCATCGTCGCGGCAGCGAGCCGGCTGCTGCGCGAGGAGGGCGCGAACGCGGTGACGACGCGAGCCGTCGCCCAGGCCGCCGGCGTGCAGGCACCCACCATCTACCGCCTCTTCGGTGACAAGAACGGCCTGATCGATGCCGTCGCCGAGCACGTCATGGCCACCTACGTCGCCGCCAAGTCCGCCGTGGCGTACGCCGCCGAGGGCGATCCGGTGGCCGACCTGCGGTCCGGGTGGCGGGCACACCTCGAGTTCGGACTGGCCAACCCCGAGCTGTACGCGCTCATCGCCGGCCGGGGCGGGCCGTCGCCGGCGACGGTTGCCGGCCTCGAGGTGCTGCGCACCCGCGTACGGCGACTGGCCGCGGCCGGCCTGTTGGCTGTCGACGAGCAGCGCGCACTCATGATGATCCACGCGGCCGGCAACGGCACCGTGCTCGCCCTCCTGGGCACGCCCCCGCAGCAACGCGACCCGGGCCTGGGGGAGGCCATGTTCGACGCCGTGCTCAGCAGCATCCTCGTGCGCACCCCGGCGACACCCGACACGACAGTGAGCGCCGTGGCGGTCACCTTCGCCACCGTGGTGCCCGACCTGCCGGGGCTCACCGACGCCGAACGCGCGCTCATGACCGAATGGGTGCACCGATCGCTCACCGCACCGCCGGCAAAAGCGCTGGACGAGCTGACGCCCGGCTTGTAGCTTGCAGTTGACCGTGACACCGCCCGAGGAGGTGAGACCCATGAACGCTGGACCGATGTGGGTGCTCCCCCTCCCGTCATGGCCGTGCGACTGACGTAGGTGTCGCCGGGAGCGCCTCGCCAACAAGGCACTCTCGAAGGGCAACACCTGTGCGTTCTCTGCAATCCACCCCCGAGCAGCCGTCGAACGACAGCGCCGGGCGGGGCCCCCTCATCTTCGACGTGATCATCGCTGGGTGCGGGCCGACCGGTGCCATGCTCGCCGCCGAACTGCGGCTGCACGATGTGCGGGTACTCGTACTCGAGCGGGAAACCACACCGGCGTCGTTCGTACGCATCGTCGGTCTGCACATTCGCAGTCTTGAGCTGATGGCGATGCGCGGACTCCTGGAGCGCATCCTCCCGCACGGCAGGCAGCGGCCGGCCGCCGGCTTCTTCGCCGCCATCGCCAAACCGGTGCCCAAGGGCCTGGATTCCGCGTACGCCTATCTGTTGGGGATTCCGCAGCCAGTCATCGTCGACGTGCTCGAAGAGCATGCGATCGACCTGGGCGCGCAGGTCCGGCGCGGCGCCGCGGTCGCCGGCATCGAGCAGGACGACGAGGGCGTCACCGTCGAGCTGGCCGACGGGGAACGGCTGCGGTCGCGCTACCTCGTCGGCTGCGACGGCGGGCGCAGCACCGTGCGGAAGCTGCTCGGCGTCGGCTTCCCCGGCGAGCCTGCCCGCACCGAGACGCTGATGGGCGAGATGGAGGTGGGCGCCCCGCAGGTGGAGATCGCCGCCAAGGTCGCCGAGATCAGCCAGACCCACCGTCCCTTCTGGCTCCGGCCCTTCGGCAACGGCGTCTACAGCGTCGTGGTCCCCGCCGCCGGAGTCAGCGACCGCCAGGTGCCGCCCACCCTTGCGGATTTCCAACAACAGTTGCGCGCCATCGCGGGAACCGATTTCGGTGTGCACTCCCCACGCTGGTTGTCCCGCTTCGGGGATGCGACCCGGCTGGCCGAGCGTTACCGGGTCGGTCGGGTGCTCCTGGCCGGCGACGCCGCACACATCCACCCACCCATCGGAGGACAGGGACTCAACCTCGGCATTCAGGACGCGGTCAACCTCGGTTGGAAACTGGCCGCGCAGGTGCGCGGCTGGGCGCCCGAGACGCTGCTGGACACCTATCAGGGTGAGCGTCGTCCGGTCGCCGAGGACGTGCTGGACAACACCCGCGCCCAGACGGAACTGCTGTCCGCCGCGCCGGGCCCCCAGGCGGTGCGCCGACTGCTCACCGAACTGATGGACTTCGACGAGGTGAACCGCCACCTGATCGAGAAGATCACCGCGGTCGGTATCCGCTACGACTTCGGCCCCGGCCCCGACCGGCTCGGCCGCCGCCTGCGGGACGTCCAGCTTCGGCACGGCAACCTCTACGCCCTGCTGCACCGCGGCCGCGGCCTGCTGCTGGACCGCACCGAACGCCTGACCGTCGGCGGCTGGTCAGACCGGGTTGACGAGATCGCGGACCCGAGCGCTGACCTTGACGTACCGGCGGTGCTGATGCGTCCCGACGGTCACGTCGCCTGGATTGGTGACGACCAGCGGGACCTGGACGACCACCTGTCGCGCTGGTTCGGCACGCCCACCGACTGAGGCCATCGGTCCGATCACCTCGCCCGGCGTGCGCGGCGCACTTGGTCGTGCGCGCCGGGTCGTCGCTCGGTCGAGACCGATGCCGGTGGAGCCCTGTCCCGCGATCAGAATGATCTGGCTGGTTGGAGGTTCATCGGCCGGCGTCGTAGACACGCCGTGCCCGTTCCACCTCGGGGAGGCGGGCGTCGGCCCAGGTGCTCAGGTGGGCGAAGAGGGGACCGAGGCTGGCACCCAGCTCGGTGATCTCGTATTCGACCCGAGGCGGCATCTCGGCGTAATAGGTGCGGGCAATGAGCCCATCGCGTTCAAGTTGGCGCAGCCGCTGCGTGAGCACCTTCGGTGTGATGGTGGTCAGCCGGCGCTCCAGCTCTACGAATCGCTGCCGGCCGTACTTGTGAAGGGCCCACAGGATGGGCGTGGTCCATCGACTGAACACGATGTCGACAACCGGCGCGACAGGGCACGCCAGCTCAGGGTCCGCCGACCGTTCCATGTGCCCTCCGTCACAACAGCGTTACTATCCTCTAGGTACCTACTAGACGGACGCTACTAGCGTCTCCTCCAGCCGCGCGAACGACGCGGTTGAACTGGAGACACAGCCATGTTTGTCGTGACAGGCGCCACCGGGAACGTCGGCCGTACGCTTTTGTCGACCCTCACGACCTCGGGTGCCGCAGTGACGGCGGTGTCCCGGGGACGACGCCCGGTCGCGGTGCCAGAGGGGGTTCGCCACCACCACGCGGATCTCGAACGCCCGGAGAGTCTGCTCCCGGCACTAGCCGGCGCCGAAGCGATATTCCTGCTCGTGGAGGGCGCCGGGGCGCACCTCGACATGCCCGAGATCCTGCGGGTCGTCACAGCCGCGGGGCTGAAGCGCATCGTGCTGCAATCCTCGCAAGCGGTCGGCACCCGGCCGGGGGCGGCCTCGCACGCGCCGCTGTCTGCCATCGAGGACCTCGTACGCCGGTCGGGTCTCGGCTGGACGATCCTGCGCCCCGGCGGCTTCGCCTCCAACGCCTTAGCCTGGGCGGAACCGGTGCGGACCGGCCGGACAGTGGCCGCGCCGTTCGGCGACGTCGGCCTGCCCGTGGTCGACCCGGACGACATCGCCGAGATGGCCGCCGCCGTTCTGCGTGACGGCTCGCACGACGGCCGTACATACGAGCTGACCGGTCCGGTGCTGAGCACGCCACGCCACCGCGCTGCGGATCTCGCCGCTGCACTCGGCGAACCGATCGTCTTCGTTGAGCAGGCGCCCGACGAGGCCCGGGAACAGATGCTGCGGTTCATGCCACCACCGGTGGTCGACGGGACGCTGGCGATCCTCGGCGCGCCGACCGAGCGGGAGCAGCGGATCAGCCCCGACGTGACGCAGGTTCTGGGCCGATCGCCACGGCCTTTCACCGCGTGGGTCGCTCGCAACATCGACGCCTTCCGCTGACGCGTCGCGTCAGGGTTGCGCAGCGGACGGCGCCCGCCGGTGAGATCGAGAAGCACGAACGAGTAGTGGTCACGGACGCTCTTCGCCGGGCAGGTGGCGAAAGAGGGCGTCCGCTCTTGGAAGTCGCGGTCGATGCATCACATGAGACGGCGACGCGCACCGCGAGGTCGCTGACGTGACCAGGAGAGGCGTTGGACTCGCCGGACATGGGCCTCCTCACCTTCAGCATCAACCTCACCCTGGGGTTGTGTGGACCACCAGGAGGGGGATCGCCGACGATGAGACGCACGCCTTCTTCATCCGTCTCCTGGACGAGTCCGGGGCGATGCTGTGGGGTCGGGTCACCTACGAGATGATGGAGGGCTCCTGGCCGGCCGTCGCCCGCGGCGACCAGGAGGTGCCGCCGCTCATCCGCGAGTGGGCGGTCAAGCTGGATGCCAAACCCAAGTACGTGGTGTCCTCGACGCGTACCGACTTCTCGTGGACCAACAGCCACCACCACATTGCCGGCGATCTGCGCGAGGGCGTGCAGAAGCTCAAGGACGCGACCCCGGTCGGGGTCCGCGTCGGAAGCGGCAAACTCGCCACCGAGCTCGACAGGCTGGACCTGATCGACGAGTACCGGATGCTCGTCCATCCCCGGATCGCCGGCCACGGCCCGACGCTGTACCAGGATGGGCTGCCCGCCACGCGTCAGCTCGAGCTGATCTCGGCAGAGCCGCTCCGCAACGGGGTGGTCGCCGTGCACTACCGCCGCGCGCGCTGAATCGTAGGAGTCCCTCGCCGCCAGCGAATCGGCTGCTCGGCGTCCTCCTCGCGCCTCCCTCGCATCGGGACGATTCACAGAGTAAGGCCCGGAGCAGGCCGGTACCCGAGACCTGCAGTCCAGCGGCGGGGCGCCTTGACCCCCACGGCCACTTCCGCTGGGTAGGGCCAGTCGTGTGGGACCTGGCCGCCCGGAGCTGAAGGCGCACACAACACATCTCGCCACTGGCTGGCCCTCGACGCCGAAGCACGCGCCAGTCACCTGAGAAGCGACAAGCAGCCATGGGCAGGGCTCTGCGCCCATTAACGGTTTACCGGTAATGATAATCCATTAATTCACCATCACAAAAGGTGCATATCGTGCGCGCACCATAATGACAGTTATGGTAAGTAACGAATCAGGTTGGTGTAAGGGTGGCGATCACGTCGGCGAGCGGGCCCGGACGACGTGCTGCTGGGGGCGGAGCGCTGTCGCAGGAGTCGATGCGGCTGAGCCGGATCGACGGTGCTGCGGCATCATCTGTCGTCATGTTCTCCGTGGAGGAACGCGACCTGATCCGAGAGCGGCTGCTGCGTCTGGCGAATCAGGATCCCGCCATCGTCGCCGCCGCGATCACCGGCTCACACGCCACCGGCCAGGAGGACCGCTGGTCCGACATCGATCTGGCCTTCGCGGTCAGCGACCCGCTCGACACCGTCATGCGTCGGTGGACGCAGGTGATGTATCAGGAGTTCGCCGCGGTCCACCACTGGGACCTGACGGCCGGTGCGGCGATCTACCGAGTCTTCCTGCTCCCGCACTGCCTGGAAGTAGACCTCGCGTTCAGCCCGCAAGCCGCGTTCGGGCCGCAGGGCCCGAGTTGGCGACTCGTGTTCGGGCAGTCGACACCATCTCCGGCCGGCACGCCCAGCGGCCACGACGACATCGTCGGCCTGGCCTGGCACCACGCGCTGCACGCGCGGATCAGCATCGAACGAGGCAGGTACTGGCAGGCGGAGCACTGGATCAGCGCCATGCGCACCCAGACGATCGCGCTCGCCTGCCGGCGCCTGGGTTACCCCAGCAGCTACGCCAAGGGCGCCCACCTGTTACCCGCCGACATCACCGGAGCGCTGGAAACGACACTGGTCCGTGCCACGGAAGAGGTCGAGGTGCGCCGCGCGCTGGTGGCCGCCGCGGCAGCCCTGGCCGACGAACTCACTCGTACGGACCCGGCGCTGGCCGATCGGCTGCACCCGATTCTCACCGAACTCGCCGCCCAGCCGCCCCAGGGTTCACAGAGGGCGGCGACCTAGGAGCGGCCGTACGCGGCGCGGGCCTGGGCCACCTCGGCGGCCTCGCGTTCACGCCACCGGCGTTGCGCGTCCCGGTTGCACATCCGACAGACCCGACGGTATCGACCGGTTGCCGGATCAAGCTCACGGTCGTGGCCGTTGCGGCACTGGGCCGGCTGGGCTCGGCTGCGGCAGGCCTCGGTCCGGCTGATCTGGCGCAGATGCGTGGGCTCGATGCAGTCGGCGGCACCGCAGGTCTGGTCGACGTCCAGGGCGGGGTCGTATCCGCCGACGAGCACCACGTACGCGGCGATGTGCGCCCACGCGCGACCGGCGACCTTCTGGTGCACCCCGCGTCGCCGCCCGTAACCTTCGACGATCAGGCAGCCGTCCTCGGTGCGGTGTGAGCGTTGCAGCAGGTAGGCGCGCAGCGATTCCTCGGTGTGGTGGCGGGACAGTCCTCGCACGGCCGAGAGCACGGAGTCACCGTACCCACGTCGGTCGGTGGGTCTGCTGTTGACCGCCGCCTCGTCCGGAGAGCCCGTCGGCGTCACCGACATCCGTGCGGGTCAGTGACGCCGACGACCGTCTCAGGTGCGGACGCGGTAGTGCAGGGACATCACGCCGTTGCTGAGTCGGCGGTTGCTCAGTAGCTCCAGCCCAGCTCGGGTGCCGCTGGGCAGCCCGGGCTTGCCTCCGCCGACGAGGACGGGGTGGATCAGCAGGTGGCACTCGTCGATCACTCCGGCCTGGAAGGCCTGCTCCGCGAGGTGTGCGCCGCCGATAGTGAGGTCACTGGTGGCCGAGGCTTTCATGGCGCGTACCGAGGCGGGGTCGAAGCTCGTTTCGAGCCGGGTCTTGGCGGTCGAGGTCGCGTGCAGGGTGGTGGAGTAGACGACCTTGTCCGCTGCCTGCCAGACGTCGGCGAAGTCGGCCGTGAGCTTCGACTGTCCGGCCAGGGCAGGGTCGGTTTCCCAGAGGGACATCGACTCGTACAGGCGCCGGCCGTAGAGGTAGGTACCCATGGGCCGGAGCAGGTCGGTCATGAACGCGAGGTACTCGTCGTCGGGTGGGGTCCAGTCGAATCTGCCGTGTTCGTCCTCGATGTAACCATCGAGGGACACGTTGGTCACGTAGATCAGCTTGGCCATTGCGTCACACCTCGACGTCAACTGCGACGGGGTGGGCGTTCCGCAGCGTGGCGTCCAGTTTGGAGAAGGCCTCGTTCCAACCCTGGCTGGCGGGGGCGGCCAGCTGCTCGGGGAGCCACTGACGGATCTCGAGTCGCGTCCGTCCATCGGCCTCGTCGTGGAACTCGACCCGCATTCGTGTCTCGTGCGGCTGATGGCCGTCCGGCAGCTGCCCGGTGACATGCACGACGCCGTCGAGCAGTTCGCCGTCGGCGACGTCGGTGAGGTCGATGTGGACGTCGACTCGAAGGCCGGGCCGGGCCGGAAAGAGTTCGGTCCACCGCTGGTGGCCGCCGGGCCGGATGTCGAAGTCTATCTCCTCGCGGGGCAGTGAGTTGCCGATCGGCCCCCACCACGCCGCCAGGTGGTCGGGGTCGGTGAAAGCTCGGTAGACCAGTTCCCGTGGCGCGTCCACCACGCGTGAGATGACGATTTGCGGATCGCCGCTGTCCATCAATTCTCCTTGTCGTGGGTCTTGCCCGGTGATTCGCTGTCGGGAATCACCGGGCCGTGGACCGTTCGGTCCGTTGGGCGAGCGGCGGCCTGTACCGCCGCGAGGTGGGCGTCGAGGCGGGTGAGCGACGTGTCCCAGAACCGCCGGTAGCGCTCTATCCACTCGGCCGCGTCGCGCAGCGGAGCGGCCTCGATGCGACTCATCCGCAACTTTCCCGATCGGGTGCGGGAGATGAGCCCGGCGCGCTCAAGCGCCTTGAGGTGCCGCGACACCGCCGGCATCGAGATGGGCAGGGGAGCGGTGAGCTCGGTGACCGTGGCGTCGCGGTCGGCCAACTCGGCGAGGATCGCCCGTCGAGTCGGGTCGGCGAGGGCCGCGAACACCGCGCTGAGTTGATCGCTACCGGACACCGAGGCCTCCCATCATTTAACTGTTGCGTTAAATGTAGTACGGAATGATCCTCTGTCAACGACCGACCCGGGTACGACGAGCACCGGTCCCGCGGCACTGACCGCCCCGGTCTCAGTGGCGAGCGGCGGCGGGCATCACAGGTACGGATTGCGCGAGGCGACGTCCCGCAGCCATGCCGGACGCGTTCCCCAGGCGACCCAGGGTGTGCTGCCCCATTCGCACGCAGGCCCCATGGACGCGTCGATCGTCAGCGGTGAGCTGTCCGGGTCGACAGCGAACAGTGTCAGGTCCTCGGCGTAGCGGACCAGCAGCTCGGTCCAGGATGGAGCCAGCACATCCCAGGAGGAGCATTCGACATCCACCCGGACCACCTGCCCGGGCGTGCCCCCCGGTGCCGGATCACCGTCGAGCAGCCATTTCACGTCGCCGTTCAGGTCGCCCACGACAACGGTGCCCGGCGCACCGACGATCGGCCGCACCGGCCCGTTCAGGCAGAGCATCTTCGTGTCGACGAGGTGCGCCCAGACCTGGGGATCGTCCCACTCCGGCTCCGGATCATGACTGTCGTGCCACATCCGGGTCAGCTCGATGATCTCGTCGGTGCCGCAGAGGTTGGTAAGCGGCACCGGGCTGGGCTCGGCGGACGGCAGGGTCGGGCCAGGGTTGGTCCCGTTGTGGATGCGGAGACTGGCGCGGAAATCCGGCGGCAGGGTGGTGGCCAGGGCGGCTTCCACCGCGTCGATCGCGGGTGCCGGGGCCGGGGCGTTGAGCTGCCGCAGGGACGACGGCAGAACGCGGCCGAGGCCAGCTTCGATCCGTGCCCACGCCTCGCCGACACGCCTGTCAACCTCGGCCCCGGTGTCGGTCACGACGCGAACTCTAGCCAGCAGCGGCAGCTCTTTGCTGCGCTGCTGGCGGTCAGGATCGCTGGACGTCGTCGAAGAGGGTGAGGGCCTCGGTGGGGTCCGGGCTCACCAGGCGTTCCAGACCGGCTGTGGTGATCTTCGCCCACCGTTCGGCCCGTACCCACATCTGTTCCTCGAAGGCGCGGACCGCCTCGTCCAGATCTTCCGGGTCGGCCGCGACGGACTCGGCGAGCTCGGCAGCGTCGAGCATCGCGAGGTTCGCGCCGGCCCCCAACGGTGGCATCAGGTGGGCGGCGTCGCCCAGGAGCGTCACACCGCGGACGTGCGCCCAGGTGTGGGATACGGGCAGGACGTAGCAGGGGCGGTGGAGGAAGGCGGTGCCGTGGCCGAGCAGGTCGAGCATGGGAGCGGCCCAGCCGTCGAACATGGCCAGCAGGCCCGATCGCGTGGCCTCGACGTCGGTCAGGTCCAGTTCGGCGTGCCAGTCCAGCGGCGCGCGGAACGTGGCGTACACCTTGACGTGACCGCCGCTGTTGCGCTGGGCGACGAGGGATCGGTTCACCCCGTACACGGCAACCGAACCGTCACCGATCAGCTGGGCGAGGTCGGGGTGGCGGGTGTCGACGTCGTCGAGGGAGGTCTCGACCGTGGTGACGCCGGTGTAGCGCGGCGTCGCTGCCGAGACCGCCGGGCGGACCCGGGACCAGGCGCCGTCCGCGCCGACCACGAGGTCGAACGTCTCCTGCCGCCCGTCCGCGAATTGTACGCGTGCGCCGTCTCCGGCCCCCGGCGCCACCTGCGTCACCTCTCGCCCCCACCGCACGTCGAGAGGGCCGAGCAGCAGGTCCCGGAGCTGCCCGCGGTCGATCTCCGGATTGGCCTGCTCGTCCGGAGCGGGTCGCCAGTCCCGCAGCACCGTCCCGGCGGTGTCCAGGATGCGCATGGCCTGCCCCTCGGGACGGGACAGTGCCTGGAACTCCGCTCGCAGACCCGCCTTGTCCAGCGCCAGTTGGCCCAGCCCCTCGTGCAGGTCGAGCGTGCCGCCCGGGGGGCGGGCGTCGGGCGCGGGATCGCGTTCGAGCACGACGACGGGGTAGCCGTGGCGGTGCAGGACCCGGGCGAAGGTGAGGCCACCGGGGCCAGCCCCGACCACCGCAATACGTCGTCTCATGGCGATACACCGTATCGCGCCCTTACAATTTATCGCAACAGCAGGGGAGTGCTCATGACCGTGTGGGACCGGCCGAAGCCGCCGAACCCTCCCGTGCCGCTCGACCGGGAGCGGATCATCGCCGCCGCCATCGCGCTGGCCGACGAGGGCGGACTGGAGGCGGTGTCCCTGCGCAGGGTCGCCGCCCGGCTGAACGCCGGCCCGATGCGGCTGTACGGATACATCGCCACCAAGGACGAGTTGCTCGACCTGCTGGTGGACGAGGTCCACGCCGAGATCCTGCCCGAGGACCAACCCGGTGACTGGCGGGCGGCGCTGAGCGTCCTCGCCCACCGCACCAGGCAGGCCGCGCTGCGTCACGAATGGCTGGCCGACCTGCTCGGTGGTCGCCCGACGCTGGGCCCGAACGGCCTCGCCGTGGCCGAGGCCAACCTCGCCGCCCTCGACGGCCTCGCCGACATCGACACCGTCATGCGTGCCGTGGAGACGGTGAGCGCCTACGTCACCGGCGCGATCAGGCGCGAGATCGCGAACCTGCGGGCCGAGCGCGCCACCGGTCTGTCCAAGCGCGACTGGCAGCGCGCCTCCGGTCCGCACGTGACAAGGATGTTGGCGACGGGCCGCTTCCCGGCGCTGACCAGGGCGGTGCACGACGGCACCGAGGTGGACGCCGAGGCATCCTTCGCGACCGGCCTGGACTGGGTCCTCGACGCCGTGGCCGCCAAACTCACCCGAGCCCCGGCCTGACCCCCGCACCGCGCCCGCACGTCGTCGTGGCGCTCGGCTGCCACTGCGGCGTACGGGCCCGGCTGCCGACTCAGCCCTGGCGGTCGAGCCACTCCCGGTAGGAGGTGGGCGCGATGAGGGCGTCGTCGGTGGCGATGAGGGCCGCGCCGGGTGCGGCGGCGAACATGCCGGCACTGTCGTCGGTGGTGACGGTGCGCTTGTCATCCCGGGCGGCGAGGGTGATCCGCCCCAACTCGTCGAGGGTGAAGACGTCGGGGCCGGCGACGTTGCGGACGCCGCGCAGGGGCGCGCCCATGCTGACCTCGGCGACGGCCTGCGCCACGTCGGCCGCGGCCATCGGCTGCACGGGCGTGCGGGGCAGCCGGACGGTGGTGTCGTCGGCCGTCCAGGACAGGATCGCCTCGACGAACTCGAAGAACTGGGTGGCGCGGACGATCGAGTACGGAATCGGGCCGGCCTTGAGGATGTCCTCCTGCAGGACCTTGGCGCGGTAGTAGGCCAGGTCGGGCACCTGGTCGACGCCGACGATGGAGAGCACCACGGCGTGGCCGACGCCCGCCTGGCTGGCGGCGGCGAGCAGGTTGTTCATGGTCGTCTGGAAGAAGGCGGGGGAGGCGTCGTCGAAGGTCGGCGAGTTGGTCAGGTTGACGACGACCTCGGCACCGGTGAGCCCGTCGGCGAGGCCCTGCCCGGTGAGCAGGTCCACACCGGTGGACGGCGAGAGCGGCACCGCCTCGTGCCCGGCGGCCTGGAGGATCGTGACGACCTGCGACCCGATGAGGCCGGTCCCACCCAGTACGGCGATCTTCATGCTCATGCACCTTCCCGTGACGATGTGGTCCGACTGCCGACGCTCGGTCGATACTCGGACTTCCCTTGTCCGAGAACTATACTCGGACACAATGAGTCCGAGTAGCGGGGTGACTAGGGTGACGTCATGAAGATGTCCGGCGGGGTGGAGTGGGCGCTGCACTGCTGCGTGGTCCTCACGGCCAGCCACACGCCAGTGCCGGCGGCCAAGCTGGCGGAGCTGCACGACGTCTCCGGCAGCTACCTCGCCAAGCAGCTCCAGGCCCTGGCCCGCGCCGGCCTGATCCACTCCGTGCAGGGCAAGTCGGGCGGCTACGTCCTCACCCGCGCCCCGGCGAGCATCACCCTGCTCGACGTGGTCCGGGCCGTCGACGGTCCCGGGCCGACCTTCGTCTGCACCGAGATCCGCCAGCGCGGCCCGTTCGCGACGCCAGCCGACGCCTGCACCACACCGTGCCCTGTCGCCCGAGCCATGTGGGCGGCCGAGGACGCCTGGCGGCAGGCGCTCGCCGCGGTCACCATCGCCGACCTCGCCCGCGACGTCGACGCCAACTCCGGCCCCGAGGCCCTGGTCGGCATCCAGGCCTGGCTCACCAGCGGAGCCGGCTGAGCCTGCTCACCCGGTGTGGCGTACCTCGGCGTCCCAGATCTGCGCCCACGGACGCCGCAGCCCCCGGCACACGTGGATCGGGCCGCCGTTCTCGTCGTTGTGCACAGCGACCCGCTGGTCCACCCGCCCCGCGAGCGTGCACTCGTTGAACCAGGTGTTGAGCTGGTGGCGGCCCTCCCAGCCGACCGCGACGACCACGTCCGCCCCGGCCGGCGGCTGGCCGAAGTCGACAGCGCCGTTGTGCCCCGAATAGGCCCGGGGCAGCGCGCGGGCCGGACCGTAGCGGGCCAGCGCGCCGGCCTCGCCGTAGTTGTCGGTCAGGATCACCGCCCGGGAACGCTCGTCCGGCGGCAGCCCACGATGGACGGTGGCGACCGAGTCGGCGAACGCCGGCCAGCCGATCGTCTCGCCCGCGTCGTAGTTGAGGTCGACCACGAAACCGGGCAACCGCTCGGCGGGCAGCACCGGCAGCAGCACCACGATGTTGGGCAACAGGAACGGCAGCAGGCCCAGCGCGAGCAGCCCGCGGCGCAACCGGACCGACCCGCGCGACGCCCACCCGACGGTCACCACCGCACCGGCGGCGGTCAACACCAGCAACAGCGGCGCATCGTAGTAACCCTTGCCACCGGCGATCAGCACGAGGCCGACCACCACCAACCAGGCCCAGCCGACCGCCCGGTAGGCCTGCCAGGCCGGTCGGCGCAGCAGCGCGACGAGGCCCGCGATCCAGATGGGTACGGCGTACGGGCTGATGATGACGAACTGGAGGGTGAACGCGTCGAGGCGGCCACTGTAGGAGCTGTCCTCGTCCGCGATGGAGGCGGCCACGCCGAGCTGCGGAAAACCGTGCGTCGCCTGCCAGATCAGGTTCGGGGCGGCCAGCAGCACGGCGATCCCGACGGCGGCGAGCACCAGGCGGTCGCGCAACAGTCGACGGGGCCCGGCGATGAGCACCCCGGCGAGCAGGCCCACCGCCAGCAGCGCGGGCAGCAGCTTGCTGAGCATGCCCACGCCGAGCGCCAGCCCGACGCCCAGCGCCCAGCGGCTGTCGCCGGTGCGCAGCAGCCGTACCGCACACCACGCCGCGACCAGCCAGACCAGCAGGTCGACGGTGGTGGTGCTGAGCAGGTGCCCGCCGGAGAGCACAATGCCGGACGACGCGGCCAGCACCGCCGCGCAGGTCTGCGTGCCACGACCGGCGCCCAGCTCGCGGGCGATGGCGGCGACGAGCAGCACCGCGCCGCCGGCCAGCAACGCCGACGGGGTCCGCAGAATCACCAGGTTGCCCGGCGCGATGGTGTCCAGCAGCCGGGCCAGCGCCGGGACCAGCGGGCCCTGGTCGACGTATCCCCAGTCGAGGTGCCGGCCGGCGAGCAGGAAGTACAACTCGTCGCGGTGATAGCCGTAGCGGCCGGCGAGCAGCAGCAGGATCACGCTTGTCGTCAGGGCCACCAGCCACGGGCCGCGGGTGGGCGAACCCGGTTCCGGCGGCGCCGGCTGGGTTGGCTGCTGCGGTCGGTCGATGTCGATCGCGGGCTCGCTCATCCGCTCATGATGACCGGCCTGGTTGCGGCGCGGGGGCCCGGCGGCCTCCGGGTGCGGGTGGCCCAACCGGGTGCGAAGATCAGCTTTGTTGACGCGGACCGAAAGGACGATATGCGCTATCGCACTCTGGGCGCCACCGGCACTGTGGTGTCGACCCTCTGCCTCGGCACGATGACCTTCGGCGCGGAGACCGACGAGGCCGGCAGCTTCGCCCAACTGGACCGGTTCGTCGAGGCCGGCGGCACCTTCATCGACACCGCCGACGTCTACTCCGCCGGTGTCTCAGAGGACATCGTCGGGCGCTGGCTGCGGTCCCGGCCCGACGTGCGGGACCGACTGGTGATCGCCACCAAGGGGCGGTTCCCGATGGGTCCGGGTGCGAACGACGCCGGCCTGTCCCGGGTACACCTCACCCGCGCCCTGGACGCCAGCCTGCGCCGGCTCGGCGTCGAGGCCGTCGACCTGTACCAGGCGCACGCCTGGGACCCGCTCACCCCGCTGCCGGAGACGCTGCGGTTCTTCGACGACGCGGTACGCGCGGGCAAGATCCGCTACGCGGGGGTCAGCAACTTCACCGGTTGGCAGTTGCAGAAGGCGGCCCTGCTCACCCAGCACCTCAACCTCACCCCGATCGTGACCCTGCAACCGCAGTACAACCTGCTGGCCCGGGAGATCGAGTTCGAGCTGGTGCCGGTCTGCGAGAACGAGGGCATCGGCATCCTGCCGTGGTCGCCGCTCGGCGGTGGCTGGCTCACCGGCAAGTACCAGCGCGACAGCGCGCCCACCGGGGCGACCCGGCTCGGCGAGAACCCGCAGCGCGGCGTCGAGGCGTACGCCGGTCGCAACGCCGACGAGCGCACCTGGCGGGTGCTCGACGCGGTGCGCCAGGTCGCCGGGGACCGGGGTGTGTCCATGTCGGCGGTGGCGTTGGCCTGGCTGGCGGCCCGACCGGCGGTCACCTCGGTGATCCTCGGGGCGCGTACCACCGAGCAGCTCGACGACAACCTGACCGCCGCGGACCTGGTTCTCGACGCCGAGCAGATGCGGTCGCTCGACGAGGCGAGCGCCCCGCTGGTGGGTGACTACCCGTACGGCGCGGCGGGTGTGCGGCAGCGCGCCCGCGACCTGCCGACCGGCTCATGATTGCCTTTCCCGAGCCCACCGCGCCGGCCGGCAGCCGCGCCGAGGTGTTCCTGCGGTACCTGGACTACTTCCGCGAGTCCGTGGTGGCCAAGGTGTCGGCGCTTGCCGAGTCGGAGCTGCGCCGCAGCCGACTGCCGTCCGGGTGGACGCCGTTGGAGCTGCTCACCCACCTGCGCCACGTCGAACGGCGGTGGATCGAGTGGGGTTTCCAGGGCCGCGACGTCGCGCAGCCGTGGGGCGACCGCCGCGACGACCGCTGGTACGTCGGCCCCGACGAGACGCGTGCGGATCTGGTGGCGGCACTGCTGGCACAGGGTGCGCACACCACCGCCGTGGTGACGGCGCACGACCTGGCCGAGGTCGGCGCCCCGGGTCCGCGCTGGGACGGCGCGGACCCGGCGTCGCTGGAGCGGGTGCTGTTCCACCTGGTGCAGGAGTACGCCCGCCACCTCGGTCACCTCGACGTGGTCGCCGAACTCGCCGGAGGCCCAACCGGAGAGTAGGCCACCGTTATACCTTCGCACCCGATATATCGATGGTGTGGAGACACCGCTACGCGAACCCACGTTCCTGATCCTCACGGCGTTGGCCGCGGAGACACTGCACGGCTACGGGGCGCGCTGCTACCGCGATGCGGCACGTCAGCGCCGCTACGTCCGCCGAGACCTTCTGCCCGTCGGCGCATCCACGATGAACGGTCTATCGGAAGTCGGCTGCGTGGTCGGTGGCCCATTGCGTGAATGTCCGCGCCGGTCGGCCGGTCAGGTGCGGGACGACGTCTGCCCACTGCTGGTTCGTCGGGGCGGGATCATGAGCGGACTCCGCCCACATCTTGAAGATCCAGTCAACGAACGTCTCGGGATAGCCGTTGCTGATCCATTCGGCCCGGGCCTCGGCCGGATCGAGTTCGTCGAACCGCACTGTGTCACCGATTGCCGTGCCGATCGCGTTGACCTGCGCGACGGTGGTGAGCGCCTCGGGGCCAGCGAAGGTGTAGGTCCGGCCGGCGTGGCCGTCCTCGACGAGCACCGTCGCGGCGACCGCGGCGATGTCCGCCTCATGGGTGGGTTGGGTGACCGCAGCCCCGTATGGGCGGCGGACCACCCGGTCCGCCTTGATAGCTGGGGCCCAGTCCAGCCAGTTCGCGGCGAACTCCCCGGGCCGCACGTGTGTCCATTCCAGACCGGAGGCCTCGACCGCACGCTCGACCGCCAGGTACCCATCTTCGCTGGCGCCGGTGTCGGCCAGCGCCCCGGACAGCACGACGATGCGCCGCACGCCGGCCCGCTTCGCAGCAGCAACAACGGCACGCGCCGCGCGTCCGACGGGGAACAGGTACATGCTCTCGACGCCGTCCAGCGCCGGCTCCAGAGACGGGGGGTCAGTCAGGTCCCCACCGGCGACCTCTGCCCCGTCCGGAAGGCCCGCCGCCGACGGCGTCCGCGTCAGCGCACGGACCCGCTGGCCGGTCTTCACCAGTTCGACGACGACGTGTCGGCCCACCATGCCGGTGGCACCCGTTACCAGGATCGTCATCGTGCCACCTGCGGCCGGAAGTCAGCGACGTGGTCGTTGGCCCACTGGGCGAACGGGCGTGGTGGCCGTCCCGTCACTCGCAGATAGGTGTCCGTCGGTGGCAGCGCACCCGTCCCGTCGACCGCGTCGGCAAGCAGTGCGATCATCCAATCGGCGGTCTCCTCGTCCAAGCCGTCGCGCAGCCACTGCGTGCGCGCCTCGGCGGGATCGAGTTCCTCGAACCGCACCTGCGTGCCGATGGCGGCACCGATCGCGGTGGCCTGCTCCGTCTGCGAAACCTTGGCCGGGCCGGTGACGGTGTGCGCGGCACCGACATGGTCGTCGGTCAGCAGTGCCGCGACCGCCACGTCGGCGATGTCGGCCTCATGGACCACCGGGTAGCCAGCGGCAGCGTACGGCCCGCGCACCACCCGTTCGGTCCGGATCTGATCGGCCCACCCCAGCGCGTTGGCGGCCAACAGGCCCGGCCGCACATGGGTCCACTCAACGCCGGAGGCCTCCACCAGCAGTTCCAGCCCGCGGTGCGCTTCGCGCTCTTCGGTCAGGTGCCGCCCGAGCGCGCCATCGCCTCCGGTTCCAGGTGCGAACCCCGCCGCCGCCGCGGAGTGCACGACGAACCGGGTGACGCCGGCCTTGACCGCCTCATCGACGAACCCATGGTCGGTAGCGGCGCACACGAAGGGGAACAGGTACACCGACTGCACTCCGTCCAGCGCCGCTCGCCAGGTCTCGGGACGTTCGAAGTCTCCCTGGACCACCTCGACGCTGTCCGGCAGTTGGCCTGTCCTCAGCTGGCGGGTCATCGCCCGCACCGGTCGCCCGGCCAGGACCAGTTGGGCCACCACCTGGCGACCCACGTTTCCGGTCGCTCCGGTTACTAGAATTGTCACGTTGCTCCTTCTCGAATACCTGGAGTGGGCAATAGACCGCCGCCGCGAATCCACGACCAATGGCGCGGCGGCGGTCACCCCACGCAGGCTAGGCGGTGATCTCAAAAGTCGCACATCGTACATATGTACGAGTGCACTTGTGCGGCGCCCCGCGTCGACGCCGTCCGGCTGCTCCGCGTCGAGGCCCGGGGATGAGACAGTCGCGGGCCAGGAACCTGACCGCGCAATACCCGGCCCGGCTCAAGCCCAGTGAGTATCCAGATCTGCCGCGAACCGCGCGTGGGGCTGGCCGCTGCGGTCAGGCCCGGGCGGCTGGGTCGTCCCAGACCGCCGACGTGGCGGCGTGGCTCAGCGGGCTTCGGCCCAGCCGACGAAGCGCGGGGTGAGATCGGGCGACGCGACGCCCCGGTTGAGCCTGGTGAGGTCGGCTTCGGCTGCTTCCTGAAGCTCTGCCAGGTGTGCCAACAGGCCCGGCCGGTCCTCGCGGTACTCGCCGAGGAGGCGCAGCTTCGCGGCCGAGCACGGCCACAGGATGCCGCAGACCGGGCAGCGCCACGAGGGCCGCAGCGGGGAGTGCTTCCGGCGTTCGGGCATCAGACGACCCCCACGGGGCCGGTGCGCCGGATCGGTACGGGCCGGTGGGTCTCGGTGGCCCGGCGGGGAGCCGGGGACTGCATCTGCACGCCCGCGCGCATGACGAACAGCTCGCGCCGGGCGATCGCCTCGCCCTTCGGGTTCAGCTCGTAGGCGTCGAGCCAGAGCCATCCGTCGTAGGTGTGCCGGTCAGGTAGCTCGTGGATGACCCGGACGACTATCGGTTTGCGGAACTGGACGCTGGCGGCGGTGGTCAGGAGGACCACGTCCCCCGCCCGCAGTGTGCCGGTCATCGCGGCTCCGGTGGCTTCGGTCTCGCTGGGTCGGCTGTCTCGGCTGGCATCGACATCGCTCCGGGCTGGGCGTTGGAAGGGGCCGCCCCGTCCGGGGCGGCCCCGCTGCGAACGCGTCCGCCGGGTTCGGGTCCCTGCCGGCCGCGCTGTCTACAGGAGCACCTTGCCGTGGGTCGCTGGACAATCACACAGCGTTGTGTAATCTCCTTCAGACGGTTGGTTTGTTCCAGGGGAGGGGCGGCATGAACCACGCCTTTGTTGCGGCGCTCGCCGAGGCGGGTCACACCGCCGAGAGCCTCGCAGGTCGCATCGGTGTGCACCCGAAGACCGTCGCGAGATGGGCAAACCCGGGCCACATTCCGCAGAGTCGCCACCGCTCGACAGTCGCGGATTTGCTGGCAAAGGACACCGATGCGCTTTGGCCGGACGTCGTCCGTCGACGCGAACCGGTGTGGTTTCGGCCGTGGGTGGATATCGAACGCGAGGCGGTGACGCTGCGATCGTTCGAACTGGCCTGGGTGCCCGGGTTGTTGCAGACCGAGGCGTACGCGCGGGCGACCCTGGCGGGTGGGGTGCTGAGGCCGGACGCGGTAGACGAGTTCGCCGAGGCTCGAATCGGCCGGCAGGCGATCCTCACCCGGGACAGTGGACCACTGCTGATCGCTGTGCTGGACGAGGCGGTGCTCCGGCGACGCGTCGGCGACGACCGCGCCCTGATGGCGGCGCAACTCGTCCGCCTGCTCGGGCACGCCGAGACGGACAGCGTCCAACTCCACATCGTTCCGGCGGACGCGCCCAGCTATCCCGGCCTGGACGGGCCGTTCACCATCGCCGACATGCCGGACGGGTCGCGGGTCGCGCACGTCGACGGCCCGGCCCAGGCTCAGATCCTCGATCAGGCATCGGAGCTTGTTAACCTGGAACGACGGTGGGAGCGTATTCGCGGAGAGGCACTGCCCCGGGGGCGTTCCTTGGACCTTCTGAGAGAAGCGGCAGCATCATGGACATGAGCGGTGCGCGGTGGCGTAAGAGCACGAAGAGCGGCGGCAACGGCGGCAACTGTGTCGAGGTCGCCGACAATCTCCCCGGGGTGGTCCTCGTGCGTGACACGAAGGATCGCGACGGCGGCACGTTGACCTTCAGCCCGGAGTCGTGGCGTGGCTTCGTCGCGATGACCCGCGACGCCGGCTGACCGACCACCTCGCACGCGGGCTCCCGGCGCTGGTCGGGGGCCCTTTCGCGTCGGCGTGAACGGCCTGGCTCATCAGTGCTGGATCAGCCAGATCACCGCGTCCACGATGGCCTTACCGGCGGCGGTGGCCGCGCCGGTGAGGATGCCGTAGGTGATGACCCGAAGGGTGCCGCGGCCACGGCGTTCGGGTGCCACGCTGCGGTCCTCGTGGCGGCCCTCCGGGGTGGTCGTCGATGCCGGTGGAGTGCTGTGGAAGAGGCTCATACGATGAGCGTCGGCCAGCGGGCGTCCGGTTCCGTCCGGCGGCCGCAACTGGATACCGGACGCCCTGTGGCGGCTGTGGATACGCTTCGGACACTTGCGGTGGCCGGCGAGCGGGCGGTGGTGGCTATGACGGCGGGTGATCCGATTCCTCTCACGCGTGACGCGATCAACCGCCTGGTCGGTGACGTCGGCGCTACGGGCGACAAGCTCATGGATTACGTGCCCGTCAACGAGCATGACGAGAAGATGGCGGCCCGCTCAACCGTGTACGCGTTGCTGACCGGCCCGCCTCATCGGCCGCAGCAACCACGGTGGACGACGATCTCCGCTGTGGTGCAGGCGTGCGAGGCGTATCACCACGTCCACGGCGGCCGTGACATGCATCAGGCGATGATCCGGGCAGGCAGGTTCGATCGCAGTAGATCCGGGCCGTTGCGCGTGCTGTTCGACAGCGAGACAGGCAAGGGACCGTCAGCACAGTTCGTGGCGGCACGTGACCGATACCTGGCGCGGTTGCAGGACCGGTACCGGCGAGTGGATCTGGAAATCCTGACGCCGTTGACCGATCAGGGTGAGCATCCGGCAATGCTGCTGGACCAGGTATTCGTGCCGCAACACGCGCGTGCGGACCCACCACCGGTGGAGGTGCCGCGGGAGGTGTGGCAGCGGCTTGCCGAGTCCGGGCAGAGCGATGACGCTCAACTACCCGAGCAGATCGACCGGGAGATGCTGACGGCCGCCGTGCGCGCCTACCAGGACCGCCCCCGCCGACCAGTGCTGGACGTGCTCGCTGATCCCGCCGGCCGCAAGTTGGTCCTTCTCGGGGACCCCGGAGCCGGCAAGTCAACCCTGGCTCGATACCTGCTGCTGGCGCTGGCAGGTGCCGACGAGTCGGCTACCGGTGCCGGCAATCTGGCCGCCTCGTCCGGTGGGGCGGGCCAGGGAAGATCGGTGCCGGTGACACTACGGGGATGTCTACCGCTGTTGGTGGAATTACGCACCTACGCCGAGCCGCAATGGCGTGGCGTGCCTGGTGCGTCGTTTCTCGATCTGATCGATCACCTGTCCAGCACCGAGGACATGGGGCTGCCTCGTTCGGTACTGGAGCCGTACCTGGAGACCGGCGGCCCGGCTTTGATCATCTTCGACGGGTTGGACGAGGTTTTCGATCCCCGGCTGAGGGCGCAGGTGACAGCTCAGATCGAAGGGTTCGCCGCCCGCTATCCCCAGGTCCGGGTCGTGGTCACCTCCCGGGTGATCGGCTACCGGCGGGCGACGCTGGACGCGGCAGGGTTCGGTCACTGGATGCTGCAAGACCTCGACGGTGACCAAATCCGTGCCTTCGCCACCGGCTGGTACACCAGGACCTACCCAGACGAGCCAGCCCCGGCGGCCCGCTTGCGGGACCGGCTGCTGGCCGCGATCACCGCCTCGACTGCGATCGGTGAGTTGGCCGGCAACCCGATGCTGCTGACCATCCTGGCAATCATCGGCCGGCGCCAGGAACTGCCGCGGGACCGGCGCGGCGTGTACGAGCACGCGGTCGCGGTGCTGGTCGAGCACTGGGACGTCAACAGGCACCTGCGCGACGAACGGATCAGCGTCGACCTACTCGATACGCGGGACAAGCTTGAGCTGCTACAGCTGGTGGCCCGGCGCATGCAGGACGCCCCGTCCGGGTTGGCCGGTAACCACGTACCCGGGCCCCGCCTGATCGACTGGTTCCGCGACTACCTGCACGAGCGCTTCGGGTTGCCCGCCGAGCGGTCAGTCCCCGCGGCGAGGGCGATGCTCGCCCAATTTCGGGAACGCAACTTCATCTTGGCCCGCTTCGGTGCCGAGGTGTACGGGTTCGTCCATCGGGCGTTCCTGGAATACCTGGCCGCCGCTGACTTGACCCACCGCCTTGCCAACTACGACCTCACCCCCGATCAGGTGCTGATCGTCTACGACCAACACTGGTCCGACCCGGCCTGGACCGAGGTGCTACTGCTGCTCACCGGCATGATCCCCGACCGCATCGCCGCGCAGGGCATCGCCCGGCTGTTGACCGCGGACCCTCACTGGCGGCTACGACCCAGCGTGCCCCGGCATTTGCTGCTCGCGTTGCAGGCCGCCACCGAAATCCGTAAGACCGCCGCCCTGGCGCCGCACGCATCCGCCCTGACCAAAGCCGTAATCAACCTGCTGGAGGAAGCCGCCGGCGAGAAGCACCACGATCGGACACTGCCCGACGCGATCGAACGACTGGCCCCACAGCTGACCAGCACTTTCGGCCCGGCGTGGCCTGCCGCTGCCCGCTACCAGCGCTGGTACGAGCGGGCCGGATGGCGCCTCAACCTGAACATCGCCTCGACCCTCAGGGTCTCCCTCATCCGCCACGATGTTGCCGCCCTTCACCGTGCCGTCGTCGACGGCGGCTGGGGGGTGAAGCAGGCTGCCGTGCGGGCGATCGCGGCCGGCTGGGCCGACGACCCAGACACCCTGCCATGGCTGCGGGAACGCGTCACCGCCGACGGCAACTGGGAGGTGCGGCGGGTGGCGGTGGAGGCGATCGCGGCCGGCTGGGCCGGCGACCCGGACACCCTGTCCTGGCTGCGGGAACGCGCCGCCACCGGCGGAGACTTCATCGTGCGGCGGGCGGCGGTGCAGGCGATCGCGGCCGGCTGGGCCGACGACCCGCACACCCTGCCCCTGCTGCGAGAACGCGCCACCACCGACGATGACTGGGGGGTGCGGCGGGTGGCGGTGCAGGCGATCGCGGCCGGCTGGGCCGGCGACCCGGACACCCTGTCCTGGCTGCGGGAACGCGCCGCCACCGACGGAGACCCCGCCGTGCGGCAGGCGGCGGTGCAGGCGATCGCGGCCGGCTGGGCCGGCGACCCGCACACCCTGCCCCTGCTCCGCGAAAGCGCCACCACCGACGGAGACTCCATCGTGCGGCAGGCGGCGGTGCAGGCGATCGCGGCCGGCTGGGCCGACGACCCGCACACCCTGCCCCTGCTCCGCGAAAGCGCCACCACCGACGGAGACTCCATCGTGCGGGACGCGGCGGTGCAGGCGATCGCGGCCGGCTGGGCCGGCGACCCGGACACCTTGGCCTGGCTCCGGGAACACAGCATGACCAAGCACAACCTTTACGCACACCCGATGGCGGTGCAGGCGATTGGGACCGGCTGGGCCGGCGACCCGGCCGTCCTGCCCTGGCTTCACGAACGCGCCACCACCGACGGCAACTGGGAGGTGCGGCGGGTTGCGGTGCGGGCGATCGCGGCCGGCTGGGCCGACGACCCGGACACCCTGCCCTGGCTCCGCGAGCGCACCACTGATGACAACTCGAACGTGCGGCAGGCGGCGGTGCGGGCGATCGCGGGCGGCTGGGCCGCCAACCCAGACGTCCTGACCTGGCTCAGTGAATGCGCCACCACCGACGATGACTGGGACGTACGGCGGGAGGCGGTGCAGGCGATCGCGGCTGGCTGGGCCGACGACCCGGACACCCTGCCCTGGCTCCGGGAACGCGCCACCGATGACAACTCGAACGTGCGGCGGGCAGCGGTGCAGGCGATCGCGGCTGGCTGGGCCGACGACCCGGACACCCTGACCTGGCTCCGGGAACGCGCCACCACCGGTAACTACCCGGATGTACAGGAAACAGCGGCGGCAGCGATCATGCGGTTGGAAGCCTGACAACCTGCCGGGGACGTCACCATCGACCGGCCGTCTCGGCGTGGCCACCGGCCGTGGGCCAGCCACAGCAACGCCTCGTGCACGGGTTCGCGGCCGCGAGAGGAGAGGCGTTCGTACGGCGGGTCACCGCAGTGCTGCTGCGAGTTCGGCGGCGTTGTCGAACGCGGGCGCGGCCCTTTCGGATTCGTCTTGCGTGAGCGTGACGGAGTGGGCGCGGGCCAGCATCTCGGAGGCAGTCTTCGGATCGTGCAGCACCATCGCGAGCTCGGCGCGGTAGACCAGGACCTCTACCTGCTCGACCGGGTCGTCGTCGGCCTGCGGGCGGGCCAACGCGCTGTCGAGGATCCGAACGGCCTGTCCGACGCTTCCCCTGGAGTCGGCCTGCACGACAGCATTCGCCAGGGCCTTGGCCAGCCGCCCGGCCGGCGCGGCGGCCGGCATGGGCGCGGTGGCGGCGTCCCGGAAGACGCGGACCCAGTTGCCGCCCGGGTCGATGACGCTGAACCCGCCCAACCCGTCCGCGTTCTTCCGCGCCCTGGGCCGGGTCATCCGCGGCGTTCCGGACACCAGCACCTTGCCGTACGCGGCGCGCATGCCGGCTGCGAATGCCCGATGCAGTCCCTCGATGTCGGCGGTGATCACGAGGCAGGAGCCGTAGGACTGCTCCGGGTCAAAGCCGGCGATCTCGAAGAACTGCAGATGCAGGTCTTCGCGTTGCACCCCCACACACGCGTTGGGCTTGCGCTGCTTGTACGTGGTGCGGAACCCGAGAACTCCGTAGAAGGTTTCGATGTCGTCAATGGACGCGCACGGCAGCAGGGGAACGGTCCGCTCGTTGGTCATGCCCCCTTCCTAGGCGTCGCAGGGTGTCTGTCGCACATGGAAATAGCCGATCATCGCCATTCGTCATCCGATCGGCTGATGCTCCAGAACGCAACGCGGCTCCCGCCGAGGTCCGGCTCGGCAGTCGGTGGCGACGGCCGCGACACACACGCTGCTCGGCCACGCCGACCGGACCGGTCATCAGCGGCGAGGACCGAAAGCGGGTGATGCCCGGCCAAGCACGGGTACGGCCCACCTTCCTGGCGGACGGCCCGGGTGCACGGAAAGTGGTCCCTCGACGCCGGAACGCTGCGGCTCATCTCGTTCCGAGCGCTCCGCGCACCGCACCGGAAGGGAAAACGCCTGGCGGTCCGCGTACCGCTGATGTGAGGGTGACCGGCATGACTGCGCATGCACTGGCCGGAGCCCTGGCCGACGACGGACGACGACGGATCTTCGCGGCGATTGTGCTCGGCGCGACCGGCGCGGCGCAGGTCGCCGAGCGCACCGGCCTGCCGGCCCGGGTGGTGCTCACCGGGGTCCGCCGGCTCGCCGACGCGGGCCTGGTCACCGGCGCGGACGGCGCGTTCACTGTCGACGAGGCGTCGTTGCGGGCGACCGCCCGCGACAGTCGCCCGGTCGACGACGCCGACCCGGCGGCCGACCCGGTGCTGCGGACCTTCCTGCGCGGTGACGTCCTGGTGGGCCTGCCCGCGCAGCCGAAGCGGCGGCGCGTCCTGCTCGCGCACATCGCCGAGCGCTCGTTCGAACCAGGCACCCGCTATCCGGAGCGCGCCGTCGACGACGCGCTCAAGCCGTGGTGCGCCGCTGGCGGGTCGGATCACGCGACGCTGCGCCGGTACCTGATCGACGAGCTGTTGCTCACCCGCGAGCACGGGATCTACCAGCGGCTCTGATCCCCGGAGGATCTTGCTAGCCTCGGCGCATGACCTCCTGCACGCCCGCCGACGGCCCACCGGACCTGTTGTTTCTGCTCTCCTGGGCGAGTCACGCGCTGCAGACCGAGCACGCCGCGGGGCTTGCCGAGTTGGGCATCTCGCCGCGGGCGCACTACGTGCTGGCGCAGGCGCGCACCGGCGAGCTGACCCAGCGGGAGATCGGCGAGCGGTGCGGCGTGGACAAGACCACGATGGTCGTCACGCTCGACCAGTTGGAGCGGGCCGGCCTGGCCGAGCGCCGCCCGGCGCCGACGGATCGGCGGGCCCGGCTGATCGTTGTGACACCGGCGGGGGAGCAGGTCATCCAGCAGGCACAGCAGGTGGTCCGCCGGATCCAGGACGACCTGCTCGCGACCCTGCCCGAGCCGGACCGGGAGGCGTTCCTGCGGGCACTCCTGACGCTCGTCGGCGGTCCCCTTGCCCACACCTCCCCGTACGCGCCGGGCAGCCGCTCCGGCTGTTAATCCCGAGAAAGATAGTTCCGAACAAGACTATCTGCTACGGTCGTACTCGTTCGTTTCCCCTGAACGAGGAGCCGTCATGAGTGCTGCCACCGTCGCGAGCCCCACCACCTCGAACCTGCGCCGCCGCGCCCTCGGCGTCGGCGTCGCCGTCGTGGCCAGCCTGGCCATCTGGGCGATCGGCGCGCTGGCCGGCGTCGACTTCACTGTGGAGAGCTCGGGTCAGCCCGCCACGGTCATCGGGGCCGGCGCGATCGTCATGGTCTCCCTGGGGGCGGCACTGCTCGGCTGGGCGACCCTGGCCCTGCTGGAGCGGTTCGCCGCACGCGTCGCCCGACCGGTCTGGGTCTCGCTGGCCGTCGTGGTGACGCTGCTGTCCTTCGTCCCTCTGCTCGGTGTCGAGGCCACCGGCGGCGCCAAGCTGGTCCTCGGCGCCACGCACGTGGCCGTGGCGGCCGCGCTTATCGCCCTGCTGCCCCGACCCCGCCGGTAGTCGTCGCGGACACCGCCGTCGTCGCGTAGGCCGACTGGCTTCGACTGCCGACAGCGGAGTCCGGCTTTGAGCCGACACGGGCGGGTGTGCAGCGCGGGGCGGCGGCCGATGCGTCTCTCTAGTGAGGAGCACTGACGGGAGCGGGCGTGTCGTTCGAGGATTTCGTGACGGGGTACGGCCGTTCGCTGGTGCGCCTGGCGTTCGTCCTCAGCGGCGACCGGCAGGTGGCGGAGGATCTTGCCCAGACCGTGCTGGCCGATGCGTACCGGCACTGGAAGCGGGTGCGCGCGGCGGCAGACCCCGAGGCTTACGTACGCCGCATGCTGGTGAACGCGCACCTGAGCTGGCGTCGGCGGCGCTGGACGACGGAACGGCCCGCCGACCTGCGCCAGGAGGCCGGCGCCACGGTGGCCGACCCGGCCGACGCTGTCGCCGCCCGGGACCAGATGCGGGTGCTGTTGAGCAGGCTCGCCCCGCGCGCCCGCACAGTGCTCGTCCTGCGGTACTACGCCGACCTGGACGACACGGCGATCGCCGCGGCCATGGGGGTCAGCGTGAGCTCGGTGCGGGCCACCGCCTCGCGTGCCCTGGCGAGCCTGCGCGGGCCCGCAGCCGTCGGCGTACAGAGGGGGACCCGATGAACCAGTCGACCGAGCGCGAGCTGCGCGAGCTGTTCGCCGCCGACGCCGCCGACGCCCCCGACGAGCTGGTCGTGGCCGCCGCGGCGGTGCGCAGGGTCCACCGCAGGCGCCGGAACGTGATGGTGGCGGCGGCCACGACCGCGGTGATCACCGCAGCGGGCGGGTACGGCGTCTACCGGCCGGCCGCGACGCCGCAGGCACAGCCGTCGGCCGCCGCCTCGTTGGCACCTGCCGCTTCGGCGCCGGCGGCCGATCTGCCGGCCGGGGTCACGCCGGGCGATCCGCTCACCTTCGGCGCGGCGCAGTGCGTCAAGCCGTATTCACCGGAGACCCTCGCCGAGCAGGCCTTCGCCTTCGACGGCACAGTGACCGGCATCGGACCGGCACGCACCGAGCGCAGCACGCATCCCCGCCAGGACCTGCGATCGGTGACCTTCCAGGTGCACACCTGGTTCAGGGGTGGCTCCGCGGGCACCGCCATGGTGGACATGTCGCCACCCGCCGCGGGGCCCGGGACGGGCGATGCCACGTCCGAGCATGTCCCTGCCTACCAGATCGGCACCCGGTTGCTCGTGTCCGGCATGCCCCGCTGGGGTGGCGGGCCGCTCGCGGACCCGATCGCGTGGGGCTGCGGTTTCACCAGGTACTACAGCCCCTCGGTGGCGGCCGAATGGGCCACCGCGGCGAAATGAACGGCCCGCGGGAGGAGGGGCGACGACCACGCCGAAGACCGTCGGAGGGGGTGCCGCGTTGCTGGCCGCCGTCGAGCGGGTGGCACGTACCGCCGGGGAGGACCGGATCCGGCTCGACACCCGCGACGACCTGGTCGAGGCCCGCGCGCTGTACGCCCGGCACGGCTACGTCGAGATCCCGCCGTACTCGTCGGACCGCTACGCCGAGCACTGGTTCGAGAAGCAGTTGACGAACGCCGCCGAAGGCGCTAAATAAGAAGAGGAAGTTGAGTCACCCCGGCTCAACTCATCACCTTCGGCCAGGAGAACCGAGGAGGCATGACCATGTTGATGCGTACCGACCCGTTCCGTGAGATCGACCGGCTCACCGAGCAGTTCTTCGGTACGGCAGCCCGTCCGGCGACGATGCACCTGGACGCCTACCGCGACGGCGACCACTTCTACGCGGCGTTCGACCTGCCCGGCGTCGACCCGGACACCATCGACTGCACAGTCGAGCGCAACGTGCTCACCGTCCGTGCCGAGCGTCGCCGACCCACCGGCGACGGCGTCGAGCTGGTCGCCGCCGAACGCCCGATGGGCACCTTTACCCGGCGGCTGTTCCTGGGTGACACCCTGGACACCGACAAGTTGGAAGCCGGGTACGAGCACGGGGTGCTGACGTTGCGCATCCCGGTCGCCGAGCGCGCCAAGCCCCGCCGTGTGACCATCACCGCCAACGGCGAAGGACGGCGGCAGATCAACGCATGATCACGGTGTCGGGTGGGATCGGCGCGCCTGCGCGCCGATCCCACCCGGGGCTGAGAGCCTTTTTCACATGGTGTTCTCCGACGCTCCGGTGCTGGCCCGCCCGTCCGCGCCCCCCGCGCTGCCGAGTGGACCGGTCGAGGTCACCGAGGCGTGGCTGCGAAACCGGCGGCTGTCCGAGCACACCCGCGACGCGTACCGGCGCGACGTCACCGGCTGGCTCAGGTGGTGCGCCGGCCGCGACCTCGACCCGCTGCGGGCCACGTTCCTGCACGTCAACGACTACGCCCGGGCGCTGGAGTCCACAGTCGCCACCCGCAGCGGCCGACCGCTGACCCCGGCCACCGTGGCGCGACGGCTCTCCGCACTGTCCAGTTGGTACGACTTTTTGGTGAAGCTGGGCGCGGTGCCGGCCAACCCGGTCTCCGGCGCGGACCGGCCCCGCGTCGACCGGGACCACTCCGCCACCCTCGGGCTCAGCCCGGAGGAGGTCGACGCCCTGCTCGGCGCGGCCGACGCGGACACCGGCCCGACCGCCCTGCGCAACCGGGCGGCGATCGCGCTCCTCGCCGACCTGGGCCTGCGGGTCGGCGAGCTGATCTCGCTGGACCTGACCGACCTCGGCACCGAACGTGGCCATCGCAGCGTGCGCTTCGTCGGCAAGGGCGGCAAGCAACGTCGCCGGGCCCTCACCCCCGGCAGCGGGCACGCAGTGGACGCCTACCTGGCCCAGCGGGCCGCCGCCACGGGCGTGCCCGTGGCGCAGTTGACCGGGCCGCTGCTGGTCACCGCCAGCGGCGCCCGACTGGACCGGCACTCGGTGTTCCGGATGGTCCGGCGGCTCGCCCGGGCCGCCGGCATCCCGGCCTGGGCGAAGCTGTCACCGCACTCACTGCGGCACGCCTTCGCCACCACCGCCCGCTCCGAGGGCGTGCCACTGGAGGACGTGCAGGACGCGATGGGCCACGCCGATCCGCGCACCACCCGCCGCTACGACCGCGACCGGCACAACCTCGACCGCGACCCGGCGTACGCGGTGTGGGCGGCCCGAGGCCGCCGCCGCAACTGATCCAGCCCCTGCTCAGCTCTGGGGGCGGGGGCAGATGCAGAACGGTTGCCCGATCGGGTCGAGAAGCACCACCCACCTGTCGCCGCCGGGCTGGAAATCCGGCTTGGTCGCGCCCGCCGCGACGAACGTGGCCTCCGCCGTCGCGAGGTCGTCGACATACAGATCCAGGTGGTAGCGCTTGTCGCCGTCGGGATCGGGCCAGGCCGGCGGCTGGTAGCCCTCGACCAGACCGAAACCGATGGAAACGCCACCGGAATTGATCATCGCGTACTCGGGTTGGCTGTGGGTGATCTCCCAGCCGAGCACCTGGTGGTAGAAGGCGGCGTGGCCGGCGGGATCGGAACTGTCCAGATTGACCATGGCGAGGTCGGCAGGTGCTGTCATGCCGGCAGTATGCCGCCGGGGTCCGACATGTCTGCGCACCTACGTGTCGCACCCCCGCCCTACTGTCGACCGATGAAATATGGCCTGGAGATCTCCTGCGGTGGCGCCGCCATCGAGGCGTCCGTCCTGGTGGAGTTGGGTGAGCTGGCCGAGCGCGCCGGGTGGGACGGCGTGTTCCTGGAGGACTATCTGATCCACTACTCCGGCGAGGAGCCGTTCACCTACGACCCCTGGCTGGTGCTCACCGCTATCGCCTGCCGCACCGACCGGGTGCGGCTGGGCACCACCGTCACCGCACTGCCCCGACGCCGGCCGGCGAAACTGGCGCGGGAGGTGCTCACCCTCGACCACCTCAGCGCGGGCCGCGCCACGGTGGCGGTCGGCGTCGGTGACCCCGCTGACCGTGGGCTGGCCGCGTTCGGCGAGCAGACCGAGGTGTCGGTGCGCGCCGCGATGCTCGACGAGGGTCTCGACCTGCTGACCGGGCTGCTCAGCGGCGAACGGGTCGACCACCACGGTCACCACTACCGCGCCGACGGGGTGGCGCTACGGCCTGCGCCGGTGCAGTCGCCCCGGGTGCCGGTCTGGGTCGGCGGCAGCATCCAGGCCGGCGCGGTGCGTCGCCGCGCGGCCCGCGCCGACGGCATCGTGCCGTACAAACTCACCGACACCGACGGGTGGTCCGACTTCACCCCCGACGAGGTCGACGAGTTGGTGCGCGCCCTGCCGGCGACCCGCGCCGACGGCCAACCGTTCGACGTGGCGATCGGCGGCCGGCGACGCCGACCCGACGAACGCGCCGAACGCGCGTACCTCGATCAGCTCGCGGCGGCCGGGGCGACCTGGTGGTTGGAGTTCGTTCCGGTCGGCGATCCGGTGGCCATGCGCGCCGCCGTCACCCGTGGGCCGCTGCGGTGACACCGGGTGACGCGGCGACCCGTTGACCGCCGTCGTCGTCCCGCTCGCTCAGCAGAGCAACTCCAGGTGGAGGTGGGCGTCCTCGGCGATCTCCTCGTGCCGCAGCCAGCGCCGCGCCCACAACCGGGCCGCCAGTTCCGCCTGCTCGTCACCCCACGCGGCGTGTTCGATGAGCAACGCGGTGGTCAGCGCGTACGCCAGGCGTAGCGCCACGGCACGGGCACCGGCCTGCACCGCAGCGGCGTCCGGATCGGCGATCACCGCGGTGATGGTGTCGCTCAACCGGGTGGCGGCGGCGGCCAGGGTGTCGGCGAGCGTCGGCGAGAGCGATCGGGCCAGGTCCACCGCGGCGGCGAGCCGGCCCAGCACCGGCGTCCCGGCGTCCTCCCTGGTCAACGCGCGCAGCACGTCCAGGGCCAGCACGTTTGTGGTGCCCTCCCAGATCGGCAGCACCTGCGCGTCGCGCAGCAGTCGGGGCACGGCGGTGTCCTCCACGTAACCGGCCCCACCGAAACTCTCCACGTACTCGCTCGCGGAGCTGACGGCGAGCCGGCCGGTGGCCAGCTTCGCCAGCGGCGCCACGATGCGCAGCTCCGCCGCGGCGGCCGGATCGGCACCGACCTCGACCCGCCCCAGCAGGGCGAACGCGTGACCGGCGAGGGCGAACGCGCCCGCCGCGTCGACCGCGAGGGTGCCCAGCGTCGCCCGGTGCAGCGGCGAGGACACCAGCGGCCCGCCGGCGACGTGCCGCACCTCGGCGTACGCGCGGGCGTAGTCCAGCCCACGTCGCATCCCACCGGCCGCCGCCGCGGCGTTGTGCACCCGGGTCACCACGACCAGGGTCATCGCCCGGACCAGGCCGGGCACCGCCGGGTCACCCAGCGGGAGCGCGTACGCGTCGTGCAGACCGATCTCGGCGGTGGGCAGCGCGCGGGTGCCGAGCTTGTCCTTGAGACGGTGCACCGTGACACCCGGTGCGGGCGAGCCCGGCGCCCCGCCGATGCTCAACGGCGAGTCGAGCGCGTAGCGGGGGACCAGGAACGGTGCGAGCACCCGACTGCCGCGCCCGGCGCCCTCCGGTCGGGCCAGCGCCACCGCCATCGCCGCGTCGGCGGCCGAGCAGAACCACTTCTCCCCGGTCAGCCGCCACGACCCGTCCGCCGCCGGCCGGCCGATCGTGCTCGAGCGGCCCAGGTCGGAGCCGCCCTGCGACTCGGTCATCCACTGCCCGCTGGTGATCGCGGTGGCCGGGTCCGTGGAGATCAGCCGGGGCAGCCACGCGGCGCGCACCTCGACGTCCACGTCGGGCATGCTCAGCAGCGCCGCTGCCCCGTCGGCCATCGCCACCGGGCAGGAGAAGGTCGCCGACTCCGGACCGTACAGGTGCAGCAGGGCGTGTTGCACGACCCGCGCGGCGGCGCCCCAGGTGCCGCGCGCCTCCGTCAGGTAGGGCAGCGCGACCACGGCGTGTCGGGCGGCGGCGGCGCGCTGCGCCTGCCAGCCGGCGGAGGTGTCGATCCGGTCGATCCGCGCGCCCCACGGGTCGTAGCGGACCAGGGTCGGCGGGTGCGCCTCCGCGTCGGCGTGCGCCGCGCGCAGCGGCCCGGTGACGTCGGCGGCCAGGTCCGCCAGGCGTCCCTTCGCGGCGGCGTGCCCACCCGGGCCCAGGTGGCGCTCCAGCCAGGAGCGCAGCAGGCCGTCGCCGGCGTACGGATCGACGGGAGGTGGCACCGGCTGCACGAAGCGGCTCATCGATCGACTCCTGGCACTGCTCGGGGGTGTGCGCCGACGGTAGACGATGCGTGGCCGGTCCGAACAGGGCAGTCCCACCGACCCGGCCGCGCCGATTTCCGACTTGTCGCACTTCAGTGCGATCGCGTTCTCTACGGTCGATAGTCGTGGGTGCCGGCCAGCCGTGGAGCCGACCGGCCCGGCGCAGCCGCCCGATGCGCACCGGGCTGGCGTTCGCCGGGTTCGGTGTGGCGCTGTGCTGCGTCGGCGTGGCCGGGTTGGCCGCCTGGAACCTGCAGACCGTGCGGCAGGCCGCCGGCCCGATCCGGGAAACCGCCGACGACTTCCTCAGTGAGGTGGCCCTGGGCGACAGCGACCAGGCGTACGAGCGGCTCTGTGCGGACGCGCGCAGCCGGTGGAGCGCGATCGGCTTCACCAGTTGGGTACGCACGCCGCCGATGGTCACCGACTACGAGATCACCGACGTGTCGGTCGCCACCCGCAGCGGACGACCGCAGGGCACGGTGACGGTGAAGGTGACCCGCGACGGCGGGCACACCGAGGAACGGCGGCTGCCGGTGGTCCGTGAGGGCGGGGACTGGCGGGTGTGCGGTGACCCCTTCTGAACCACCGGTCGTCACCCCGGCGCGTCCGCAGCTGCTGCGACCCCGTCAGGGGGTGCAGCCGACCACGTCGACGGAACTCTTCTTCGACCTGGTCTTCATCTTCACCATCACCCAGTTGTCGCACTACCTGATCGCCCACCCGCACTGGCAGGGCGCCGGGCGAACCGCGTTGTTGCTGGCGCTCGTCTGGTTCGTCTGGGTCTACACCACCTGGGTGACCAACTGGCTGCAACCCGACCAGGGGCCGGTACGGGTGATGTTGATCGGGGTGACGCTGGGCAGCCTGTGGTTGTCGGCGGCGATCCCGCAGGCGTTCAGCCGGACCGGTCTGCTGTTCGCTGTGGTCTACGTGATCGTGCAGGTAGGCCGCACCATCTTCGGGTTGTGGGCGGTGCGGGGCAACCCGTGGCTGGTCGACGGGTTTCAGAAGTCGCTGCCCTGGATCGCCGGGACGTCGGTGCTGGTGGTGCTCGGCGGCCTGGCCGACGGGGCTGCCCGGGAGGCGTTGTGGGCGGCGATGATCGTGATCGAGGTGGTCGGCCTGTCGATCGGTTACCCGCTGCCCGGGCGGGGTCGCAGCCGCCCCGAACGGTGGATGGTCGAGGGTGGGCACCTGGCCGAACGGTGCGCGGCGTTCGTCCTTATCGCGTTGGGCGAGTCGATCCTGGTCACCGGGAGCACCCTCACCTCGCACGTGGACCTGGTGACCTCCGGGGCATTCCTGCTGGCGTTCGCCGGCTCGGTGGCGCTGTGGTGGGTGTACTTCGCCCGCTCGGCGCCGGCCGCGACGGAGGTCATCGCCCGCGCCGGCGAGCGCACCGGCGCGTTGAGTCGGGCGGCGTTCAACTACCTGCACCCGGTGATCGTCGCTGGCGTGATCGTCACCTCGGCGGCCGACGAGCGGTTGCTGCGCGAGCCCGGCGCGCCGACCACCACTGTCGCCGCGCTGTTCACCCTCGGTGGTCCGGCGCTGTTCCTGGCCGGCCACGCCGCGTACAAGGCGCTGTTGTGGCGGATCCTACCGACCAGCCGGATCGTGGCGGTGGTGGTGCTGCTGGCGCTGATGCCGGTCTGTGTGGCGCTGGAGGTGCCCGTCGCGGCGTGCGCCACGGTGGCGTTGGCGGTGACCGTCGCCGTGATCGTGACCGACCGGTTGCGGGCTCGGCGCGCCACGCGCGGGTCGTCCTGACCCGTCCCACGACACTGCGTCGGTTCCCGGACAACGCCAGCGTGAGTGGGCCGCCTCATGGTTAGCGTGGGTCATCGGCCCTCCGGGTGACCTTCCGCGGTGCTCGGACGAGCGGAGGCGACGCGATGACAGCCGAGCGGCGGACCCGCCCACAGCGGTGGCTGATGCTGGTCGCCGCCGCCGGTTACGGCAAGACCACCGCCCTGGAAACCATCGGCGGGGACGGTCCGAGCGCCTGTCACCTGGCGACGGACCTGATCGACGCGCTGTCGCACCCCACCAACCCGTCGGCCGCGTACCCGCTGGCCCGGGTCGCCGTGGACGAGGTGTCCGCGCTCACCGAGGACGACCAACTGGCCCTGATACGGCTGTTGAGCGCGTGGCCGGGTCAGCCGGCGGTGACGCTGGCCGCTCGACAACCACTCGCCGACGCGGTGCGCGGCGCCTGTGCCGGGCCGGTGGTGCACCGGGGGCCGGAAACCCTCTCCCTCGGCCGGGACGCGGTTGCCCGGATCCTGCGCGACGAACACGCGGTGCCCGACAGCGACCTGGCCTACCTGGTGTACGAGCTGACCGCCGGCTGGCCGGCGTGGGTGCACCTCGCCGGCGACGCCCTCGGCCGGCAGGGCGTCGGCCGGCGGGAGCTGCTCGCGGCCCTGACCGAGCCCGGCACCGCCGGCGGGCACTTCGCCCGCGACGAGATCCTCGCCGACCTGCCCCCGCCGGTGGCGGAATTGCTCGGCCGCGTCCACCACCTCGACCCGATCACCGCGCCCCTGTGCGTGGCCATCGACCCCGACCTGCCCGCCGACGCCACCGCGCAGGCGCTGCGCTGGGCGACCCGTACCGGGTTGCTGCTCGCCCACCCCCGCCGACGGTCCGGCCCCACCTCATCGACAGTGCAGTTGGTGCCCGTGCTCGCGGCGGTGCTGGCCCAGCAGGCCGGTCGGCCGGACGCCTCGGGCCGCCGGCGGCTGTCCGCCGCCGCCGACTGGTATCTCACCAACGCGTACCCGCTGGCGGCCGCCCGAGCCCTGCGTGCGGCGGACGACACCACCCGGTGCGCGGAGCTGATCGTCAGCCACGGGGCGGACATGCTCGCCGGTGGTGGGGCGCCGGACGTCACCGAACTGATCAGCGGGCTGCCGCAGGCCGCGCAGGACCCCGACCTCCAACTGATCTTCGGCGACGCGTTGCGGATGTCCGGCTCGGTGACCTGGGCATCGAGGGTCTTCGCCCCGCTGCTGGCCCAGGCGGACCGCGACCGTCGCTGGCCGGCCCGGTTGCTCTGGCGGGCGGCGATGGTGCCGTACCTGCGGGCCGACTATGCCGGCGCCCTCGCGGTGCTCGACCGGGTGGACGCGGCACCGACGCTCACCCCACCCGGCCCCGACGACGTCCTGCTGCTGGCCTGCCGCGCCAGCACCCTCGCCCAGCTCGGCCGGGTCGACGACGCGGTCGCCACCGGGGCCCGGGCGCTCCTCGCCGCGCAGCAGCTCAACGAGGACGCCCCGTTGGCGGCGGCGCACATCGCGGCCGCGCTGACCTCGTCCGGCACCCGCCGTGACGAGCACCTCGCCGAGGCGCTGGCAGCGGCGGAACGCGCGGGTGACCTGGTCCAGCAGGCGCGGGTCCTGGTCAACCAGGCACACTGCCTACTGCGGGAGGCCCGGTACCCGTCGGCGCTGGCCACCGCGGTGCGGGCGGTCCGCGCGGCGGAACTCGCCGGCCCGCCGGGAGTGCTGGTGACCGCCCTGCACAACGCCGGTGAGGCGCTGGTCCGGCTGGGCCGCTACGACGAGGCGACAGTGCACTTCACCCGGTCCAAACTGGTCTCGCAACGCTTGGGGCTGAACCGGGCGGCCGCCGGGGTGTACGGGTTGGCCGAGGTCAGTCGCCGTCTCGGGCGGCGCGAGGAGGCGTTGGCGGCCTTCACCGAGGCCGCCGAACTGGCCCGTGACGTGGGGGACCTACAGGTACGCATCCCGGCGCTGGCCGGCCTGGCCCGGCTGCGTTGCGTGGGCGCCGCCGCCGATCTCGGCGCCGCCCGAGCCGCCGCCGACGAGGCACATCGCCTGGCACCGGCGTTCCTGCGTTCCTCCGCGCTGGCCGCGACCGGCTGGGTGGCGTACGCCGGAGGTGACCTGGAGGTCGCCCGGCGACGGGCGGCCGAAGCGGTGCGGGCGGCCCGGACCGGGCGGCAGGCCGACGCGTTGGCCGAGGCGTTGGAACTCACCGCCGCGGTCGCCGCCGACCCGGCCGCGAGTCGCGAGGCGCTGCTGGAGGCCGGCGCGATCTGGCGGGCGGCGGGCGCGGGACCGGCCGCCGAGCAGACAGTCGTCCTGCTGGGCCGGGTTCCGGGCGCCGACGGCGCGCAGCGCTCGGCGGCGCAGGCCGCCGCCAACCGGTTGCTGGCGCTCGGGGTCGAGACGGTCGACGGCCGACAGTTGTCCGAGCTGTCCGTCGACGGTGGGATCGTCGAGGTGCGGGTGCTCGGCCGGTTCGAGGTCATCGTCGGTGGGCGGGAGGTCCCGCTGTCGGCGTGGCGGTCGCGGCAGGCCCGCACGCTGCTGAAGATCCTCGTCGCCCGGCGTGGCCGTGCCGTGGGACGGGCCGAGCTGTGCGAACTGCTGTGGCCCGACGACGAGCCGCGGCGCACCGCGCACCGCCTGTCGGTGCTGCTGTCCGCCGTGCGTGCCGTGCTCGATCCGCCCCGCCGGTGGCCCGTCGACCGGTACGTGCGCGCCGACCTGACCGGCGTGCGCCTCGACCTGACGCGGGTCGTCGTCGACGCGGAGAACCTCCTCGCCGACGTGCCCCGGGCCGAGCAGCTCGCCCGCGAGGGTGACCCGGCGCAGGCCCGCGCGGTGCTCGCCGACGTGGACGCCGCCTACCGGGGGGACGCCTTCACCGACGAGCCCTACGAGGACTGGGCCGACGGGTTGCGGGAACAGGCCCGCTCGGTGTGGTTGCGGGCGCTGCGGAAACTGGCCCGGCAGTACCGGCGCGACGGTGACTCCGACCGGGCCGCGACCACCCTGGTCCGGTTGCTCGACGCCGACCCCTACGACGAGTGGGCGCACCGGGCGCTGGTCGGGACCCTTGTCGGCGCCGGCCGGCACGGGGAGGCCCGGCGGGCGTTCGACAGGTGGGTCGGGGCGATGCGTGCCATCGACGCACCGCCCCCGCACCCGGACGTGCTGCGCTCCAGGGCCGGTCAGCAGGGGTAGAGGTTCTCGTTGCCCGCGTCGGTGGCCACGTACGAGTAGAAGATCGCGCTGGCGTCGGGGTTGTCGTCCGCGGCGCAGGTGTCTTCCCCGCCCCCGCCGTCGAAGATGTCGCCGCTGGTGGCACCGCCCCAGATGATGACGCCGGCCCTGCCGATCAGCAGGTCATCGCCGTGCGCCCCGTTGAGACGGTCGTTGCCGTCGAGACCGGCCAGCACGTCGTCGTTCGGCCCGCCGACGAGGGTGTCACCACAGCCCTCACCGAACAGGATGTCGTTGCCGCCGCCGCCGTAGATCGTGTCGACACCGCCGCCGCCGTAGATGGTGTCGTCGCCGCCGAGCCCGTGGATCTCGTCGGGTCCGGCGCCGCCGTAGATGACGTCGTCGCCCTCGGTGCCCATGATCGGGTCGCCGTTGGTGCTGGCGCACGGGTTCACGTCCGGGTTGGCGTACGCCGTACCACCGCCAGCGCCGATCAGAGTGCCGCTGACCAGGAGGGCGGCCAGCGCCGCCGCTCGGATACGCATGATGGGACCTCCCGTTCGTGGGCCCCTTCCGGAGCCCGGTGACGCCGCGGTGACGTCGTCGGCACTGTCGCAGCCGCCCGTCATCGTGGCGTCAGTACGCCGTCCGCGCCCACGCTGCTGACGCCCTCCTGACGGAGGTGCGGAGTCTGGTCGCAACGCCGTCGTCGACAGTCGACGAGGCAGTGCGGAGGGAAGATCCGATGAAGCGGAAACTGGCTGGTCTGGCAGTGCTGACCGGCATGGCGGCGGCCACGACGCTGCTCGTACCGGCGACCCCGGCCCAGGCGTCGGTGGGCCTGTACCGGGTCGCCGCGACGAGCGTTCTGGACGCGACGAACGCCAAGACGATGACCATCTCGTGCAACGGTGTCGACCAGGTGGTCGGCGCCGGCGGGCGGATCAACGACGGTCAGGGTGATGTCCTGATGACCCGGGTCTACGCCGACGCGACCCTGCGCACGGTGACGGTGTTCGGGGTGGAGGCCAACGCCACGAACGTGCCGTGGTCGGTGGACGCGTTCGCGGTCTGCGCCCCGGCCGGGGCGGTGTCCGGCCTGCAACTGGTCACCACCACGTCGGCGAACAACGCCCTGGACAAGGTGGCGGTGACCGCCGTGTGCCCGCCGGGCAAGAAGACCTTCGGCGGTGGGTACCGGATCGACAACGCCAACGCCGCGGTGGCGATCGACGAGCTGGCGTTCACCTCGGCGCTCGGCTCGGTGGCGAGCACCGCGTACGTGTTCGGGGCTCCGGGCAACTTCACGTTGCAGACCCAGGCGTTCTGCGCCACCCCGTTGCCGGCGATGGCGTTGACGGAGGCGACGAGCGTGTTCAACGCGAACTCGCCGAAGTCCGTGACGACGCCGGCCTGCCCGGCCGGATCGCAGACCGCAGGGGTCGGCGCGGTGTTGACCGGGCTCACCGGGGCCGGCTCGGTGGCGACGTTGGTGCCCAAGCCGGCACTGGACACCGCCGAGGCGACCGGACGGGAGATCGTCGCGTTCGCCACGGCGTGGAACATCAGGGCGCAGCAGGTCTGTGTGGGGTGATCCACCCGTACCACGGCCGGCCGTCTCCAGCGCGGGGGCGGCCGGCCACCACGTCGGATCGGCGCGGCGGGCCGCTCAGTCGCGGGGGCCGAGGTCCCCGCTGCGGTAGTGCCGGCGGCAGAGCACCTGGTAGCGCACCTCGGCGGTGTCGACGGTGTCGCCGATGACGACCTGCGCGCCCTCGCGGACCACCCGCCCGTCGACGACGCGGGCGTTGAGCAGCCCCTCGCGCCCACACCAGCAGAGGACCTCGACCTGGATGCGGGCCACCTCGTCGGCCAACTCGAAGAGGCGTTGCGCGGCGGGGAACAGGCAGGACCGGAAGTCGGTGGCCAGGCCGAACGCGAACACGTCGACGTCGTAGCTGTCGACCAGCTCGGCCATCTGCTCGACGTGCTCGACGGTGTAGAAGCACGCCTCGTCGCAGATCAGGTAGTCCACCCGTACCCCGTCGGCCCACCGGCCGCGCACCAGGGCCCGCAGGTCCAGGTCGTCGGTGACCTCGATGGCCTCGTGGGCCAGGCCGATGCGGGTGGTGACCTGCGGGCCCAACGATCTGTCGATGCGGGTGGTGACCAGCCCGCGGCGGCCCTGCCGGGCGTGGTTGTAGTTCATCTGCAACGCCATCGTCGACTTGCCGCAGTCCATCGGCCCCCAGAAGAACTTCAACGCCGCGGCGTGCACCGGACGCCCGTCGAGCCCACGTGCGGCGGCGCACCCGGCCGGTGCGTGCGGTTGGCCGGGGAACGGGTGAGCCAGGCAGGTCGGAGCGGTGGTGGCGTCGTCTGTCACGGTCGGGCAGCCTAGCCGATCGGCCGAGGCTGATCTGTCGCGCGCGGGACGCGTGCTCAGAGCACCCGGGGTGGGGTGTTACCGGCGGCGACGATGGCGCGGCGGATCGGCACGGCCGCCAGGAGCAGGAAACCGACCACGAAGAAGATCAGCATCGAGACCAGGCCCAGCCGGTAGGAGGCGGTGAGTTGGAACACCAGACCGAAGGCGAGCGGGCCGAGCCAGCTGGTGCCCTTGTCGCTGATCTCGTAGAAGCCGTAGTACTCGCCTTCCTTGCCGGCCGGGATGAGCTGGCTGAACAGCGACCGGCTCAACGCCTGGCTGCCGCCGAGGACCAGGCCGATGCACGCGCCGAGGATCATGAATGGCACCGGCGCCTCGGCGGGCAACCGGAACGCGGCGATGATCACACCGGTCCAGAGCACCAGGCTGAGCAGTACGGTCTTGTGCGCGCCGATGCGCTTGGCCAGCGCGCCGAGGCTCAGCGCACCGCCGAAGGCGAGGAACTGCACGAGCAGGATCGTGATGATCAGGGTGCTCTGCTCCAGCCGCAGCTCCTCGGTGCCGTACTGGCTGGCCAGGGTGATGGCGGTCTGGATGCCGTCGTTGTAGACCAGGAAGGCGAGCAGGAAGAACAACGTCAACGGGTACGCCTTGACCTCCCGGATGGTGCGCCCGAGTTGCCGGAAGCCGTCGGTGACGACGTTGCCGCCACCGGCCAGGGCAACGGCGCTGGGGCGCTCGCGCAGCCAGCGCAGCGGCACCAGCGTGAACAGCGCCCACCACACCCCGGCGGACACGATCGACCAGCGGGCCAGGTCCAGGGTGCGTTGCGGGTTGTCGCCCTCGTCGAGCAGGGTGATCGCGACCAGGTTGATAGCCAGCAGCAGGCCGCCGCCGAGGTAGCCCAACGCCCAGCCGCGGCTGGAGATGCCGTCGCGTTCGTCGGGGCCGCCGAGCTGCGGCAGGAACGAGTTGTAGACCACGATCGCCGCGCCGAACGAGATGTTGGCGACCAGGAACAACGCCCCGCCGAGCAGGTAGCGGTCGCCGGTGACGAAGGCCATCGCGATGGTCGCGCCCGCGCCGGTGAACGCCGCCCCGCCGAGCAGTCGCTTCTTGTGCGCCGACCGGTCGGCGATCGCCCCGATGACCGGCAGCACGAACACGGTGAGGAACACCGACAGTGAGATCAGGTACGGGTAGTAGGACCCGGCGGCGACCTTGATGCCCAGCGGGTACACGTACCCGTCGCAGGTGTCCGCGCCCAACTCGCAGCCGGCGGCCAGCTCGGCGACGGTGGTCAGGAACGGACCGAGGAACACGGTGATCACCGTGGTCTGGAACGCGGAGTTGGCCCAGTCGTAGAGGTACCAGCCTCGGCGCTCGCGGCGGGTGCTCGCCGGGGGCGGGGTGTCGTCCACCGTGGGGGTCACGGTCTCGGCCATCCGGGGTCCTTCGACGCTCAGGCGGCCCAGTGGCCGCGGCTGCGGTAGACGTCGCGCAGCACGCCGACGTGATCGGTCATGATGCCATCCACACCGAGATCCAGTAAGTAGTGCATCTGGGCGGGTTCGTCGATCGTCCAGACGTGCACCTGCACGCCGAGCCGATGGCAGTAGTCGATGAACCGGCGGTCCACCACCGGCACCCGCCCGTAGCGCGGTGGCACCTGCGCGGCGACCACCGACGGCGGCAGCCGCAGGGCCCGCCCGTGCAGCGAGGCGAACCGCAGCCGGGCGACCCCGCGCATGCCGAGGCTGGTGGCGACCCGCCCGCCGGTGAGCGCCCGCAGCCGGGTCAGCCGGGCGTCGCTGAACGAGGCGAGCAGCACCCGGTCGGCGGCGCCGGTCCGGGTCACTGTGGCGACCGTCGGCTCGACGCCGCCGTCGGCCTTCACGTCGATGTTGAAGCGAATCTGCGGCCAGGCGTCCAGCACCTCGTCGAGCCGGGGTACGACGGCCGCGCCGCCGACGCGTACCGAGGCGAGGTCGGCCCAGCTCAGCTCGGCGATGCGCCCCGCCTCGCCGGTGACCCGGGCCAGGGTCGGGTCGTGGAAGATCACCGGCACGCCGTCGGCGGTGGCGTGCACGTCGGTCTCCACGTACCGGTAGCCGAGCCCGACGGCGCGGGCGAACGCCTCGGTGGTGTTCTCATCTCCCTCGGCGGCACCGCCGCGGTGGGCGAAGGCCAGCGGCGCGGGCGCGTCCAGGTAGCCGAATCGGGTCAACACGCGACGCAGTATGCCCGCTGCTGGTGGACCGCGGGTGGCCTGCCGGCGACATTCGTCGTGCGCCGGTGGACGCGCCGCTGCTCAGCGCCGTCTGCTGGGCTCCCCGGCTCGGCCGTCCGCCGGGGCGGGTGCCCCGCGCGTGCGGTCAGATCCGTGCTCTCGCCTGCTCGATGTGGCCCACTATGGCGTTCGCACCATGAGCGCTCGCGATGGCGTACGCCTCGTCGAGTGTGGCGAGCGCGTCCGCGCGGCGGTCCTGGGCTGCCGCGATGTACGCCAGCCCGATCATGTTGGAGGCCACGCCGGCCGGTGCCCCGATCTCCCGACGCAGCTGGCACGACTCCTGCAGCAGGTCGCGCGCCTCGTCCAGCCGACCAGCCGCGTGCGCCACGATACCCAGGTGCCGCAGGGCCTCGGCCCAGGTCGGTTTGTCGCCGACCTGGGCCGCGAGCCGGCAGGAGCGCTCCAGGTACGGAACCGCCGTCTCGTTGTCCCGTCGAATGAACTGGTGCAGACAACCGATCCAGAACAGTGCCTCGGCCTCGCCACGCGTGTCGCCCAGCGCCTGGTACAGCTCAAGCGCCCGCTCGAACAACGGCAGTTGAGCGGGATCTTCCGCGGGCGACGAGCCTGGCTCGTTGGACCCGCTCTGAAACCGTGCGTGCAATATCAGCCCCCGCGCCATCGCCGTGTCGGCGTCGACAGCGTCCAGGCCATGTTCGGCGTCAGCGAGCGCGCTGGTATCGCCGTCGAACACCGCCCGGTGACAGGCAGCTCTGGCTTGTGCGATCCGGTCGTCGGTGTTCATCGTCGCCCCCGCTGGCATCGACCCACTCACTGGAGCCGGCAGTTTAGTCGGGCGAGATGCGGCTGTCGCCCGTGCGGACGGTCAGCCGCAGATCAGGTCGTCGAGCAGCGTCATCTGCCGCTGGATGACCGCCACCGCCGGCCCCGGGTCGGCCAGCTCGGTGGCCAGGTACAGGACAGTCGATCGGCGCCCGTCCGGGCTGACCGCGGCGAGGGTGCTCATCCCGGGCATGGAGCCGACGTGCGCCCAGGAGCCGCCGCACCGGTTGGGTATCCACATGATGCCGAGCCCGTAACGGATGCCCGCCCGGATCCCCTGGAACCCGTCGGCCAGCACGGTGTCGCGCAGTTCGCCCAGTTGCGCGGGGCGCAGCAGCTCGCCGCGGCCGACCGCCTGCCAGAAGCGGGCCAGGTCGCTGGGGGTGCTGACCAGGCCGCCGGCCGAGGCCGTCACCGTCGGATTGAACACTGTGGTGTCGACCATGGGCCCGCCCGCTACGAACTGCCGGTACCCGTTGGCGTGCGGCTGGGGCAGGGTCGCCTGGTCACCCGGGTAGTAGGTGTGGGTCAGGCGCAGCGGCAGCAGGACCCGCGAGCGCACCTCGGTGTGCCACAGGTGCCCGGTGACGCGTTCGATGAGCATCCCGGCCAGCAGGTAGTTGGTGTTCGAGTAGCTCCAGCCGGTGCCGGGGGCGAACAGCGGCGGGTGCCCCATCGCTGTCGCCACCTGCTGCGCCTCGGTGTAGTGGTCGAAGCGGTGCGCCAGGAACTCGTCGGCCGATCGCAGGGCGGCGAGGTCGCCGGTGGCGTCGTAGAGGCCACTTGTGTGTTGCAGCAGGTGGCGAACGCTTACCTGCCGGCCGTCGTTGCCGTTGCCGGTGACGACGCCGGGCAGCCAGCGTTCGAGCGGGTCGTCCAGCCGGATCCGGCCCTCGCCGACGAGTTGGAGCAGCACCACCGACACGAACGTCTTCGTGGTGCTGCCGATGCGGAAGAAACCGTCGGGCGGCACCGGCGCGCCGGTGTCCAGGTCGGCCACGCCGCTGCGCGCCACTGTCACCTGCCCCCCGTCGCGGACCAGGCCCTGCGTCCCGGACACGCCCAGGCCGTGCAGGTCGTCGAGCCCGTGCTGGAGCACAGTGGCCGTGGACCGGTGATCCGCGGTGGACGGCGCGACCGATCCGGCGGCCGGGCCGACGGTGGTGGCCAGCACTACCGCCACGGTCGCGGTCGCGACGACGCTCCGCCACCGCACCGCCTTTCGTACTGCGAAAACCACGCTCACCTCAAAGCTCCCTTCGGGACAACAACTGTGTCCAAACGGTACGAAGAGCCTCGATGTCGGCACCAACCGGAAAACCCCAGAACCGGCGTGGGGGGTAGCCCCCAGCCCTACGAACTCAGGTAGCGCAGGACCGCCAGGACCCGGCGGTTGTCCGCTTCGTCCGGCGGCAACCCCAGCTTGTCGAAGATGCTCGCGACGTGCTTCTCCACCGTTCCGCCGGTCACCACGAGCGCGTCGGCGACACCGGCGTTCGATCGGCCCTCGGCCATCAGCGCGAGGACGTGACGTTCGCGTGGGGTAAGCGCCGCCACGCCGTCGGCGCGGCGGCTGACCCGCAGTAGTTGACCGACGACCTCCGGGTCGAGCGCCGTACCGCCGGTGGCGACCCGCTTCAGCGCGTCGGCGAACTCCGCGACGTCGGCCACCCGTTCCTTCAGCAGGTACCCGACGCCCGCCGCGTTGCCTTGCAGCAGCCGGGCCGTGTACCTGGTCTCGATGTACTGCGACAGCACCAGCACTCCCGTGCCGGGGTGCCGGCGGCGGATCTCGAGGGCGGCGCGCAGCCCTTCGTCGGTGTGCGTCGGCGGCATCCGGATGTCGGCCACCACGACGTCGGGCTGATGCTCGCGCACCGCGGCCAACAGCAGGTCACCGTCGCCCACGGCGGCGCACACCTGGTGGCCGTCCTCCTCGATCAGGCGGGTCAGCCCGGCCCGGAACAGGGCCGCGTCCTCGGCGATCACCACGCGCACGCTCATGCGCGCAGCGGAAGCTCGACAGTGACCGTCGTCGGGCCACCGGGCGGGCTCGCGATGCGCAGCGTGCCGTCGACCACGGCGACCCGTTGCGCCAGCCCGGACAGGCCGGTGCCGCGGCTCGGGTCGGCACCACCGGTGCCGTCGTCGGCGACGCTGAGCCACAGCTTTGCCCGCTTTCCGGCGACCCGGACGGTGATGGTGGTCGCGAAGCTGTGCTTGGCGGCGTTGGCAAGCAGTTCGGCGGCGCAGAAGTACGCGATGGTCTCGATCGCGGGGGTGGGCCGGACCGGGATGCCGGTGTCCAACCGGACCGGAATCGCGCTGTCGGCGGCCAGCGAGGCGAGGGCGTCGGCCAGCCCGTTGTCGAGCACCGGCGGGTGGATGCCGCGGGTCAGACTGCGCAGGTCGGCGAGGGCGTCCTTGGCGCCGCGCAGCGCGGCGTCGACCAACTCGCGGACGGCGGCGGCGTCGGCGACCTCGTCGCCGTCACCGAGCTTGCGCCGGGCCATGCCCAGGTTCATGGCCAGCGTGGCCAGCCGGATCTGCGCACCGTCGTGCAGGTCACGTTCGAGCCGTCGCAGCAGGGCGGCGGCGTCGTCCACGGCGGACGCCCGGCTCAGCTCCAGGTCGTGGACCCGCCGGGCCAGCCGGCCCGGCCCGAGCAGACCGCGGATCAGCCAGCCGTCGGTGGACGCGACGGCTCTGGTCACCCACGGCGCGGCCAGCAGCATCGCCGCCCCGGCCGCGGCGGCGGCGAAGGTGCCGCCGAGGGTGGCGACGCGGAAGGTGCCGTCGCCGAACAAGCCGAACGGCGTGAACACCGGCACCGGGTCCAGCCGCACCCCCGGCGGGTGGTTGCGAAACGCCCCCCACAGCAGCGGGTAGCTCAGGTTGAGTAGCCCGCCGACCCAGAAGAACAGGGCGTACAGCGCGATCAGGCTGACCGGCAGCTTGGCCAGCAGGTACCCGACGACCCGCCAACCGGCGCCGTCGCGCAAGCCGGACCAGGTCGGGCCCGCGGGCACCGGCGGCGGCGCGACCCGGACTCCGAGCAGTCGGGCCGCGAGCCTGCGGTGCAGTGTGCCGAGCCGGCGGGCCGCCGTCGTCGACACCAGCAGCACGAGCAGCACGCCCACGCTGATCACCGCCACGGCCACGTCGGTCGCGGTGGGATTGCCCCGAGCGCCCCGGCTGATCCACCAGCTCAGGTCCACCGCGACGACGAAGAACGCCACCGGGTTGAACACGATGAACGGCAGCCCGGCGAGGCAGAACACCACCTCGCGGGCGGCCCGCCTGGTCAACGGGGGCGCGCTGCGCCACGAGCGCCTGCCCCGCCGCCTGTCGCCCGACGACGGGTCCGCGGCCGGCGTGCGCGCCGGAAGGCCCATGCCCGTCATCCTCCTCCCCGCCGACCCCGGCTCCCGCTCACGCGTCCCGCTTGGCCAGCAGCCAACCGCCGACGGCGAGTGCGACAGCGGCGTACAGGCACAGCACACCGAGCCCGGCCCACGCGGACAGGAAGTCCGGGCAGGCCGCGGCGTCCGTGCCGCAGGTCACCGGCCTGGTCGTGCTCAGCGAGTTCTCCACGATCAGGATCGGCATGTACGACGCCGAGGAGCGCGCCGACCTCCCGCAGCGGCCAGCGCAACTCGCGGTAGCGGCGACCGCTGATTCGTACCTGGCCGGCGTCGCACCGGTCCAGCCCGAGGATCAGCCGCATCGTGGTCGACTTGCCCGAGCCGTTCGGGCCCAGGAAGCCGGTGACGCTGCCCGGCCGTACGTCGAAGCTGAGGGCGTCGACCGCGACCATCGGTCCGTATCGCCTGGTGAGGTTGCGGGCCTCGATCACCCGGTCTCCTTCCGTCGTCGGTGGCTACGGAAGATCACGCTAGGCGCGCGGTGGTCCCGGCAGGAGCCGGCTGACAGCCGTCTTCGGCTGGGGGATTTCCCCCAGGTCGGCCGGCTGGGGGAGCGGCGATCTCGTCAAATGCCCCTCCGCCGTCCGGCAGACCGCGTTGATCGCCGCACCGGCGGCGCGGTGGGCTCAGCGACGGCGGTGGGCGCGGCTGAGGTCGCTGGGCCGGCCGGGGTCGACGTGGCGGGGCAGGTCCGGTTCGTCGGGGCGCAGCGGGGCGAGGGTGTCGGTGAGCGCGTCGATGATCCGGTCGGTGGCGCGGCGGGCGGCACCGGGGGTGGCGGCGCTCGACTCGCCGAGGTCGACGGGTGGGCCGAAGTGCACCCGGATCACCGGGCGGCGCCACAGCGCGCGGGCGACGCCGCGCAGCATTCCGCGCGGCGCCCGGTAGGGCAGCACCTCGTGGGCGCCCCACTGGGCGACCGGCACGACCGGAGCACCGCAGGCCAGGGCGAGTCGCGCGGCGCCGGTCTTGCCGCGTTCGGGCCACATGCCGGGGTCCAGGCCGATGCGCCCCTCGGGGTAGATGAGGATCACCGATCCGCTGGCGACGGCGCTGGCGGCGTCGTCGAGGGCCCGGTGCACGGCGCTGGTGCCCCGGTCGACCCGGATGTGGCCGGCGTGACGCATGGCGGCGCCGAGCACCGGCACGCGGAACAGCCCGGCCGTGGCCATGATCCGGGGGGCGATGCCGCGGGTCTGGCAGGCGGCGGCCATCACCAGCGGGTCGAACGGGCTGATGTGGTTGGCGGTCAGCACCAGTGGGCCACGGCGTAGGTGTGCCGGAATCTCGCCGGTGACGTCGAGACGGGCGAGCAGGCCGACCAGCGCGCGGGCCAACAGTAGGGCGCCCCGCCAGATCAGCGGCGGCTGCCAGGGGGAGGGTGCGGTGTCCATCAGCGCGCCATCGTCGCATGCGCCGGTGCACTCGCGAGGGCGGGTCGGGTGATCAGGGTCATTGGTCCCGGGTCGTTTCGGGCCGCCCGACCCTGCCGGTTTCTCTACGACGGGCAGTAGTATTTACTACGTCTCGTAGTATGAGTGGCTGGGGGTTTCAGGTGGACGCGTTGGACGTCGCCCGCTGGCAGTTCGGTGTCACCACCGTCTACCACTTTCTCTTCGTTCCGCTGACCATCGGCCTGTCCGTGCTGGTGGCCATCCTGCAGACGATGTGGCACCGCACCGGCAACGAGCGGTACCTGAAACTCACCAAGTTCTACGGCAAGCTGTTCCTGATCAACTTCGCGATGGGTGTGGTCACCGGCATCGTGCAGGAGTTCCAGTTCGGGATGAACTGGAGCGACTACTCCCGCTTCGTCGGCGACATCTTCGGCGCACCGCTGGCCATCGAGGCGCTCGTCGCGTTCTTCCTCGAATCCACCTTCATCGGCCTGTGGATCTTCGGTTGGGACCGGCTGCCCAAGCGAGCGCACCTGGCCAGCATCTGGGCCGCCGCGATCGGCACCAACCTGTCCGCGTACTTCATCCTCGCGGCGAACTCGTTCATGCAGAACCCGGTCGGCTACCGGATCAACCCGGACAGCGGACGCGCCGAACTGACCGACTTCCCGGCCGTGCTGACCAACAAGGTCGCCCTGATCACCTTCCCGCACACCCTGGCTGGCTCATTCCTGGTCGCCGGGTCGCTGATCGTCGCGGTCGGCCTGTGGCACGTGATCCGCAACCGCGACTCCGCCGACACCGGCGCGTACCGCTTCGCCACCAAGTTCGGCTCCTGGGTGGTCCTTGTCGCCTCGGCGGCCGTGCTGTTCACCGGCGACATCCAAGGCAAGATCATGACGGACGTGCAGCCGATGAAGATGGCCGCCGCCGAAGGCCTCTACACCACCGAGAGCCCCGCCTCGTTCTCCGTCCTGACCATCGGCAGCCTCGACGGCAGCCGCGAGGTGTTCGCCCTGAAGATCCCGTACCTGCTGTCGTACCTGGGCACCGGCGACCCCAACGGCACCGTGCACGGCATCAACGACCTGCAGGCCCAGTACGCCACCCAGTACGGCGCGGGCAGCTACACCCCGATCATCCCGGTCACCTACTGGAGCTTCCGCTTCATGATCGCCTTCGGGATGGCCGCCGCCGCGATCGCCCTGCTGGTCCTGTGGAGCCAGCGCAAGGGCCGCACCCCGAGCAGCAGGTGGTTGCTGCGCGCCGGCCTGGCCATGCCGGTGCTGCCGTTGCTGGCCAACTCCTTCGGCTGGATCTTCACCGAGATGGGTCGGCAGCCGTGGATCGTCTTCGGCGAGATGCTCACCCGCAACGGCGTCTCCCGCAGCGTCTCGCTGACCGAGGTGCTCACCTCCTTCACCGCGTTCACGCTGATCTACGCCACCCTCGCCGTGATCGAGGTCAAGTTGCTGCTGCGCTACGCCAAGGCCGGTGTGCCCGACGTCAGCGAAGAGCACCCCATCGACGACACCCACGACGACGCCGAGCGCCCGCTCGCCTTCGCCTACTGATCCCGGAGCCCATCGTGGACCTGACCACCATCTGGTTTCTCCTCGTCGCCGTGCTGTTCACCGGGTACTTCATCCTGGAGGGCTTCGACTTCGGCGTCGGCATGCTGCTGCCCGTGCTGGGCCGCGACGACCGCGAGCGCCGCGTCCTGATCAACACCATCGGCCCGGTCTGGGACGGCAACGAGGTCTGGCTGATCACCGCCGGCGGCGCCATGTTCGCCGCGTTCCCCGAGTGGTACGCCACCCTGTTCTCCGGCTTCTACCTGCCGCTGCTGCTGATCCTGCTGGCCCTGATCGCCCGGGGCGTGGCCTTCGAGTACCGGCACAAGCGCCCCGAGGCGTCCTGGAAGCGCCGCTGGGACACCGCGATCGTGGTCGGCTCACTGCTGCCGGCGATCCTGTGGGGCGTCGCCTTCGCCAACATCCTGCGCGGGGTGCCGCTGGACGCCGACCACGAGTACGTCGGCGGCCTGATCGACCTGCTCAACCCGTACGCCCTGCTCGGTGGCGCGACCACCCTCGCGCTGTTCCTCACCCACGGCGCGGTGTTCCTCGCCCTGAAGACCACCGGCGACATCCGCGAACGCGCGGGCGCCCTGGCGGTGCGCCTGGGCGTCGGCGCCGCCGTGCTCGCGGTCGCGTTCCTGACCTGGACGCTGAGCATCCGTTCCAGCGCGGCGGCCGTCGTGCTCGCCGTCGGCGCGGCCCTCGCCCTGCTCGGTGGTCTGGCCGCCGCCCGGGTACGCCGGGAGGGCTGGGCGTTCACCGGCACCGCCGTGGCGATCGGCCTGGCCGTGGCGACCCTGTTCGCGGCGTTGTTCCCGAACGTGCTGCCCTCCACCCTGGACGCGGCGGGCACGTTGACGGCCACCAACGCCGCCTCCACCCCGTACACCCTGAAGATCATGACCTGGGTGGCGGTGATCTTCACACCGGTCGTGCTGGCCTACCAGGGCTGGACCTACTGGGTGTTCCGCAAGCGCATCGGCGTAGCCAACATCCCGCAACACTGACCGGGCTGCCCCCACCCCGCCGCGCGCGTCGATCATGGAGTTGTGGTGCCCAGTTTGGGCAAATGAGGACAGATTTGTCACCCACCACAACTCCATGATCGACGGCCGCAGGTGAGGTGGGGTGGGGTGGGGTGGTCGGGCCGGGGAATTGGCGGTCGGCGCGGAGCCCGTGCCGCTAGGTTGTTCCGATGTCCGCCACTGCGCACGTTCGCGAACTCACCACCGACGACCTCGACGCCGCCTGGGAGTTGGGCCGGTTAGCGTTCGGCGGCACCCAGGAACGCCACGCCAGCACCCGCGTCGAGGTGCCCGGCATGACCCGCTACGGCGCGTTCGACGACACCGGTCGCCTCGTCGGCAAGGCCGTCGACCTGCACCACGACCAGTGGTGGTCCGGACGGGCCGTACCGGCGGCCGACGTCGCCGGGGTGGCGGTCGCCCCCGAGGCCCGGGGCCGGGGCGTGGCCCGGGCCCTGCTCACCGCCCTGTTGGCCGGCGCCCACGAACGCGGCGCGGCGGTCAGCGCCCTGTACCCGACCGTCGCCGCCCCCTACCGGGCCTGCGGTTGGGAGGCCGCGGGGGTGCTGCGCACCGTCAACCTCGCCACCGCCGCGCTGCCCCGACACCGGCCCGCCCCGCACCTGAGCGTACGGGCCGGCACGCCCGCCGACCTGGCCGCCGTCACCGACCTGTACGAGCGGGTCACCCGCCACCGCAACGGCATGCTGACGCGCCGGGGGAAGCTGTACGACTACTTCAACGCCAAGGGTGACCTGCCCGGCGACGGTGTCACAGTCGTCGAGGCCGACGGTGACCTGGTCGGCTACGCCACCTGGCAACGCGGTCAAGGCTACGGCGCCGACTCGGTGCTTACCGTCGACGAGGCGCTGGCCGTCACCGCCGACGCCGCCCGGGAACTCGTCGGGGTGCTCGGCAGCTGGGCCAGCGTAACGCCGACGCTGCGGCTGTGCCCGCTCGACGGCGACGCAGTCAGCGCCCACCTGCCGCTGGAGGCGGCCCGCGACCACGCGCGGGACCTGTGGCTGCACCGACCGGTCGACGTCGCCCGCGCGGTGCACACCCGCGGGTGGCCCGCCCACGCCCGCGGCGTCGTCGACTTCGCACTCACCGACGCACTCGCCGAATGGAACACCGGCACCTGGCGGCTGACCGTCGCCGACGGCGACGCCGAGCTCACCCGCATCGGCGGCGAAGCCGACCTGCGACTGGACGTACGCGGCTTCGCTCTGCTCTACGCCGGGGCGGCCGGTGCCCGGTCGGTGGCGCAGGCCGGACTGCTGCACCACAGCCCGGGCGTCGACCCGGGCGCACTCGACCTGTTGGGCGCCGGCGGTCCGGCGCAGCTGCTCGACTACTTCTGACCGCCGTCCGCCCGGTGCCGGTGAACTCCCGCACCGGAAAGGGGAACTCACCGGCGGCAGCGGACAGATACAGGTGTGACAGCCGAGATGCGGGCCCGGATCCGGGCCGGAGACTCCGAGGCGTTGGGTGAGCTCTTCGACGAGCACGCCGACGCGGTTCATCGACATGCGCTGTGGAGCGAAGGCGACCCGGCGTACGCCGAGGATGTGGTGTCGCTGACTTTCCTCGAGGCGTGGCGGATCCGCGGATCCCTGCGCCCGGACGGGGACAGCCTGCGCCCGTGGCTGCTCGGCATCGCGACGAACGTGCTGCGCAACCGCCGACGGGCGGCCCGCCGGCACCGGGAGGCGTTACGGCGGCTGCCGGTCCGCGACACCGTCCCGGACTTCGCCGACGAGGTCATCGACCGGATGTACGACGCCGACCAGGTGACCGCCGCCCTGGCGGCGTTGCGGGCGCTGCGCCGCGCGGACCGGGAGGTGTTCCTGCTCTGCGTGTGGTCGCACCTGGACTACGCGGCGGCGGCCGAGGCGCTGGGCGTACCCGTCGGCACCGTGCGCTCCCGGCTGTCGCGGGCCCGCGCCCGGCTGCGAACGCTGGCTCAGCAGGAGTTGGCCGGCACCCGGATGGTCCCCGCCGAGCAGGGAGAGTACCGATGACAGAGCCCTCCGCCCCGCCCGTGCCGACGCTGCCGCAGCCGCGCCGACAGGCACTGCGGCAGCATCTCCTGACCGAGGTCCGGCGGCCGTCACGGCGGCCAGTACGGCTGCGTGTGCTCGCGCCGGTGGCGGGAGTGCTGGCCGTCGCGGTCGCGGCCGGGATGGTCGCCCAGCCGTGGGCGCCGGACAGCGCGCCGCTCGTCGTCCCGGTCGGGCAGGGCGAACGCGTCGGTGCGGCGCTGCTCCTCAACCGGATGGCCGTGGCCACCGCCGACAAGCCGGGGCCACCGCCCGGCGCGGGCGGCTACGTCTACATCAGGAGCCGGGGTGCCGTCGCCGAGCTCGGTGACGGCCCGGCCCGGCTGCGACCGGTACAGGAGCGGGAGATCTGGATTCCCCGCGACGAGCGGGGCGACGGCCTGCTGAGGCAACCGTTGTTCCACGCGCCGATCGTCGGCACCATCCCGCAACGCGAAACGCTCACGGACGTGACACCGAACGCCGCGCTTGTGGACCTGCCCGACGACCCCGACGCCCTGCTGGCGAAGCTGTACCGGGAACGCGAGCAGCGAGGTCCGGGCAGCAGCCCCGACAGCGCGGCGTTCACCGCGATCGGTGACATCCTGCGCGAGTCGTTGGTGCCGCCGCGTACGAGCGCCGCACTCTACCGGGCCGCGGCGAAGATCCCCGGCGTCGAGGTGGTGCGCGGAGTCACCGACGCGACCGGGCGGCGGGGGATAGCCGTCGCGCACACCGAACACAGCCGCCGCGACGAGTGGATCTTCGATGAGGCGACGTTCGACTACCTCGGAGAGCGCAGCTATCTCGTGGCGGACACCGCCGACGGGCCGGCCGGGACGGTGCTGGGCACCACCGCGGTGCTGCAACGGGCAGTGGTGGCCCAGCTCGGACAGCACCCGCGCCAGTAGGCATCCAGGCGGTCGGCCCCAACCCGCCGGGGCCGGCCGCCTGCCGGCACACCGCAGCCGGCCCGGACCCGCCTCAGCGGGCCTTGCGCGGCTCCGCCGACACGGCGCCCTGCCCGGCGACGGGCTCACCCTCGTCGAGGACGACGGCGACGTGGTCGGCTACGCCACCTGGCAACGCGGTTCAGGCGACGCCCGCCAGTTCGTCGTTGGCCCGCTCGGTGATGAGCGTCAGAACGCGGGCGGCAGCGTCGGCATCGGCGGGCGGGATGTCTCCGTACAGCCGGGCGGTGATGCCCCCGACGGCGTCGGCGATGTGGGCCTGGGTGGCGTGGCCGGCGTCGGTGAGCCCTACCTGCGGTTCTGCGGTGTCGTCGAGCCGCGCCAGGTTGGCGGCGACGAGGCCGGCGATCATCTCGTGCACGGCCGGCTCGTCGACCTTGCGGGTGCTGGTGATGCGGTGCACCAGACGCGTGCGGGCGACGGGACCGGCGGCGAGGGCGTTGAGCGCGAGAACCTGGCCGAAGTCGACGCCCAGGGGCGCGACGGCGCGTTCGAGCAGGGCACGGGTGGCGAAATGGGCCTGACCGATGACCTGACCGTTGAGAGTGGACACGATGCCTCCTTCAAAAACGTTGGCGTTGCCAACGTTGGTGGAGCCAACGTAACACGGTTTGTGGGTCGCACCAACGATTACTGTTAGGCTGCCGCCATGGACGCCACCGCCCCGCAGTCACCCGCCGGGCTGCGGACCACCCCGAGTTGGCTGCTCAACCAGGCCGCCACCCACGCCGGACGACTCATCAGCGCCGGCTTCGCCGCGCACGGCCTGCGCGGCTACCACTACCGGCTGCTCGCCGCACTTGCCGAGAGCGGACCCGCGAGCCAAGCCGACCTGGGACGTCGCTGCGCCATCGACCGCAGCGACGTCGTGGCCGCCGTCAACGACCTGACCGGTCGGGGACTCGTCGTACGCGCCCCCGACCCGGCCGACCGCCGCCGCAACGTCATCAGCCTCACCGAGGCCGGCACCGCCGAAGCCCACCGGATGGCCGACACCGTCGCCCGCGTGCAGGACGACCTGCTCGCACCCCTGTCGAGCGCCGAACGCGACCAACTGACCCGCCTGCTCACCCGCCTGCTCGAGCACCACGGCGGCCACTGACGCCGACACCGCCACGGCGGACCCACCCAACCCCGGGCAGACCCGCCGCGACCAGCTCAGCGGGCCTCGCGCAGCTCCGCCAACCGCGCCTCGATCTCCGCCAACTCCGCGCGCAGCTTCTCCGCCTGCTGCTCCGCCTCGGCCCGCTCGGTGCCGAGGATCTGCTCCACCGCCTCCTGCACACCGGGCACGTCGACCAGGGCCACCATCTTCAACGCCTCGGCCGGCTTCACCACGTACGGCTTCGCGAGCGCCTTACTGCCCTGCTGCGCGGCCACCGTCCACTCACCGTCGGCGTACGCCAAGGTCACCGTCAGCCCCGCCGGGCCCTTCGGCTTGACGGCCTTGACCGCCCGCCGCGCCGGCGGCTTCTCGGTCTGCTCCACCTTCGGTTCCTCCTGTCGCTGCGCGGGCACCCGCGGCGTGTCCAACACGAACTCCGGCGCCGCCACCGGCTCCGGCTCCGGCTCGGGCTCCGGTTTCGGCTCCACCACCCGCCGACCCGCGCCCTTGGGCGCCACCGCCAGGTCGGCGGGGGAGAACGGCAACTCGTCGCGACCGAAACGCACCACCACGAACTCGTCGGACACCTCCGGGTCGGTCAGCTCGACCACCTGACCGACCTGGCCGGCGATCTGCCCCGCCGACGCGGTGAACACCACCCGCGGCTTACGCCCGGCCGCCAACGCCTCCCGGATGCTCTGCACCTCGTCAGTGGACAAACCCTGGCCGGCATCCATCACAACCCTCTTCCGTACACCTGTTTGATTGCTGTCTTGATACCAGCCCACTGCGACACCCGCCGCACAGGGCCCACGCCCACTCAGCCACCCAACGCCCGCAGCGCCCGGTCCGCGTGGTCGTTCATGCTGACCTCGCTGTGGATCACCTCGACGACCCGCCGGTCAGTGCCGATCACGAACGTCATCCGCTTCATGCTCAGCGGCCCCAACGGCACCCGCCGCTTCACCCCGAACTGCTGCGCCACGGTGCCGTCCTGGTCGGACAGCAGCGGATAGTCGAACCCGTGCAGCTTCGAGAACTCCGCCTGCTTCGCCACCGGGTCACGGCTGATGCCCACCCGCGACGCGCCCACCGCCGTGAACTCCGCCGCGAGGTCCCGGAAGTGACAACTCTCCGCCGTGCACCCCCGCGTCATCGCCGCCGGGTAGAAGAACAGCACCACCGGCCCGGTCGCCAGGAACTCCGACAGCCGCCGCGGCGTGCCCGTCTCATCCGGCAGCTCGAAGTCCTGCACCACGTCACCGACACCCACACCCGCCACCGCGCACCTCCGTTGTCCAATCGACCGAACGCGCGGTGAGCGTAAGCGATCACGCCCAGAGCGCCGCCACCTCGTCGGCCACCACGTCGGCCTGGGCCCGCCCGGCCCGCGCCGCACCCGCGCGCCGCGCCGGATCCAGCACGTTACGGCCGATCGCCGAGCGCGCCGCCGCGTCCGGCGTCACCACCACCACCCTCGACCCGGCGGAACGCAAACCGTCCACCTGCGCCGACACCCGCGGCATCGGCCCGAACGCCCCCGACGTCGGCGCGAGCACCAGCACCCGCTGCGCGCCCGCCGCGAGGTCCGCGTTCACCGTCGAGCGCATCCCACCGTCGACGAACCGGCGCGCGCCGATCGTCACCGGCGGCCACACCCCGGGCACCGCGCAACTCGCACCCACCGCGTCCACCAGCGACACCCCGCTGTCGCTGTCGAACACCACGAACTCGCCGGAGGCCGCGTCCACCGCCGTGACCAGCAACCGCCGCGCCGGCCACTCCCGGGCCACGAGAAGAGCCTCGATCACCGCCCGCCGCGACGCCTCCGACTGGGTACGCGCCGCCAGCGCCATCGCCCCGATCCGGGCCCGTGCGCGCACCGCGTCGCGGGTACGACCACCGGCCCACACCAGCCGCGCCAACGCCACCACACCCAACCGGGCCGCCGACCCACCCCTCGGCGGGGCCAACTGATCCTCGTAGAACCGCTGCACCGGCAACCCGGAGCACACCTGCGCGCCGACCACCGAGCCCGCCGACGTGCCGACCACCAGATCCGCCCCGGTGACCGGCACACCCCGCTCGACCAGCCCCGCCAGCAGCCCCAACTCCCAGGCCACACCGGTCACCCCGCCACCACCGAGCACCAACGCGCGCTGCATGTGACCCTCCTCTCCACGACCGGACCGCGCCGGTCACGGTAGCGTCGGCGCGTCCTGCTCCGACAGCCCTGGAGACACCGTGGCACCTGTCACCGTCATCACCGGCGGCGGCCGTGGCATCGGCGCGGCCACCGCCCGCCGCCTCGCCCAGGCCGGTCACCACCTCGCGCTGTGCTACCGCCGCGACGACACCGCCGCCGCCGCCGTCCTGGCCGACCTGCGCGCCGCCGGGGCCCAGGCCATCGCGGTACGCGCCGACACCACCGACCCCGACCAGGTGAACGAACTGTTCGACGCGGCCGCCCAGCTCGGCCCACTCACCGGCCTGGTCAACAACGCCGGCGTCACCAGCCTCATCGGACCCTTCACCGACCTGCGCGTCGAGGACCTGCGCCGGGTCGTCGACGTCAACCTCGTCGGCTACGTCCTCTGCGCCCAGCAGGCCGCCCGCCGACTCACCGACGGCGGCGCGATCGTCAACGTCTCGTCGGCCGCCGCGACCCTCGGCAGCCCGGGGGAGTACGTGCACTACGCCGCGGTGAAGGCCGCCACCGACACCCTCACCGTCGGCCTGGCCAAGGAACTCGCCCCGCGGGGCATCCGCGTCAACGCCGTCGCACCCGGCCTCGTGCGCACCGACATCCACGCCGCCTCCGGCGTACCCGACCGCGCCGACACCGCCGCCGGTCGCATCCCGCTGGGCCGCGCCGGCGAACCCGACGAGATCGCCGCCGCGATCGCCTGGCTGCTCAGCCCGGACGCCTCGTACACCACCGGGACGGTCCTGCGGGTCTCCGGCGGACTGTGAGCCGGGGCGCGCGGCGCCCCGGCTCACCGCTCAGTGCGTGAACAGTTTCGCCGCCGTGATCACGGTCTGCACCACCCCGTAGCCGAGCAGCACAGCCACCACCAACCAGGAGATCCACAACCGGGCCTGCTGCCCGGATCGGCTGTCGTCACTCATCGCGTGGCACTCCTCTCCGCCCCCATGTCCTCAGTCGCACCCTGCTCCGCCGCTGGTTCGTGGTAGCGCTGCGGCACCGGCCGCACCAGCAGGTTCGCCACGAAACCCACCGCGAGCACGCCCACCATCGTGAACAACGCCGGCCGGTACGCCGCCGCCGTCAACGTGCCCGGCTTGCCCTGCGCGTCGAGGAACCCGTTGACGATCAGCGGACCCGCGATCCCCGCCGCCGACCACGCGGTCAGCAACCGGCCGTGGATCGCACCGACCTGGAACGTGCCGAACAGGTCCCGCAGGTACGCCGGCACCGTCGCGAACCCACCTCCGTAGAACGACAGGATCACGCAGGCCAACAACACGAACAGGGCTGTCGCGCTCTGCCCGACCAGGGCCAACAGCGCGTACAGCACCATGCCGACCCCCAGGTACACCAGGTAGATCGGCTTGCGGCCGATGACGTCCGAGGTGGACGACCACACGAACCGGCCCGCCATGTTGAACAGCGACAGCAGACCCACGAACCCACCGGCCGCCGCGACTGTCACCGCCGACGTGCCGTTGTCCCGGAAGAAGTCCTGGATCATCGGGCTGGCCTGCTCCAGGATGCCGATGCCGGCTGTCACGTTGCAGAACAGCACCACCCACAGCAGCCAGAACGACCGGGTCTTCACCGCGTTCGCCGCCGACACGTTCGCCGTGGTGACGAGCGGCTTCGCCGCCACACTCGCGGGGTCGAACCCGGCCGGCCGCCAGCCCTCGGCCGGCACCCGCACGTTCGCCACCCCGAACATCATGATCACGAAGTAGCCCAGGCCAAGCGTCACGAACAACCACACCAGGGCGCTGCCCGACGCCGTCGACCCCGCGTTCGCCGGGTCGTAGCCGGCGTCGTAGAACGACAACAGCTGCCGGGACAGGGGAGAGGCGACCATCGCCCCACCACCGAACCCCATGATCGCCAACCCGGTGGCCAGCCCCGGCCGGTCCGGGAACCACTTGATCAACGTGGAGACGGGGGAGATGTAACCGATGCCCAGCCCGATGCCGCCGAGCAACCCGTAGCCCAGATACAACAACCACAGCTGTTTCGTGGCGATGCCCAGCGACCCCACCAGGAAACCCGCCGCCCAGAAACAGGCCGAGACGAACATGGCCTTACGCGGCCCGTTCGCCTCCACCCAGGTCCCGGCGACCGCCGCGGACAACCCCAGCATCACGATCGCGATACTGAAGATCACCCCGATCGCGGTCTGACTGGTGTCGAAGTGCGCGATCAGCGAGTTCTTGTAGACGCTTGTCGCATAGACCTGACCGATGCAGAGGTGGATGGCCAACGCCGCCGGGGGGATCAGCCACCGGCTGTAGCCGGGCGGCGCGACGGTGTGCCGACGATCGAGTGCGGAAAGCATGCGCTGCTTCCTCTCCGGTGAGGACAGAGACGTCCCCACAACGTGCCCCCCGCACACGGAGGCCGCAAACCTCGACGTCGCCCGACGGTCGAAACCGTGAGCTGAGCGGTCACTCAGCCGCCTGCCAGAGCCAGTTGCGCCGCTCGTACAGCGGGCTCATCCCCAGCCGCAGCATGTTGTCAAGCGACGGATTCGACGAACCCGGCGCGGGCCGGCCCGTCTCCGCCGTGACCCACCGGCAACCAGCCTCCGCGGCGGCTGCCACCCGGGCCGCCAACAAGCCCGACTGCCCGCCCCGACCCCGATGGGTCGGCACCGTGGCACCGGTGTTGAGCGAACCCACCTCGCCATGCACGAACAGGTTCGCGGCGGCCACCATCCGCGCACCGTCCCAGGCCGCGAACGGACGAAACCCCGGGTCGCGGACACTCGCGACAAGCATCGGCGCGAGGTGCTCCTCGGGCATCCCGAAGCACCGCAGGACCACCGACGCCCACTCGCGCACCGACCCGTCCGCGACCGGACCCACCCGCAGGCGCGTGTCACCGGGACGCAGGGCACCGATCTCACCGGCGAGCTTCACCCACACACCGCCGGCCGTGATGTTCTCCCGCGCGCAGATCTCGTCCCACTCCGCCGGCAACCGGTCCGGCGCGATCTGGATGACGGCCTTCGGCGTGCCCTCGGCGCGGTAGAAGTCGCACACCTGGGCGATCAACTCGCCGGTCACCGGCTCGTCGAAGCCGAACCCGAGCGCCTTGGACCAGTAGCCGGTCGGGTCGTGCCGCATCGACAGCACCACCCCGCCGCCCATCCTGGCGGTCCGGATCCCGAGCGCGTCCCGGACGTCGGCCGGCGCACCCGACTCGTACCGGAACATGAACTCGGCCTCCGCCAGTTCGGCGAGCGCGCGTACCGTCTCATCAGGTGCCATTCGGCAGAGCCTGCCACGGTGCGCGCCGCCCACCGCGTCGGCGCCGCCGACACCGTGAGCAGCGCCACTATCGCAGGTCCGGGGCGTGCCAACCACCGGCGAGGGCGTCCGCCTCCGCCGGACCCCAGGTGCCCTTCTCGTACGACCGCACCGGGTCTGCCAGATCCAGGATCGGCTCGACGACGCGCCACTCCTGCTCGATCGTCTTCTCCCGGGCGAACCGCAGATGCTGCCCATCCATCGCGTCGTCCAGCAACCGCTCGTACGCCTCCTGACGCCGCCCCAGCGCCGCACCGAAGTCGACGGACAGATCCACCGGACGGCTCGCCACCTCAGCCCCCGGGCTCTTCGCCTGGATCGACATCGTGATGCCGTCACCGCGCCCGAGCCGGAACCGCAGCAGGTTCGCGGCGGTCACCGTGCCCCGCTCCGCCGGAATCAGCGACCGCTGCGGCTGCTTGAACTCGACCACCACCTCCGTCGCCGTCCCCGGCAGCGACTTACCCGTACGCAGATAGAACGGCACCCCCGCCCAACGCGGCGAGTCGACAGTCAACCGGGTCGCGACGAACGTCTCCGTGTTCGAACCCGACGCGACACCCGGCTCGTCCCGATAGCCCGCGTACTGCCCCCGCACCGTCGACTCCGGCGACAGCGGCGCGATCTGCCGCAGCACCGACACCTCCGCCTCCTGGAACGCCGCGGTGTCCTCGCTGGCCGGCGCCTCCATCGCGATGAGCGCGACGATCTGCAGGATGTGGTTCTGCAACACGTCCCGGGTGGCGCCCACCGTGTCGTAGAAGCCGGCACGACCCTGCGTGCCGAAACCCTCCGCCAGGGTCACCTGAATGTTGTCGATGTGCTCGTTGTTCCACAGCGGCTCGAACAACCGGTTGGCGAACCGGAAGGCGTACAGACCCTCCACCGCCTCCTTGCCGAGATAGTGGTCGATGCGGAACACCCGCTCCGGCGCGAACGCCGCCCGCAGCGTGCGGTCCAACTCCCGCGACGACGCCAGATCACGCCCGAACGGCTTCTCCACGATCACCCGACCCCGGTCGGCCAGGCCCACGGCCGCGAGCCCCTCGATGACGGAACCGAACACCGCCGGAGGAATCGCCAGGTAGAAGATCGGCCGCTGCGCACCCCGCAGCCGCTCGGCCAGCCGCTCGTAGGTGGCCCGGTCCGCGTAGTTCCCGGAGATCATCGCGAGGTTGCCCGCCAACCGGTCGAAGACCTCGTCGTCGACCTCGTCGTTCGCCTCGGCCACCGACTTACGGGCCATGGTGACCAACTGCTGATCATCCCAGGGGGAGCGGGCCACACCGATCACCGGAACATCGAGGCGATCACGCCGGGTCAACTCGTACAGCGCCGGGAACAGCTTCTTCGACACGAGGTCACCGGTGACACCGAACAGCACCACCGCATCTGAGCGCATGTGCATGGCACTTCCAATTCGATCATGATCCTGATCTTCCGAACGGAGAACCGCGCGACCCGCCCCGGGCATTCCCCGACGAGCGGCGCACGTGAGGTCGGCGACAGCGAGGGGAGTACGCCCCGGAACGCACCGCTCCACCGCTGCACCGGTCCCCGCGAGGTCGACCGCCCGTGAAAGGTTGTCCTCCTGTGCCACCACCATCACCCCGGGAGGAACAAACGATGAGCCTGGCATTCGACCGATCGGCGCAAACCGGACCCGAGGTGGTCTGCCTGCCCATGTTCGGCATGACCCGGGCCGCCACGGCCGCCGCCTTCGGCCCGGCCCTCGCCGGCACCGACCTGCGCCAGACCTACCTGGACCTGCCCGGTCACGGCGACAGCCCCGGGACCGACCCCGCCACCTCCCAGGCGGTGCTGGAGAGCGTGTGCGGATGGCTCGACAAGCACGCGCAAGCACCGGTCCTGCTCGCGGGTGCCTCCTACGGCGCGTACCTGGCCGCCGGCATCGCACGCCAACGACCGGAACTCGTCCGCGGCCTGCTGCTCGTCTGCCCAGGGATCACCATCGCCCGCGACAGCAGGGAGTTGCCCGACGCCCCGCAGCCCGACGCGCCCACCGGTTGGCTCGACGCCGCGCCCGAGGCGCTGCGCGCGCACCTCGACGCCGCCGTGGGCCACCGCACCCCGGGTGTCGTCGCGACGGTGCTGGCCGCCCTCGACTCCGGCGGCCCCGGCGATGCGACGTTTCAGGAGGAGCTGCAGACCGGTCCGGGCTACGCGTTGCCCGACGAGAACGTCGATGTCGTCTTCGACGGACCGGTAAGCGTCATCACCGGGCGACAGGACGGGATCATCGGGTACGCCGACCAGTTCCGCGCCATGCGCCGGTACCCGCGCGGCACCTACAGCGTGCTCGACGGGGCCGGACACTACCTGCCGTTCGAACAGCCCGCGTTGCTGCGAGCGCTGACCCAGGACTGGCTGCTCCGGGCACGCGTGGCTGAGATTCGATAATGCACATTATGTAAAGTAACCAGGGTTGGGGGTCCCCCCCTGGAAACTCTGCCGGCACAGCGGGTGGCGGGGCCACGAACCGGCCACCGCAGCAGGTCGCTTCAGGAGGCCAACAGGTCGAAGTGCATCCCGGCGAGGAAAAGCCAGAGTGCCATCCAACGGAACACGTGGCCCGGCCGGGCGGTGCCGATCATCTCGGCGAAGAAGCTCAAGATCCGGGCGCAGCCGGAGCGCCAGGCCGCCAGCAGGGACCCGCCGAGACGCCAGTCCTCCATGGGCAACACGCCGATGGGGACGCTCACGAGAAAGACGACGATCGCGATGGATGCGGTTATCCATTCACTGAGCGTCGTGGAGATCAGGACCATGGTCACGGTTGTGGTGACGGCCAGCGCCACCATCAGGCCGATGATCCCGAAGAAGGTGGTGCGCGCCTGAAACTGGTGGGCGACAGTGCCCGACCATCCCCGCTCACCTGGACCAAACTGGTCGGCAAGGAAGGTGTCGATGCGTTCGTGGACGCGCCGCGTCAGCTCCGCGCCGCGCCACCCCTGCTTGGCCGCCTCGGCGTGCATCCTGCGCAGGGTTTCGGCGACATCCACCGCGCCGAGCAGGTTCGCCGTCTCCTCCGAGACGGCGAGGCTGGGCTCGGCTCGCAGAGACGAGATGTCGAGGGTCACGCCTCCTCGGGCCGCCAGGTATTTCATGTCCACGAGGCACCGGGTGAGCTCTTCACGGACTCCGTACACCTTCGCGCGGTGCCTTTCGATTGGCGCCAGAAGGTGAAGGGCGCGTCCTCTACTGTCGAGCGTGACAGCAGATCGGCGCAGCCGATCCAGATCGATCACGTCGAGTATCACGACGAGCCCGGCCAGCAGCTGAATGCCTTTGCCCAGGCGACTCCAGAACAGCATCGGCCACCACCACAGCCGCATGTCGGTTGTGGATTTGCCGGACCACCAGGCTGCCCAGACCGTGCCGAGGGTCGTCGTGGTCAGCAGCACGACGTAGGCCAGCAGGAGGAAGAGAACCCCACCCCACACCAGCTTCCGGCGAGAGATGACGGCCACCCGGTCATGGTAGCGAGATGCCACACCACACCACGCCCCTCGTTCTGGCTGACGGGTGGTATCGCCGCGGTGACCGAGCAGCCTGGTGTGGTGTGGGCCGCTCCCCCTCCTCCGCCCTTCCCGGAAACCCGAAAATGCTGCATAATATCCCTTATGCATGACAAACAGGACGAATCGCTCGGGATGCTGATCGAGGAGTTCCTGACCGCCCGAGCCACCCGCAAGCCCTCCCCGCACACCCTTGCCGCGTACCGGCGGGACCTGCGCACGGTGGGCGACCTGATCGCCGAAGCCGCCGCCACTCCCCTGCCCCTGGACGAGCTGTCGATCACCGACCTCTCCCCCCGGGTGATGCGGGCGGCGTTCGCCCGCTTCGCCGCGCCCCGGGCGCCCGCTTCGGTGCACCGCGCCTGGTCCACCTGGAACAGTTTCTTCACGTTCCTGGTGGCGGAGGGGGTGCTGGCGGGCAACCCGATGCCGGCGGTCGACCGGCCCCGGGCGCTACTCCCCCAGCCGAAGCCGCTGCGCGGCACGGACACCCCCGAGGTGCTGCTCGCGTCCGTGGCGCGGGACGACGGCAGGCAGCGTGACCCGTGGCCGGAGCGGGACGTGGCGGTGTTGGCGGTGGCGTTGTGTGCGGGGCTGCGGCTGTCGGAGCTGCTGGCGTTGCGGGTCGGCTCGCTGGCGGGTCGGCCGGGTGAGCGGCGCGTCGAGGTGGCCGGCAAGGGTGGGCGGCCCCGGGTGGTGCCGATCGAGGCTGATCTGGACCGGGTGGTGGCCGACTACCTGGACAGTCGGCGTCGGCGCTTCGGGGCGCGGTCGGTGCGCCCCGACTCGGCGTTGCTGGTGGATCGCCACGGTGAGCCGCTGCGTCGGGGTGGGCTGCAGTATCTGGTGGAGTCGTGTTACCGGCGGGCTGGTATCGGGGACCGGGTGCCGCGGGGGGCGCGGTTGCACGCGCTGCGGCACACGTTCGCGACCCGGTTGGCCGAGGACGGGGCGAGCGCCGCGGAGATCATGCGGCTGTTGGGGCACGCGTCGTTGGCGTCGTCGCAGACGTACATCGAGGTGACGGCCGGGCAGCAGCGCGACGCGGTGCGGGCCAACCGCACCAACCGGGTGTTGGCGTCGCTGGTGGTGGGCCGGGATTGAGCGCGCGTCGGCGTTGGCGTGTTGGAGGGTGGGTGGGCACGGCGGTGGTGGTTTCCCACCCACGCGTTCTGGGCCGGGTGGCCGGCGGGTTCAGCCGAGGTCGACGAGCAGGGGGCGGTGGTCGGAGATAGTGGACGCTGGCGTGGTGACGGCGCGTACCGGTGGGAGCTGGTTGAGGGCGTGCCGGTCGGCGAGGATGTGGTCGAGTTGGACGCGGGGTTGTCCGGAGGGGTAGGTGGGGCGGCGGCCCAGGGGCTGCCAGCCGGAGACGAGTCGGGCGGGGCCGGCGGGCAGGTTGAGGTCGCCGAGCAGGATGCGGGGGCCGGGTAGCGCGCGGAGGGCGCGGACGGTTTGGCGGAGTTGGCGGGCGTTCCAGCCGGGCACGAAGGACAGGTGGGTCGCGGCGACGGTGAGGGGGCCGTGGGGGGTGTCCAGGACGGCGGCGAGTACGACGCGGGGTTCGTCGTGCAGCAGGATGAGGCCGCCGCGGGGGCCGGGTACGTAGACCGGTGAGCGGACGGGGGCGGGTTTGAGGCGGGTGATGTGCCAGCTGCGGACGGGGTGGCGGCTGATCAGGCCGATGCCGTAGCAGGGTTCGCCGTGTCCGTCGTCGTCGTGGCGCAGTGGGCGGAAGTGTTCGCCGGGGGTGCCGACGACGGCGGCGGCGAAGCGGTGGTGGGGTGCGTCCAGTGCGTGGGCGGCGATGGTGGTGAGGTCGAGTTTGCCGCTGCGGTGTTGGTCGCGGTCGACTTCCTGGAGGGCGAGCACGTCGGCGTCGAGGGCGCTGATGGCGGTGGTGAGGCGGTCGGAGTCGACGAGCCCGTCGGTCAGGGATCGTCCGTGCAGCAGGTTGAAGGTGGCCAGGCGCACTTCTGCACCATACGTCCCCGTGGCATGGTTGCCGGGTGCTGAAGGTGTTGCTGTGTTCCGCGTTGGTGTTCGTGGCTGTTGGCGCGTTGGGGGTGCGGTTGCGGCGTTCTCGGCGTCGGTGAGGGGGTGAGGCTGGCCACTCGGGTGGTCTTGGGGGCGGTTGTGGTGGGGAGAATTGCCGCCCGTGGACGCCGTATCGCTGAGTACTCTGCTGGCCGCTGCCGCGATGGCGGGGTGGGTCGATGCCGTGGTCGGCGGTGGTGGGTTGTTGTTGCTGCCGGCGTTGCTGGTGGCCGCGCCGGGGTTGCCGGTGGCCACCGCGTTGGGCACTAACAAGTTGGCCGCGATCTTCGGTACCGCCACGGCGGCGGCGACTTATGCCCGCAGGACGACTGTTGACTGGCGGGTGGCGGGGCCGGCGGCGGGGTTGGCGGTGGTGAGCGCGGGTGTGGGTGCGGCGTTGGCCGGGGCGGTGCCGGCGTCGGCGTACCGGCCGGTGGTGTTGGTGGTGCTGGTTCTGGTGGCGGTGTTCGTGTTGCTGCGGCCCCGGATGGGGGTGTTGGCGGTGCCGGCGAGGCGGACGCCGGTGCGGGTGGGCGTGGTGGTCGCGGTGGCCGGTGTGGGGATCGCCCTGTATGACGGGTTGATCGGTCCGGGTACTGGGACGTTCCTGGTGTTGGCGTTCACGGCGTTGGTGGGTGCGGACTTCGTGCACGGTTCGGCGATGGCGAAGGTGGTCAACGCGGGGACGAACCTGGGTGCGCTTGTGGTGTTCGGGGTGACCGGGCATGTGTGGTGGTTGTTGGGTGCGGGGATGGCGGTGTGCAATATCGCCGGGGCGGTGTTGGGGGCGCGGATGGCGTTGCGTCGGGGTTCGGGTTTCGTGCGGGTGGTGCTGCTGGTGGTCGTGGTGGCGTTGGTCGCGAAGCTCGGCCATGACCAGTGGGTGGCGCGCTGATGGCGGTGCGGGCCGAGCACGACCGTGCGGTGTTGGCGCGGTTGTTGGGGCGGGATCCGGTGCTGCACGCCTACCAGTTGGGTGACCTGGACGATTTCTTCTGGCCGTACACGTCGTGGTTTCGTCGGGGTGAGCAGGTTGCGTTGCTGTACCACGGCACGGACCTGCCGACGTTGTTGGCGTTCGCCGCGCCGGCGGACACGGTGGCGCTGTCGGTGTTGCTTGCGGAGTTGGCGCCGGTGCTGCCGGCGCGGCTGTACGCGCACCTGTCCCCCGGTCTGACCGGTGCGCTGTCCGGGGCGTTCCGGTTGGTTGCCGGTGGCCGGCATCACCGGATGGCGCTGACCGATCCGGCGCGGCTGGGCGCGGTGGCGCCGGTGGGGGTGGTGCTCGGGGCGGCGGACCTGCCGCAGGTGCGGGAGTTGTACGCGCGGGCGTACCCCGGTAACTGGTTCGACGAGCGGATGGTGCAGACGGGGCAGTATCTGGGGGTGCGCGACGGGGATGCGTTGGTGGCGGTGGCCGGGGTGCATGTGTTCTCGCCGGCGTACGGGGTGGCGGCCCTGGGCAACGTCACGACGCATCCGCTCTGGCGGGGGCGGGGGCTGGGCGCGTCGGTGGTGGCGGCGTTGTGTGCGCGGCTGCGGGAGAGCGTCGCGCACGTCACGCTCAACGTGAAGGCGGACAACGTGGCTGCGGTGCGCCTGTACGAGCGGGTCGGTTTCACCCGGGTCGCCGATTACGACGAGTGGATGGTGACGGCGTCAGCGGCGGCGGCTGGGTGAGTCGAAGCGGCCGGCGCGGATCTCGCGCAGGGCGCGGCGGCGGGTGTCGCCGCGCAGCGTGTCGACGTAGAGGGTGCCGCGCAGGTGGTCGGTTTCGTGTTGCAGGGCGCGGGCGAGGAATCCGCTGCCGGAGATCGTCAACGGTTCGCCGTGCTGGTCGACGCCGTGGGCGGTGGCGTGCAGGGCCCGTTGGGTGGGGAAGTACAACCCGGGGATGGACAGGCAACCCTCGTCGTCGTCCTGGAGTTCGTCGGAGAGTTCGAGGGTGGGGTTGATGAGGTGGCCGCGGTGCCCGTCGGCGTCGTAGACGAACACCTGGGCGCTGACGCCGATCTGTGGTGCGGCGACCCCGGCGCGGCCGGGGGCGCCGAGCAGGGTGTCCATCAGGTCGGTGACGAGGGCCCGCAGCTCGGTGTCGAAGGTGGTGACCGGCTCACATTCGGTGCGCAGGACGGGGTCGCCGATGATCCGGATGGGCCGCATGGTCATGGTCGGCAGTTTATCGCCGGTCGCGGTGGGTGCGGTGTCCGGCCAGGGTGGCGCGGATCGGGGCGGTTTTCGCTGCGGCTTCGGCGACCTCGGCGGCGGGGTCGCTGTCCCAGGTGATGCCGCCGCCGGCCCAGGTGTGCAGCAGGTCGGTGTCCGCGGCGGCGGTGCGGATGGTCAGGCCGAGGTCGACGCGGCCGGGGGTGACCCAGCCGAGTGCGCCCATGCTGGCGCCGCGGCCGACGGGTTCGAGGGTGGTGATCTGGGTGAGGGCGGCGTGTTTGGGTGCGCCGGTGACGGAGCCGCCGGGGCAGGTGGCGCGCAGCAGGTCGGCGAGGCCGAGTCCGTCGGCGGCGGTGGCGCGCACTGTCGACTCGGCCTGCCACAGGTCGCACCAGCGGCGGACGGTGAACAGGTCGTCGACGGTGACGCTGCCGGTGCGGGCGATGCGGGCGAGGTCGTTGCGTTCCAGGTCGACGATCATGATGTGTTCGGCGCGTTCCTTGGCGCTGGTGAGCAGTTCGGCGCGGCCGGCGGCGGTGGCGGGGCGGGTGCCTTTGATGGGTCGGGTGATGAGGTGCCCGTCGGTGACCTCGATGAGGGTTTCCGGGGAGGCGCAGCCGATGGCCCAGCCGTCGCCGGTGAGGACGCCGCCGTAGCGGGCGCCGGGGAGCGCGCTGAGGCGGCTCAGGGCGGGCCGGGGGTCGCCGGTGTATGGGGCGGCGGCGTGTCCGACGAGGTTGGTCTGGTAGACGTCGCCGCGGCCGATGGCGGCGCGGACTTCGGCGACGGCGTCGGCGTGTTGGCGGGGGGTCCAGCTTTCGGTCCAGGGGCCGAGCCACCAGGGGGTGGGTGGGCCGGCGGGTGGGGTGTTTCGGGTGGGGCCGTGGTGGTAGACGACGACGGTGAGGTCGGGCAGGGTGGGCGCGGGTTCGGCGGTGGTGGTGGGTGCGCCGGCCAGGTGCGCGCCGGCGGCTGCGGACAGGTAGAGCGCGGCGCCGCAGGCCCCGGTGTCGGGGTGGGTGGGGGTGGGTCGGGTCAGGTCGTGCAGTGGCAGGCCGTGTGCGGCGAGGAACTCCTCGGCGAGGGCGGCGGGGTCGCCGCCGTCGCGGCGGTGCCATTGCAGGCGGGCGCGTTCGGTGAGGGTGTCTCGGCAGGCGGCCGGTGCCGCGGGCGCATCGACAAATGTCGCCGGGTCGCTATCCGCGACGCACACCTGTGGGAGCGTTTCCACGCCGTATGGTCCGACCTTCCTCATCCGTTCAGTGGATTTCCCGTACGCCGGGCCGGCTCCTGGTCGATGCTGGACACTTTCGCTTGGTACTGTGCGTCACTGGTCATGTGAACCATGACACAGTGCCCCCACAGTCCGGAGACCCTGATGTGCCAGCACCAACCGACCTGCCCCTCCGCTGAAGCCACCGACCGGGAAGCCGCGCGCGTCCTCGCCTGCTTCCGTGAGCAGGGCTGGAGCCTGCTCTGCAACGGTGTGATCGTCTTCGAGGACACCGGCGAGTTGCTTCCCGACGGCAGCAGCATCGCACCGCACCGCGGCCCCGCCCGCCACGCCCTCGTGGCCTGATCGACCACCCAGCGTCACCGAATAGCCGCCATCGGCCAGGGTAGTCCCCCGGTCGGGGACGTCCTCGTCCAGGCTGCAGCGGCTGCCGGGGCGGCCCGTACCGCCCGCCCCGGCTCGCCCGTCGTCAGTCTTCGAACGCCTCCGGCGACGGGCACGAGCAGACCAGGTTCCGGTCGCCGTACGCGCCGTCGATACGCCGCACCGGCGGCCAGTACTTCCCGGCCCGGTCCACCCCGGCCGGGTACGCGCCCACCGACCGCGGGTACGGGTGCGGCCACTCGTCGCCGCTGACCATCGCCGCGGTGTGCGGGGCGTTCGCCAGGGGGTTGTCCCCTGCCGGCCACTGCCCCGAGGCGACCTGCTCGATCTCCGCGCGGATCGCGATCATCGCGTCGCAGAACCGGTCCAGCTCGGCCAGGTCCTCGCTCTCGGTCGGCTCCACCATCAGCGTCCCGGCGACGGGGAACGACATCGTCGGCGCGTGGAAGCCGTAGTCGATAAGCCGCTTCGCCACGTCGTCGACGCTCACCCCTGTCGCCTTCGTCAACGGCCGCAGGTCGAGGATGCACTCGTGCGCCACCAGGCCCTTGTTGCCGGCGTACAGCACCGGGAAGTGCCCCCGCAGGCGCGCCGCGACGTAGTTCGCCGCGAGGACCGCGACGCCGGTCGCCCGGGTCAGCCCCTCGGCGCCCATCATCCGCAGGTACGCCCACGGGATCGGCAGGATGCCCGCCGACCCGTACTTGGCCGCCGAGATCGCCGGGGTCGCGTCGACGTGCGCGCCGAGCGGGTCACCGGGCAGGAACGGCGCCAGGTGCGCGCGGACCGCGACCGGGCCCACACCGGGGCCACCGCCGCCGTGCGGGATGCAGAACGTCTTGTGCAGGTTCAGGTGCGACACGTCCGCGCCGAACTTGCCGGGCTTGGCGAACCCGACCAGGGCGTTGAGGTTCGCCCCGTCGACGTACACCTGACCGCCGGCGTCGTGGACCTTCGCGCACAGCGACGCGATGCCGGTCTCGTACACGCCGTGTGTCGACGGGTACGTGACCATGATCGCGGCGAGCGCGTCCCGGTGCTTGTCGATCTTCGCGTCCAGGTCGACGAGGTCGACGTTGCCGTCGTCGTCGCAGGCCACCACGACGACCCGCATGCCGGCCATCACCGCCGACGCCGCGTTGGTGCCGTGCGCCGACGACGGGATCAGGCACACGTCGCGGTGCGTCTCACCCCGCGACGCGTGGTACGAGCGGATCGCCAGCAACCCGGCCAACTCCCCCTGCGACCCGGCGTTGGGTTGCACGCTCACCGCGTCGTAGCCGGTCACCTCGGCCAGCCACGACTCCAACTGCCCGATCATCTCCCGGTACCCGACGGTCTGGTCGTCCGGCGCGAACGGGTGGATGTTGGCGAACTCCGCCCAGCTGACCGGCTCCATCTCGGTGGTCGCGTTCAGCTTCATCGTGCACGACCCGAGCGGGATCATGCCCCGGTCCAGGGCGTAGTCGAAGTCCGACAGCCGCCGCAGGTAGCGCAGCATCGCCGTCTCCGAGTGGTGGCTGCGGAACACCGGGTGGGTGAGGAAGTCGCTGTGACGGGCCAGGTCGACCGGCAGTGCCGCGTCGGCGTCGCCGTCGAACGCGGGCACCCCGAACGCCGCCCACACCCGCGCCAGGTGCGCGTCGGTGGTCGTCTCGTCGCAGGACACACCGACCCGGTCGGCGTCGACAAGTCGCAGGTTCACCCCGTCGGCGGCGGCCGCCACGACGACCTGCGCGGCCCGGCCAGGCACGCTCGCGGTCAGGGTGTCGAAGAACGCGACGTCCGCGACGTCCACGCCGCCGGCGCGCAACCCGGCCGCGAGCCGCGCCGCCATGGCATGGGTACGCGCCGCGATGTCCCGCAGCCCGTCCGGCCCGTGGTACACGGCGTACATGCCGGCCATCACCGCGAGCAGCACCTGCGCGGTGCAGATGTTGCTTGTCGCCTTCTCCCGCCGGATGTGCTGCTCGCGGGTCTGCAACGCCAACCGGTAGGCGGGGTTGCCGTCGGCGTCGCGCGACACCCCGACGAGGCGACCGGGCAGCATTCGCTCCAGGCCCGCGCGCACCGCCAGGTAACCGGCGTGCGGACCACCGAAGCCCATGGGTACGCCGAAGCGCTGGGTGGTGCCGGCGGCGATGTCCGCGCCGATCTCCCCCGGCGCCCGCAGCAGCGTCAACGCCAACAGGTCCGCCGCGACAGTGACGAGCGCCCCGACGGTGTGCGCGGCCTCGACGAGGCCCGTGTGGTCACGGACCGCGCCGGACGCCCCCGGGTACTGCAGGTGCAGGCCGAAGAACTCCGCCGGCAACTCGTCGCGCTCGACGTCGACGACCCGCACGTCGATACCGAGCGGCACCGCCCGGCTGGTGATCACGGCGATGGTCTGCGGCAGGGCGTCGGCGTCGACCACGTACACCCGGCTCTTGCTCCTGGACGCGCGCCGCGCGAGGGTCATCGCCTCGGCCGCGGCGGTGCCCTCGTCGAGCATCGAGGCGTTCGCGGTGGCCAGGCCGGTCAGGTCGGTGACCATGGTCTGGAAGTTCAGCAACGCCTCCAGGCGGCCCTGGCTGATCTCCGGCTGGTACGGCGTGTACGCCGTGTACCAGGCCGGGTCCTCCAGGACGTTACGGCGGATCACCGCCGGGGTGTGCGTGCCGTGATACCCCAACCCGATCATGGAGACGGCGACGGTGTTGCGGGCCGCCAGGGCCCGCAACTCGGCGATCGCCTCGGCCTCGGTGGCCGCCTCCGGCAGGTCGAGGGTGCCGTGCCAGCGGATCACCTCGGGGATCGCGGCGTCCATCAGCTCGTCGATCGAGCCGTGCCCGACGACCTCCAACATCCGACGCTCATCGTCGGGGCCGGGACCGATGTGACGGGTGGCGAACTGCTCTACGGTCATGGGGGCACTCCCGGGGCGAGGTCGACGTGTCGGCCTCCCCCTCTGTCGCACCCCCACCGGGGGATGCTTCACAGTGCCTGCCCACGAGGTCCTTTTGCCTGAGAGGTTCCGGGGAGGATTTGCCCCTTCGGCGCCGCCCTGCCGTGCCGGCGGGCGGTCTCTCCCACGTGGGTGTTACCGGCATGGTCAACGCTACCAGCGCCGGTGTTTCCCGCAGATGTCCTACCCCGGGCCCGTGACCGCCGCGCTGCGTGCCGGCGCCGTCACACGCGCAGCGCCGTCGCCGCGTGACCGGCGACCCGCGCGGCCAGCTCGGGCAACAACGCGCCCAGCGGAGCGTCGACGCAGACGGTGGCGTAGCCGTCACCTCGGGTCAACCCCTGGTTGACAATGGCGACCGGAATGCCCAGTTTCGCGGCCCGAATCACGAAACGGCGCCCGGACATCACCGTCAACGACGACCCGAGCACCAGCAACGACCGGGCCTGCTGCACGGCCGCGAAGCAGCGCTGCACCCGTTGCGGCGGCACCGTCTCCCCGAAGAACACCACGTCCGGTTTCAGCATCCCGGTGCCGCAGATCGCACAATCCACAGTCCGGAACGCCGCCACCTGCTCGTCGGGGAGATCGACATCACCGTCCGGGTTCACCGCGGCGACCTGCGCCACGAAGTCCGGGTTGGCCTCGCGTAGTCGCCGGTCCAACTCCTCCCGGGAGGTCAGGTTGCCGCAGTCCAGGCAGGTCACCTCGTCGAGGCGACCATGCAACTCGATCACCGACGTGCTGCCGGCCGCACCGTGCAGACCGTCGACGTTCTGGGTGATCACCGTGTCGACCAGACCGGCGTGCTGCAACTCCGCCACCGCCCGGTGCCCGGCGTTCGGCGCCGCCCCCGCGATCAACCGCCACCCCAGGTGACTACGCGCCCAGTAGCGCCGCCGCGCGAAGGGATCCCGGGTGAACGCCTGGAACGTCATCGGGGTGTGCCGCCGCGCCACCCCGCTGGGCCCCCGGTAATCCGGGATGCCCGACTCGGTGGACAGGCCGGCACCGCTGAGCACCACCACCCCACCCCCGGCCAGCAGTGCGGTCAACGCGTCGAGGCTCTCCGTCACCCATCCATGCTGCCTCAACCCACCCGCCGACGCCGAACCCCCGGCCACCCGCAGCTCTTCGCGCCCGCCGGTCGGGGGTTCGGCGTCGGGTCGGGGTGTCACGCGCTGCCCGCCGACGGCCGCTGCGCGTCACGCCCTGCGCGCCGACGGCCTCGGGTGTCGCGCGTTACGCGCCGACGGTGTCGGCGACGACGCAGGCGATGTTGTCCGGCGCTCCCGCGGCCTCCGCCAGACCGATCAACGCCCGCACCGCCTGCCCGGGATCGGTTGCCGCGCCCAGCGTCGACCGCACATCGGCACTGTCGACGACGGCGGACAGTCCGTCGGAGCACAGCAGGTACCGATCACCGGGCCGGGCGGTACGCAGCGCGAGATCGGCCTCGACCGGCTGGCCGCCACCGAGAGCGCGTACCAGCACAGCGCGCTGCGGATGCGCGGCGGCCTCGTCCCGGTCGAGCCGGCCCTGCTCCACCTGGGCCTGCACCCAGGTGTGATCCTGGGTGAGCAGCGACAACTCGCCACCGCGCAGCAGATACGCCCGGGTGTCACCGACATGCACCACGGCCAGGTGGGAACCACTGAACAGCAACGCGGTCAGCGTGGTGACCGGCTGGTCCTCATCGGTCTCCAACCCCCGCACCGCACGCTCGGCGTCGGCGACCGCACCGGCGAGCATCGTCAGCAACTCAGCGGCCGGGACGTCGACCAGTTCCAACGGCCGCAGCGCCTCGATCACGGCAGCGCTGGCGGCAGCGCCGCCGGGGCCGCGCATACCGTCCGCGACCGCCAACAGCCGCCCGCTGGCGTACGCGGCATCCTCGTTGCTGTCGCGCACGGACCCGGTCTCACAACCAACGGCGTAGCGGACGGTGAGTGTGGGTTTCGCCTCAGACATGGTGATGCCCCCTTCCGACAGGTGGTCCACGAGGAGGGTGGCGAGCCGCGCCCGAGCCGCGGTGTCGGCGGTGACCTGCTGCCAGTACGCGGCGATCGCCTCCGCCGCCTCCGCCGGCTCCAAGCCACAGACGACGCGGATCGTCGCCAGCGGCATGCCGATGCGCCGCAGGTGGGCGACCAGCCGCGCCAACGGCAACTGGTCAGGGTCGTAGAGCCGGTAACCGGACTCGGGATCGACCGCCGCCGGCAGCAGGAGCCCCACCTGGTCGTACAGCCGCAGCGCCTTCGGCGTCAGCCTCGCCGCCTGCGCGAACGCCCCGATGGTCAGCAACTCCACGTCGACATCCTCCTCGCGCCGGTCACCGTGACCGGCACACACCAGGCTGGGCCTTCCCCGAAGGTCAAGGTCAAGCCCGCTGCTGTCCCCGCCACCACCCGCACCGCCGGTAGGTTGGGCCCATGCGTGTCGTCATCGCCGGAGGCCACGGCAAGATCGCCCTACTGCTGCAACGCCACCTCGCCGGACGCGGTGACACCGCCGTCGGGCTGATCCGCAACCCCGCGCAGGCCGCCGCGCTACGCGCCGCCGGCGCCACCCCCGTCGTCTGCGACCTGGAACACGCCGACGCCACGGCGCTCGCCGCGCACCTCACCGACGCCGACGCCGTGGTCTTCGCCGCGGGTGCCGGCCCCGGCAGCGGCACCGCCCGCAAGGACACGGTCGACCGGGGCGCCGCCGCCCTGCTCGCCGACGCCGCCACCCTCGCCGGTGTCCACCGCTACCTGCTGGTCTCCTCGATGGGCGTGGACGCCCCACCCTCCGCCGGCACCGACGACGTGTGGGCGGCGTACCTGCGGGCGAAGAAGGCCGCCGAGGACGACCTGCGCGGCCGCGACCTGGCCTGGACGGTGCTACGCCCCGGGCGGCTCACCGACGATGCGCCAACCGGCCGGGTCACCCTCACCCGCCACGCCGACCGGGGCGCGATCAGCCGCGCCGACGTCGCCCACGTCCTCGTCGCCCTACTCGACGAACCCGGCACCGCCGGCGCGACCCTGGAACTCGTCGGCGGGCCCACCCCGATCGACGACGCCGTCCACGCCGTCACGACCTGACCCGCCCCCCCACTGGCTGCCCATCCGCGCCCCCCTGCGCACGACCATCGGCAAGAGCAACGCGGCGACCAGGTGAGCCTCCACCTCGAACAACACCTCAGCTGAACACCCCGGACGGGGAACCCGCCCCACCCGGGTGGCTCACCGCTGCTGGTGGCGCGACAACGCCGGCTGACCCACCACACCGCCGACGAACGGCGCCCCCGGCGTCTCCGCCGCGATCCGATCCATCGTCCGGGCCAACTGCTCGCTGCCATCATCGAGATGCCGCGCCGCCGCCTGCATGTGCGACACCATCATCTCCCCGAAGATCCGCAACGCCTCCCGGGTGGCGACCGTGTCGTCGAAGCTCGACCCCGCCGCGCTGCGGTACTCCGCCACGGCCCGCTCCGCCTCCTGCTTCGCCTCCGCCTCCGCCGCCCGCAGGTAACTCTCGTACTGCACCCGGGCGTACTCGGCGACCCGCCGCGCGTAGTCATGCGCCTGCGCGATGATCTGCTCCGCCTCCCGCTGCGCCGCGGACAGCAGATTCACCTCCCGCGCCGCCGGAGCCTTACCCGCCGCCCCCGTGCTCGGGATCACCCCGTGCCGGTGCAGCTCCACCCGGTCGGTCAGCCGCTCGTTCTCCGCCCGCAACGTCGCGAGTTGCGTCGCCAACACATCCAACTCGTCAGCGATCTGCATCCGGAACCGGTCCACGTCGGCGTTGTCGTAGCCGCGCCGCGCGAACGACGCCGCCCCGAACTGCCACCGCCGAACCCGGTCCGCGGTCATCCGCACCTGCACCGCGCCGGACGCCTGCATCCCGTCGTACCGGCTGATCGGGGTCGCGCTCACCTGTGCCCACCTCCCGAAACGTCACCGACAGGCGACTGCTGCACCGCCATCCGCCACGCCGGGCCATACCACTGCTCACCCAGACCCTCGTGGTGCACCTGACCCGCGTGGAAACCCGCCTGCAGCAACGCCCGCACCGCGTACGACACCATCTCGTCCGACCCACACACGAACACGTGCCGGGACCGCCAGTCACCGTCGGCCAACGCCCGATCCACAGCGTGCGCGAACTCCCCCGGCCGGTTCACATCGGCACCCACCACATAGGTCACCGTCAACCACGGATACGACGACGCCAACTTGTCGATCGCATCGCTGTCGTACAGCTCACTACGGGAACGGGCCCCCACGTACAGATCCACCCGCCGGCGGGACCCCTCCGCCGCCACCTGCTCCACAAGCGCCTTCACCGGCGCCCAACCGGTCCCCGCGACAAGCAGCAACAGATCACTGGAACCCGCCGACCACAACCCCAGCCGCTCCCCGACCGGCGCCGCCAGGTGGATCCGATCCCCCACCGCCGACCCGTAGACCAGCCGCGACGACACCGCACCACCCGGCGCCGCCCGCACATGAAACTCAAGCGTGCCGTCCGCACGCGGCGCGTTCGCCGGCGAGTAGTACCGCCACGAACGCACCGACGGATGCGACACCCCGATCGACTGACCCGCGGTGAACGGCAACAGATACTGCGGGCGCACCGTCAACACCGCCACGTCGAACGCCCGCCGCTCGTGCGCCACGATCTCCGCCACCCACCACGGCGGGTTCACCGCCTCGGCGGCCTGCGCGGCCTCGGTCATCACCTGCGCCACCAACCCGTACGCGGCCGCCCAGTCCGCGGCCAACTCGTCGGTCCACCGCGCGGCGAGGAAATGCTGCAACGTCGCCAACAGCGCCTCACCGACGGCCGGGTAGTGCTCCGCGCGTACCGCGAACTTGCGGTGGTCCGCACCGAGATCCTGCAGAAAACCCACAAGCCGGTCCACCTGGTCCACGTTGGACACGATGTGCCCCAACGCGGTCACCAGACGGTCCCGCTGCCCGGCCATGTTCGTCGGGAACATCTGCCGCGTCTCAGGATGAGCGAGGAACAACGACGAGTAGAAATAGAGCGGCACCTGATCACCGTGCTCGGCGACCACCGACCAGCTCTGCTTGAGTTGGGCCGCGTCCACGCTCAGGCGCCCGACCGGTCTCCGGAGGCCACCACCTGGTCCTGCACCTGACCCAACACCGTGCGCACATCGGCCAGGATGTCCGCCGGCACACCCAGCTCGGTGAGCGTCGCCAGGAGGTGCTCGCCCACCTTCGCGTAGTGCTCCACCGGAATGTCCAACGGCTGATGCGCCTCGGCCAACCCACGACCGGTGTACTCGTTCGGACCACCAAGCACGGTGGCCAACATCAACGTCAGGTGCCGCCGCTGACCGACCATCTCCACCTCGGCGAAATAGCCCGCCAAGGCCGGGTCGGCCAACACCTTGTCGTAGAACAGCTCCACAGCCGCCTTGACCGAGCTGGCACCACCAATGCGGTCGTAGTGCGACTTCGGGGCAGCCTCTTCGGTAACCGTCACGGTCGTTCCTCCGGGGGAAGGGTCGATAACCGTGACGGACCATAGCGTGTCAATCGGCGGCGGTCATTGCCTCCCGATTGCCTTCCCGACAATGACTCGGAACGCAGCGTCACCACTACCCACGGGTAGATCCACAATCGGCAACGGGAACGACACCCAGTGTGTCCACAGTGGAGCCAACCCATCCACCGACGTCACTCAACGTCACGAATTGTTGCCAAAAAATCAACCGAAAAACCCGGAACGCGCCGCGCTCAGCCGGCCCGCCGCCGCGCCCGCCGCGCCGCCAACTCGTCACCCACCGGATCCGACCCCGACGCCACCGCCGGCTCCGCCGGAGCGCTCATCGCCGGCTCCGCCGGCAGATGCGACAACGACCCCTGGATCTCCTTGAACGCCCCACCGATCGCGATCCCGAAGACACCCTGACCACCCTGCAACAGGTCGACCACCTCCTCCGGGGAACGGCACTCATACACCGTCGTCCCATCAGAGATCAACGTGATCCCGGCCAGATCCTCCACACCACGCGACCGCAGCGCCTCGATCGCCTTACGGATGTTCTGCAGGGACACCCCCGCATCCAACAACCGCTTCACGACCTTCAACACCACCAGATCCCGGAACGAATACAACCGCTGCGTCCCCGAACCAGAGGCGTCCCGCACACTCGGCACCACAAGCGCCGTCCGCGCCCAGTAATCCAACTGCCGGTAACTGATGCCCACCGCGTGGCAGGCCGTCACACCCCGGTAGCCGACCGAACCGTCACCCTCAATCGCCACTCCTGGCGACGAGGCACCCGACTCGTCGAACTCCCCACCTGGCTCGGGATCCCGCGGCTCGTGCATCCGGACAACCTCCCCCGTCAGTGCGGCAACACGCCGTTTCCTCCGACGCGCACCCCTCGACACGGCAACCCTATAGCCACCTTCAGGGGTTACCACGGAGGAACCGACACGACACGCCGCGCAGCCACCGAGAAAGATCATCAACCGGACCGGGAATCACCCACCCCGACACCCGGGAGCACAGCCCACGGCCACCTCAGCCCGCGAAATCCTCCGGACGCACCTGATCCAGGAACTCCCGGAACTTCTCCACCTCGTCCTCCTGCTCATCAGGAATGACGATCCCCGCCTCACTGAGGACCTGCTCAGCACAACGAATCGGCGCACCGACACGCAACGCCAACGCGATCGAATCGCTCGGACGCGCCGACACCCGCACCCCATCACCGATCAACAGATCCGCGTAGAACACGTTCTCCTTGAGCTCGGTGATCTCCACCGCCTGCAAGGGCGCCTTCAACGCCGCCAACACATCCCGCAGAAGATCATGCGTCAACGGCCGGGCCGGCTTGACCCCCTGCTGCTCATAAGCGATAGCCGTGGCCTCGACCGCGCCGATCCAGATCGGCAGATAGCGGTCCCCCTCGACCTCCCTGAGCAGGACGATCGGCTGGTTGCTAGGCAACTCCACCCGAACTCCGACCACGCTCAGCTCGCGCACCGCCGCCTCCGTGTCGTTGTCACCTACGCCGCACCGCGCCCTTCCCTGCACGGTACACGGACCGCGACACGGTCGTCCCGTGCGCTACCGCACCACGCCCGCGCCAGAAAGGGGTTACCCCGGCAAGCCTACGGCACGCTTCCCGGAAGAGATCTTTCCGCTCAGCCACCACCCGCCGGGCACCCTCACCGACCCAACGTCGAACGCAGACCCACCCGCACCAACGCCGCGTGCAACTGCTCCGACAACGCCACCAACTCACGCGCCGTCTCCGCCGCCCGAGCCCGCGCCCCCGGATCACTCTGCCGCGCCAACGGCGCCACCAACTGGGCGAACAAACCAACCTCGCGATCCGCCGCCGTCCGGTAACCCCGCAGATGCCGCGGCTCCAACCCGTACGACGCCAACCCCGCCACCGCCGAAGCGATGATCAACGCATCCGCGTCATACCACCCCGGCGGATCCGACACCAGCACACCGAGCCGCTCCAACTCCACAAGCGTCGACTCGTCGATCCCACTGCGCGCCACCAGATCCGCCCGGCCGAGCCGCACCTGCGACGACTCGGCCGGCTCCACCGACTCACGACCCGGCACCGCACCATCGGGACCAACCGCCACCAACGCCGGCCGCGACCGCCCCGGCTGCTCACCAGACGAATCCCACTGGGCCAACTGCTCACGGATCACCCGCAACGGCAGGTACTTGTCCCGCTGCGCGGTCAACACGAACCGCAACCGCGCCACATCGTCCCAGCTGTACTTCCGGTAACCCGCCGCCGTCCGCTGCGGCTCGACCAGGCCCTCAGCCTCAAGAAACCGCAGCTTCGAAATCGTGGTGTCCGGAAAATCCACCCGCAACTGCCCAAGCACCTCACCGATGCTCATCAGCGGCTCAGACCGAGCCGCTCCGGGTGACGTGGAGGCCGCAGGCTCGTTCACCCCCGGCCGGCCTCCTCCTCCGGGCGCGGACCGGCGATGAACACCACCCGGAACTTACCGATCTGAACCTCGTCACCATTGCTCAACGTGGCCGCCTCAACCCGCTCACGATTGACGTACGTGCCATTCAGGCTACCCACGTCCCGCACCGTGAACGTCCCACCGTCCCGGTGGAACTCCGCGTGCCGACGCGACACCGTCACGTCATCGAGGAAGATGTCACTGTCCGGATGCCGGCCACTCGTCGTCACATCGTGGTCCAACAGGAACCGGGCACCCGCATTCGGGCCTCGACGAACCACCAGCAGCGCCATACCCGGCGGCAACGAGCCGGACATCCGGCTCGGCACCACATCGGTATCCGGCCCTTCCAGCACTTCGTCGAGCGAACCGAGATTGAGCGTCGAAGTGACGTCGAGCGGGGGGAACTCGTCGTCTGGCCGCGTCATGGGACCACCTCACGGATCTGTTCGGTCGGCGTCGGGTAATGGCGGGTCTGGCCGCCGGGCACTTGAACACCCGGCGGCTGGCTCCCCGTGCCCGGGAAGGCAATTCCGCAACGCTCAACTATTTGGGTTCTCGGTCGACTGGGCGAGCCTAGCCAGCGCCGAAATGCAGGGCAACCGGACGCGCGCACACAGCCCACGCACCGGATCACGCACACTCAGCCTTCGGTGATCTTCTGATAAGCGGCCGCCGTCAGCAACCCATCCGTCGCCGTCGGATCGTTCGGCGTGATCTCCACCAACCAACCCGCACCGTACGGATCAGTGTTGATCAGCTCCGGCGTGTCACCCAACGCCTCGTTGGACGCCACCACCGTACCGGCGACCGGCGCGTAGATCTCCGACACACTCTTCGTCGACTCGATCTCGCCCAACGAATCACCAGCCGCGACCACAGCACCCGCCTCGGGCAGCTGCACATACACGATGTCACCCAGCGCGTCCTGCGCGAACTGCGTGATACCGACCCGGATCACACCCGTGCCGTCACCCGCCACCCACTCATGCTCGGCGGTGTATCGCAAATCCTCAGGAATCACCAGACGCGTCCTTCATCCATCGGTGCCCCGGACCACCCGGGCCCGGCGCGGCCGCGCCGGTCAGGAGACCGGACGGGCGTGTTCCAACTTGATCGGCTCGTGCAGCGCCGAAACCTCGGCAACCTCACGCTCCCCAAACGTCACGTTACCGCCGACACCCCGGACCGACGCCACCACCCCACCAGGAATGTTCAACGCCGTACGCATCGTCGCCGGATCACCGATCACCGTGATCGTGTACGGCCCCGTCAACCGACGCCCCTCCACCATCAACGACCCGTTGTCCCCATCGAGGAAGTACGTCGACGCGATGATCCGCACCGTCGCCCGATCACCACCGGCGATCTGCATCGCCTCCGCGCCCGCACCCCGCAACTCCTGCACCGCGTCCAACACCCGGGTCGCCGTGATCGGCTTGACGTCCGCCTCGAACTGCACAGTCAACCCCGGCCCCACCGCCGGCAACGTCCCCGCCAGGATGCCCAACTCGTCCGCCCGCCGCGTCGCCTCGTCCAACGCCGCCTGACGACCCTGCTCACCCGAGTGCAACTGCCGCTGACTGTCCTCCAGGGCACGAATGTCCTGCTGAAGACGACTCTCCCGAGCATCCAGATCCGACAGGATCCGCACCAGGTCCTCCTGGCGCGTCGCCCCCAACGTCGGATCCGTCGACGTCGTCTTCAACTGCACGACCAACGTGAAACCAAGCAACACCAACAACGCCACGATCATCACACCGGCCGTACTCCACCGGAACCGACCCGTCACCACCTGCCGCAGCACCGACTCCCCGGCCGGCTCGGCCAACCCGTCGGAACCCGCCACCGGCTCCCCCGACCGCGACACCGCGTTCAGGTCCACCGTCGCACCATCGTCGACCGGCTCCACCACTGGCTCGTCCGCGTCGTCCGGCCGCTGCGGCGGCGCCGGCTCCGGCGACGCCAACGGGCTCAGCTCGTCCGGATCCGGCGCGTCCGGCCGCGGATCCGGCTCACCCGCCGGCCCACCCGGGCGCGTCGGCCCACCCGGCTGCGGCCACCCGGTCCCCGTGTCGCTCTGCTCGTCACTCATCGCTGTCAAACCTACGCCCGGAACAGGTGCCGACGGATCGCCGCCACATTGCCGAAGATGCGGACACCCAACACGACGACCACCCCCGTGGACAACTGCCCACCCACCCCGAGCTGGTCACCCAGATACACGATCAGACCAGCGACCAGCACGTTCGAGATGAACGACACCACGAACTGCTTGTCGTCGAAGATGCGGTCCAACCGGGCCCGCACCCCACCGAACACCGCGTCCAACGCGGCCACCACCGCGATCGGCAGGTACGGCTGCAACGCCGCCGGCACCGTGGGATCAAGCCACACACCCAGCACCACACCGGCAAGCAACGCCAGCACCGCGATCATCGGCCACCTCCGGAAGGGCTAACGGTCGTCGTCGGACCGGACGACCCAGGACTGCCGGACCGGACACCCGACGCGGAAGGGCTCGGACTGACCAACGGCTTGGCGTAGCGTAGCTGCGGCTCCGGAGCCGCCGGCAAGGTGAGGTCATCAGACTGCCGCACAGCGAACGACAACCCCGTCTTCTGCGCGACCTCCCGCATCACATCCGCGTTCCGGCTGTCCTCGTACCGACGCCGCATCGAACCCGGCCCCACTGCCGACACCTCGTACGGCCCCATCACCGGCCGGAAATCCACAAGGATCGCGTCACCCGCCGTCCGGATCGTCGACGTCGAGGTCAACCGCTGCCCATTGATCGCGATCGCCTCCGCACCGGCACTCCACAACGCGTTCGCCACGCCCTGCAGATCGCTGTACAACACCCGCGACGGCCCCGCGCCAGCACCCGTCACCGCATCCGCGTTACCCGGCCCGTCCGCCAACCGCACCACCACGCCGTCACCGCGCACCCGACCCAGGCCGGTGCTCGCCTCCTGGTCCCGCAGCCGCGCCGCGGCCGACCCGCTCAACGCCGCGTCCCGCTGCCGACTGACCTCCTCGCGCAGCTGGTCGGCGCGGGTGGACATCCGGTCGGTCTGAGCCTCCCGCTCCTTGATCTGCGCCACCAGACCGGAACGGGCCTGGGCCCGCCCCGGCTCGTCGGCCATCGTCTGCCGGTACGCGACAGCGAACAGGAACCCGAGCAGCACCACCACGACCACACTGACCGACCGCGCCGGCCAGGCCCGCCACCCCCGGGCCGACCCGGGGCTCGCCGAGCGCCGACGGGCAGCAGCAGCATCCGCGTAACCCGGATCGAGCGGGTTACGGAACAGCTCGGTGAGGAAATCCGGCGCGTACACCCGATCCGGACGGGGCTTGCCCGGCTGCGGCGCGCTCATGCCGCCGATCCCGGACCGCGCGCCGCGCGCACCAGCCGGGCCGCCTGCACCACGTACATCCCGCCGGCCACCCAGTAGAGCACCAACCCCCACCAGGCCAACGCCCAGCCGATCGCGGCCGTCGCCGTCGCCGCCGCGCTCCACTCGCTCGCCAACAGCAGCACCGGGAACGCCGCCAGCAGCAGGAACGTGGCCGTCTTACCCACGTAGTGCACCGGCGGCGGCCCGTACCCGTAGCGGCGCAGCACTGCTAGCGAGCCGAGCAGCAGCACCTCGCGGGCCAACAGCGCCACGGTGAACTGCCACGGCACCACCTCCCGAACGGTGAAGGCGACCAGGGTGGCGAGGATGTAGAGCCGGTCGGCGAACGGATCGAGCAACTCCCCGAGTCGGCTCACCTGGTGCAGGCGGCGGGCGATCCAGCCGTCCACCCAGTCCGTGGTGCCGCCGATGGCCAGCACCACGATCGCCGCCACGTCGGCCCGCTCGACCAGGAACAGGTAGAGGAAGAGGGGTACGCCCAGCAGCCGCACGAAGCTGATCAGGTTGGGCAGGGTGAGCACCTGGTTGCCGGGAGCCTGGTCACCGGTGTCCCGCGGTTGCTCTGCCCGAGCCGGACGCGACACCGATCCTCCTCCACGGCACGGACCCCCGGCCGACGTCTGGCGCGGCGGAGGGTCGTACGCGCTGTCGGGCCGGCCTGCGCCGGCTCCCCCCTGCGGCCCCGGATGGGGCCTCATCCCTGAGCCGGCCCGCGATCTCGAAGATCACGGGCCGGGTAAGTGCGCTGTCACTATATCGGGCCTGCCCCGGCTGGCCGGGTGCCGCCGTGGCCGACTCGGTGCGGCTGTGCCGCACTGTGGCGTGGATCACCACGCGTAGAGCGTCCTAGGATACTAGTGGGTGTGGCGGCGCTCAGGCCGTCTGCACCGCCGGATCGACCTGTTGCTCCGGCACCGACTGGGTCGCTGCCCGGCCGAACGCGACAAGCGCCAGCAACAGATCGTGCTGCGTCCGCGCCGGCATCCGGTCCAGCACCGACTGCACCGCCCGACGCCGCCGCTCGGCCAACTCCCCCAGCAGCGTCAACGCCGCCGGGGTGGGCACCAACCGCACCTCACGCCGGTCGCGGGGATCGGCCACCCGGCGCAACAGCCCGGTCGCCTCCAGCCGGTCACAGAGGCGACTAGCCGACGACGGCACCACGTCCAGCAGCTCCGCCAACCCGTTGACGTTCGTCTCCGATCGGCTGCTGATCAGCGCCAACACCCGCAACTGGGTGGGCGGCACCTGATGCCCCGCCGCGGACGAGTCGAGCACGGCGATCAGTGTCCCGGCAGCCGCGGTGATCGCCGTGGCGAGATCCCCAGGTCGCTCCACCCGATGTCCCCTGCCGTCGTCGCGCTGGTGCCCGCCGGACGAAGCGGCGGCCACCCTCACCCGCTACCCCGTCCACGCGGACCGTGCCAGTCCAGACACACCACGACGGCGTCGTCGCGGAGGTCGGAATCCGCGTGGTAGGCGCGCAGTTCGCGCATTACCGTACCAACCGCCTCGGCTGCCGGCTGCAACCGCGTGGCGCGCAGCGAACGCGCCATCACCCGATCCCCGTACGGTTCCTGCCCCGGCGGCTTCGCGGCCCACACCCCGTCGCTGACCACGAAGAGGCGGTCACCCGGCTCCAGGTGCAACTCCTGCACCTCGTAGCGGGTCTCCGCGAACATCCCCAACGGCAACTGCTGATCCAACTTCAGCGGCTCCACCGTGGGCCCGCGCATCCGCAGCAGGTGCGGGGAACCCGCGTCGACCGCCCGGACCGCACCGGTGCGGGTGTCGACATCGAGCAGCAGGGTGGCCACGTACCGGCCGCCCCGGTGCTGATAGAAGACCGTGTCCGAGGCCAGCTCGGCCTGCTCCACAAGGCCGCCACCGGAGCGACGCGCGTTGCGCATCGCGTTGACAGTGACGGCGGTGAGCATCGACGCGGCCAGCCCACTGCCCTCGCCGTTGAGCACCGTCACGGTGAGCCGGTCGCCGTCCAGCGACCAGTCGAAGTGGTCCCCGCCCACTGTGTACGCCGGCTCCAACTGCCCGGCCAGCTGGAACGCGTGGTGCGCCACGCTGCGACCGGGCAACAGGTCCCACTGCATCTCGGCGGCCATCGTCAGTCGCTCCCGGCGACGGGCCCGCCGGTACCTGTCGGTCCCCCGATCCGCCGCGCGCATCGCCACCGCGAGCGCCCCGGCGATGTCCGTCGCATGGCCGGTGACGCTCGGATTCGGTACGGCCGGCAGCTCGATCATCAGCACGCCCAGCCGCTCCCCCCACAGCGTCAGCGGCAGGTAGAGCCGGCAGGGGCCCTCGTCGGCGGCGTCGCGTACCGGTTGCTGGCTGCTGAAGCACCGCTGCGCCACTGTGTGACAGGCCAGGAACCCGGCTGCCGGCAGGTCCGGATCCAGCACCGGCCAGAGTCCGCTGATCCGGTAGTCGGCGACGAAGACGTCGGTGCGTAACGCGCCAAGCGTCGCGCGGATGGCCTGGTCCGCCGCCTCGGCCAACTGGTCGGGCGGGGCCTCACGCAGCGCACGCGACACCACGTCCGGCGGGTCCACCATGGTCGTCCTCTCCAGAAGCTTGCTATAGGGCAAGCATCATACGGACACCCCGGGACCGCGACGCTCCGCGGTCAGTCGTCACCACGGGTCGCGAGCACGCCGTGGAACGCGTCGGGCACCCGCGCCGGCGGACCCTCCGGCCGCCAGTGCGCGACCGGCACGATCCCGTCCGCCGTCGGCGCCCAACGGCCCAACAGCGGCGCGAACGCCGCCGGCTGGCGCATCCGGAACTGTGGCCCCATCATCGCCAGCGCCTGCGGGTGACCCGCCAACTCCTCGGTGTCGAAGTCCACCACCAGCAGGCTGCCCGGCGCCGCGCCCGAATACAGCTCGTCGAGCGTGTGGGTCACCGTGGCGTCGTCGAGGAACGCCGCGAGCCCGAGAAAGACCACCCCGACCGGTCGGCGGCCCCAGCCCGGCACGAAACGGTGCAGCTGGGCCGGGTCGATCGTACCGATGTCTGTCGCGTCACCGAAGCCGTAGCCGGCCCGGTCACTGCCGGCGAGGATGCTCTGCCCCATCCGGATGGTCACCGGGTCGACGTCGGTGTAGAGCACAGTCGCGTCCACCGCGACCTCGTGCACGTTGCCCATCGTCGGCACCCCGGCGCCGAACACCAGGAAACCGTCCACGCCGTGGGCGACCATGGCCCGCACCGCCCGGCCCAGGAACGCCCGCAGCTCCCGGAACACCGGCGCGCACGGCCCGTACGCCTGCTCGAACGCGCTGGCGGCGGCCACGTCGACCGGGAAGTGGTGCTCCCCACCGAGCCAAAAGTCGATCATGCGGCCGGTGCTCGGCTGGTCCGGTTCACCCATCGACAATCCTCCCTCCGGACCGGTCGCCGCCAGCGTACCGACCCCGACGTGCTCAGCGGTATCGCGACGCGGAGACGTCCCGCCCGCGATACTGGCCCCGAGCGGGAGGTACGCGGTGAACTCGGCGAACAGCGCGGCGGTGGTGGTCGGCGTGGACGGCTCACAACCGTCCCTGCGCGCCGTCCGCCTCGCCGCCACCGAGGCGGCGCGTCGACACCGGCCCCTGCGCATCGTGCACGGGTTCATCTGGCCGCTGCTGCACGTGCCGGTCTCCCCCGCCCCGGACGCGCCGCCCGGGGGTGGGCTGCGCCACCGGGCCGAGGAGCTCGTCCAGGCCGCGGTGGCCGAGGCCGAGGCGACAGTCCCGGGACTGCCGATCTCCGGAGAGATCATCGACGGTGAGGCGGCAGCGGTGCTGGTCGGTGAGTCCCCCACCGCCGCGCTCATCGTGCTCGGCGACCGGGGACTGGGCGGTTTCTCGGCACTCGTGGTCGGCTCGGTCGCGGTGCAGGTCGCCGCGTACGCCGACTGCCCGGTGCTGGTGGTCCGCGGCGAGCACCGACCCGACGAGCCGGTGCTGGTCGCGGTGGACGGCTCGCCGGCCGCCCGGCTGGCGGCCGACTTCGCGGCCGAGACCGCCGTGTCGCGCGGCGTGCCGCTGGTGGCGGTGCACGCCTACCGGCACCCGGGCAGCAGCGGTCCGGGCGACATGCAACCCCTCGTGTACGACGAGGCGAAGCTGCACGGTGAGCAGGAACGGATGCTCGCCGAGTGGTTGACCGGCCTGACCGGGCAGCACCGGAAGCTGCGGTTGACCTGCCGCGCGGTCCGCGGTCGCCCCGGCGCCGTGCTTGCCGAGGCGTCCGGCGCCGCGCAACTGGCGGTGGTGGGCGGGCAGGGGCGCGGCGAGGTGAGCGGGTTGCTGCTGGGGTCGGTGAGCCAGTCGATGCTGCACCACGCGCAGTGCCCGGTCGCCGTGGTCCGTGCCCCCCACTAGCGCGGAGGTTCACCGGCAGCCAGACGGGTAGACGGTCGCCGTACGCCCAGACCGCCGACGAAGGAGGCACCAGATGCCAGGACCACGGCCGGGCAGCAACGCCTACGACAAGCAGCGGGCGCGGCTGCGCAACGCGATCGACGACGCCGGACGTCGGGTGCCCGACGGCAAGGCCAATCAGGTCGCCAACCGGATTCTCCAGGAGGACCGTGGCCAGCGCGGCGTGGTGCGCGGTGAGCGCACCTACGGCCCCAAGAGCGAGCGCGAACCGGGCGACCCGAAGTGAGGAGGGTCGACGTGGCCGACGGCGCCATCGCGGGCGCCGTCGGCAGCACCGCGCTGAACGTGGTCAGCTTCCTCGACGTGGCCCTGCGGGGACGGCCGGAGAGCGACGTCCCGCAGGAGACCGTCGACCGGTTGGCCGGGATCGCGCACGTCAACCTGGGGTCCGGGGCCCGGGCGGCGAACCGCCGCTCGGGCCTGGGCCCGCTTATCGGCTACGGGCTGGGCATCGCCGCGGGCGTCGCGTTCGCGCTCTACGCCGGTGGTCGGCGCCAACCACTGCCGCTGGCCACCGGCCTGCTCGGCGCCGGAGTGATGACCATGACCGACGGGTCGATCACCGCGCTCGGGATCAGCGATCCGCGCACCTGGCGGCGCTCCGACTGGATCTCCGACATCATCCCGCACCTGGCCTACGGGCTGACGGCCGCCGCCACCTGGAACAGGTTGCGGCGGCCGTCAGATCGCGGTCGCTAGGGGCCGTCAGCGGGTGTCGCTGTCGTCCTCGGCCACCGGTTCACCGGCCGGGCCGTACGGCGACACCTGCCCCCTGGGCACCGGCCGGCCCTCGTCGCCGCGCGACGAGCCACGGTTGAGCGGGTGCCCGCTCGGCTGGGGCCCCTTGCTGTCCTGGCTGGTGGCGCCCTTGGCGTTACGCCGGAACTCTTCCTGCTGCGGGTTGACCACTGGTGTCTCCCTCCGGGTACGGCGGGCGGCATCGACCACCCCGACCGTCGGCATACCCGTCCGCTCCGATGGCATTCCGGACCCCGCTCGTCGGCACGACGGCTAGCCGCGCCCGGATCGGGTACCCGTTGGTGTGGGCAACTATCGAACTGTGGTGCGGGTCCTCCTGGACCGGCGGGGCCGCACCTACGCGGAGGAGGCCGGCATCCGGCTCGCCGACCGGCCCGGGCCGCTGTACCAACTGCTGGTGCTGGCCACCCTGCTGAGCACCCGGATCCGGGCGTGCGTGGCGGTGGACGCCGCGCGGGAGCTGTTCGCGGCGGGCTACCGTACGCCCCAGGCGATGGAGGCGGCCAGCTGGCAGGAGCGCGTGGACGCGCTGGGCCGGGGCCACTACCGCCGCTACGACGAGCGGACCGCCACCATGCTCGGCACCGGTGCCCGGCTGTGCCTGGACCGTTGGCACGGTGACCTGCGCCGACTGCACCGCGAGGCCACGGGCGACCCCACCGGGCTGCGTCGACGCCTCACCGAGTTCCCCGGCATCGGCCCCACCGGCGCGGACATCTACCTGCGCGAGGCGCAGACGGTCTGGTCGGACCTGCGCCCGTACGCCGACCGTCGGGCCCTGTCCGGGGCTGAGCGGCTGGGTCTGCCGGTTTCCCCGGACCGGTTGGCCGGGCTGGTCGACGAACCGGACTTCGGGCGGCTCGCCTCGGCGCTGGTACGGGTGGCGCTCGGCGAGGAGTCGGCGGGCGAGATCGCCCGCGTGGCCGCCCGCTGAGGGCTCACTTCACCGTCTTGTCTCCCGGCCGGGTCAGGTGCCACACCAGCAGGGCGGCGAGCAGCGCCAGGACCACCACCCCGCCGGAGATGCCGCGGCCCTCCTCGGGGCTGCGGCCGGCGCTACCGAAGTAGATCACCGCGAGGCCGGCCAGCACCGTGACGAACGTACGCAACCCTCGGTCCTTCACGTATCGCACGCTAAACGGACCCGCTGGGCTTTGTGCGGTATTCGTGGAATTTGTCGCCATCTCGGGTGACTGTCACCTGTCGCTGACGAACCCGCGCAACCGCACCCGACGCACGGCCCGGTCGGCGACCTCCACGACCTCCAGGGTCAACCCGGGCAGGCGCACCGTCTCCCCCGGCTCACCGGGCAGGTGCCGCAACCGGGCCAGCACCAACCCCGCCACCGTCGTGTAGTCGCGCGACAGCGGGAAACTCAACCGCACCCCCAGATCGGGCAGGTCGTGCAGCGGGAAGTCACCGGGCACCAGCAGGGACCCGTCCGACTCCCGGACGACACCGCGCACGTCCCGGTCGGTCTCGTCGTACAACTCACCGACCACCTCGGCCAGCAGGTCCTCCATGGTGACCATGCCGTCGATGCCGCCGTGCTCGTCGACCACCAGTGCCAGTTGCTGGTGTTGCTGGCGCAGCTGCCGCATCGCGTCGGCGACCGGCAGGGTGACCGGCAGCAGCAGCGGCGGCCGGACCCGCTCGCCCACCGGGGCGGCGCCGGCCTGCACCAGGTCGCGGATGTGCACCACACCGAGCACCTCGTCCAACCCGCCGGGGCCGGTGACCGGGGCGCGGGACCGCCCGGCGGAGGCGAGCCGGCGCACCCCCTCGTCGGCGCGGAGGCCGGCCGGCAGCGTCGTCACCTCCCGCCGGGCCACCAGGATCTCGCGCAGGGTGCGACCGGCGATGTCGAACGCGCCGGTCAGGATCTCCCGCTGCTGGGCGGAGAGCCCGCGCTGGCTGGCCAGCATCTCCCGCAACTCCTCCTCGGTCATCTCCTCCCGGTTGGCCCGCGGGTCACCCCCGGCGAGCCGGACGACAGTGTCGGTGGCCCGACTGAGCAGCCACACCGCCGGTCGGGACACCCGGGCGAGCAGATCCAGCGGGCCGGCGCTGAGCAGCGCCCACCGCTCCGCCCGCTGCATGGCCAGCCGCTTCGGGGCCAACTCGCCGAACACCAGCGTGACGAACGTCAACAGCACCGTCACCAGCAGCACCGCCGCGGGGCGAGCCGCACCGCCGAGGAAACCCAACGGGCCCACCAGCGGCTCGGCCAGCGACACCGCGGCCGCCGCCGACGCCAGGAATCCCGCCAGGGTGATGCCGAGTTGGATGGTGGCCAGGTAGCGGTTCGGGTCACGGGACAGCCGCACCAACCGGTCCCCGGATCGGCTGCGCCGACCCAGCCGCCGTAACTGCCCCTCGCGCAACGTCACAAGCGCCATCTCACTGCCGGACAACGCGGCGTTGACCAGCACGAGGACGGCCACCAGTGCCAACTGCCCGAGTTGACCACCCATCGCGTACCCCCGTCCGCCACCTGCTGTCACTCAACCGCAGCACGGCCGGCTCCGGGCCCGGTTCAGCACCGCGCCCCCGCTCAGTCGACCTCCAGGTCGTCGAGCGAGATGGAGTGGGTCATCAGCCACCGGGCCAACGCCGACATCCCGAACAACCACAGCGGCACCGACTCGGTGGGCCCGTTTGTGGCGTAGATGGCGAAGCGCAGGTCCGGCGCGCGGTACGCCTCGATCCGCCACTGGTGCTGGCGGTCCCGCCAGACAGCGGAAGGGTCCATGGCGTCACCGTAGGTGACCACCGCGGGCTCGGGGGCCGGTTAGCCGGGCACCACGGTCGTTCCGACAATGGCCCGCGCGACGGACACCAGCAGGGCGATCCCAACCGCGGCGAGGATCAACCAGCCGAGGCCCCGCCAGCCCGAGCCCCGGTCGGCGACCGGCGCCGACGGTGGCCGCCAGAGCTCCCGGTGTGTCCAGGCGAGCACACCCGTGCCGAACGGCAGCAGCCCGATCCAGAACCAGAACCATCGGGTACCGGCCAGCGGTGGCGCCCCGCCGATCAACCGACCCAGCCAGAGCAGGGTCACCACACCGGCGAGCAGACCCGCGGTGTTCGCGATCAGGTGCGCCGCCTCGCCGGCGTGCCACGGGTCGGCCACGGCGGCGAGCCGCGCATCCGGACCGGTCTGCGCCGACCGGTCCGGCCGGGCGGGGTGGGACTGCGGGTCGGGCGGTGGGACGGGGGCGTACCGGGTCTGGCCGTTGGGCAGCGTCCACGCGATCATCCAACCCTGCTCTGCGGCCCGCAGAGCAGGGCGGCTACCCCAGTACGCATCGTCGTCGGCCCAGCCGTCCGCCCGTTGATAGGTCACCACCCGGCCAGCCGCGAGATCCCGGTCGAGCTGCGCTTCGGTCGACTCGCGGGGCTCCACCCACCACGCCAGGCCGGCCCACAGCACCCACAGCACCGGCAGGCCCCAGCCCAGCGCCACCGAGACGACGTCGCGACCACCGAACGGTCGCGACCGGGACCGGGACACCTCGACCATCAGCCCACCGTCGCATCCCGGCGCAAACGTGTCAGCCCCGCTTCGGTAGCGGCGGTCAGCGGTCAGGTTGATCCTGGTCCGTCGGCACGGTGGCCCGTCGGACGCAGTCGCGAAGCAGGGCACGACGTCGGGAATGCACGTCGTCGGGTTCCTGGCTGCTGGCCGCGTAGACGTTGCTCACCGGTGACCAGGCCATCGACATCGCGATGACCAGGGCCATGATGTCGAACGGGTCACCGCCACGGATCCGCCCGGCGGCCTGGGCCTCGGCGATGGCAGTGAGCTTGGGATCGTCGTAGTGCTGGTGGGTCTCGACGAGGTGCCCAGCGGGCCGGCGCTCCAGCCGCGTCCAGGTCGCGAGCCGGATGAGGTCGGGTCGGCGCAGGTATTCGTCGTAGAGGCGAACGGCCCAGTCCGCGAGATCGTCGGCGTCGATGGGCACGACGTTGGTGATGCGCTCCAGGGAGCTGAGGAAGATCGCGTCGAACAGTCGTTCCTTGTCCCCGAAGTAGGCGTAGAGCTGCGCCTTGTTGGTGCGGGCCGCCGTCACTATGCGTTCGACGCGTGCCCCGGCGATGCCGTGTTGGGCGAACTCCTCGGTGGCGGCGTCCAGGATGCGCTGGTACGTCGCGGCGCCTCGCGAGGTCAGGGGCTGCTCCGGCATGCACCCACAGTAGCAAAACAGAACGGTTGGTTTGCTTTGGCTCGCCGTCCGACCTACGCTTCAACAGACCGAACAGTCTGTTTAAGGGAGTCGATCATGCGAAGGACCACCGGATGGCGAGCGACCGGCCCCACGTCGCTGCGGCGTACCCCGATCGAACGCCGTGACCTACGCCCGGACGACATCGCGGTACGGGTCGACTACTGCGGGGTCTGCCACAGCGACCTGCACGCCCTGCACGACTACGACCAGCGGACCAACGCACCCCTGGTGCCGGGGCACGAGTTCACAGGTGTGGTGATCGGCACCGGCGCCGAGGTGACCAGCTTCTCGATCGGCGACAGCGTCGCGGTGGGCAACATCGTCGACTCCTGCGGCGACTGCGCCATGTGCACGGCCGGTCAGGAGAACTTCTGCCACTCCTTCCCGACGCTCACCTACGGCGGCAGAGACCGGCGCGACGGGTCGACGACCCTCGGCGGCTTCTCCCGCGAATACGTCGTGCGGCACACCTTCGCCTACCGGCTCCCCGCCGGCCTCGACCCGGCCGCGGCCGCCCCGCTGCTGTGCGCCGGCGTCACGGTCTGGGAGCCCCTGCGCTCCCATCGCGTCGGCCCGGACAGTCGCGTCGCGGTGGCCGGGCTCGGCGGCCTGGGCCACCTCGCGGTCAAGATGGCCGTGGCACTGGGCGCCACCACGACCGTGATCAGCCGCGGCCAGGACAAGCGGGACGACGCCCGCCGGCTCGGCGCACACGGGTTCGTCGACTCCACCGACCCTCAGCAGACGGCTGCCGCACGCGACACCTTCGACCTCGTCATCGACACCATCTCCGCACCGCACGACCTTGCCCCGTATCTGCGTCTGGTGGCGATGGACGGCACCCTCAGCCTGCTCGGATACCTGGGTCCGGTGACCGTCGAGACCACCGACCTGCTTGTCGGCCGCAAGAAGCTCAGCTCGGCCGGGAGCGGTGGCCGCCGCTCGACAGCTGAGATGCTCCGGTTCTGCGCCGAGCACAGCATCACCGCCGACATCGAGGTACTTCCGTCGGCGCAGGTGGGCACGGCACTCGACCGCCTGCGGCGAAACGACGTCCGCTACCGCTTCGTGCTGGACATGTCCGACCTGGACTGACAGTGGTTGGCCAGGTCACCGCGCGGCGCTGGAGGTGACGACGACCCGGGCGTCGTCGGGCAGTCGGCGGGTCGCGCCGCGCCGGTCCAGCAACTCCAGCAGGGGCACCGCCACCCGGCGGGTGGTGTCCAACGCCTGCCGGGCCGCGGAGAGCGTGAACGGCTGCGGCAGCCCGGCCAACACCCGGACCGCGCCGTCGAGCGCGTCGGGCAACAGCACCACGTTGTCGGCCAACCGCAGCAACGCACCGGCCCGCACCGCCGCGCCGATCTCCCGTGGACCCAGACCAAGGTCGACGAGACGGTCCGCCTCGGGGGCCCGGAACGGCCGGTCGCCGTACTCGGCGCGGACCCGCCGCACGGCCCGGGCCACCGGCTCCGGCAGCGCGTCGACGTCCGCCGCGCCGACCCGCCCGGCGCGGATCCGCAGCGGCGGCCGGACCAACGCCTCGACAAGCACCCGGTCGGGCAGGGCGAGGCGCTGACGCAGCGCGTCCACCGGCATCCCGGGCTCCAACGGGTGCTCCCGCGCGTAACGGGTGACCTCCTCGGTCACCTGCGCGCCGAGCCGCCGCCAGTGCGCCGGATCGGCCAACCAGTCACCGGCCACCGGCGCGGTGTGCACCGGCACCCCCATCCTGATCAACGCGCCGGCCCGGACCAGCCGACGGCGGCGCAGCTCCCCGGCCAGGTCGGGACGACCGTCCAGCTCGTCCAGGACCTCCGCACGGGCGGCTGCGGCGCCCCGGCGGGCCAGCGGTGGCGGCACCACATCCAGCACCCGCACCCCGCCGCTGACGTGGTGACGGCCCGGGTCGCGCAGCAACGCCCGGTCACCCACCAGCAACGGCAACGGACGGGACAGGCGCAGCCGGGCGGTGTCCACACCGAGCGGGCGCACCCGTACCGGCACCGCCGCCGACCCGACGTGCAGGGTGAGGGTGGCCGGCAGGTCGGCTGCCGGATCGCCGGTCAGCCGCACGTCGACCAGGTCGGTGCTGTGAAACCGGCCCGGGGTGAGCAGCGCGTCGCCACGGCCGAGCCGGTCGCGCGGCGTACCCCGCAGGTTGACCGCCACCCGGGCCACCGCCGTCACCTCCGGTCGGGCCTCGCCCAAGGCATGCAGGCCGCGAACCCGGACCGGGTCGTCGGCCCCGGCCAACTCCAACTCGTCGCCCACCCGCAACCGTCCGCCACCGAGGGTGCCGGTGACCACTGTGCCGCTGCCCCGCACGGTGAAGCTGCGGTCGACCCAGAGGCGCACCGGGTCGTCGAGCAGGGGTGCGGGCACCCGGGCGGCCAGCCGGTCCAGGGCGGCCCGCAGCTCCGGCAGACCCGCGCCGGTCAGGCCACTGACCGCGACCGCCGGCACCGCGCCGAGGCTGGTCGCCGCGATCTCGGCGCGGGCGTGGGCGGTGGCCGGCCCGGGGTCGGCCAGGTCCGCGCGGGTCACCGCCAGCAGGCCGTACCCGACGCCGAGCGCGTCGAGCGCGGCCAGGTGCTCGGCGGACTGCGGCATCCACCCCTCGTCGGCCGCGACCACGATCAGCGCCGCCGGCACCGGGCCGACCCCGGCGAGCATGTTCGGCACGAACCGCTCGTGCCCGGGTACGTCGACGAAGGCGACGGTGCCGCCGGAGGGCAGCGTCGTCCAAGCGAAGCCCAGGTCGATGGTCATGCCCCGGCGGCGTTCCTCGGCCCACCTGTCGGGTTCCATCCCGGTCAGCGCCCGGACCAGTGTCGACTTGCCGTGGTCGACGTGCCCGGCGGTGGCGACGACGAACACGCTCAGTCGTCCCCGGGTACGCGCAGCACGGCCGCCCGGACGGCGTCGTCGGCCTCTTCGGGGACACAGCGCAGGTCGAGCAGGAGCCGACCCCGGACCACCCGGCCGAGCACCGGCTGCTCGCTGGTGCGCAGCGGACCCGCGTACCGTTCGGGCAGGCTCAGCGCCCACGAGTCCAGCTCGACCCCCGGTGCTCCGCCACCGCCGACCACCGCGACGGCCGGCACCACCTCGGCCTTGCGGCCGTCCGCGCCGAGCCGGTCACGCAGCCGCTCCACCCGCTCTCGCAGGGCGGCCGGGTCGGCGTGCAGGGCGGCCCGGGTCGGGGTGACCGGTCGGTGCACTGTGGCGGCCAGCGCGGCCAGGGTGAGCTTGTCCACCCGCAGCGCCCGGGCCAGCGGGTGCCGGCGCAGCCTCTCGACCAGGTCGACGTCACCGAGCAGCAGGCCCGCCTGCGGGCCGCCGAGCAGCTTGTCACCGCTGGCCGTGACCAGCGCGGCACCCGCGCGCAGGGTGCTCGCCGCGTCCGGTTCGTCGGGCAGCAGCGCATCCGCGGTGAGCAGGCCGGAGCCGATGTCGGCGACCACCGGCACCCCGAGGGTGGCCAGTTGGCGTACCGGGGTCGCCGAGGTGAAGCCGGTGACCTGGAAGTTCGACGGGTGCACCTTGAGCACGAAGCCGGTCTGCGGGCCGAGCACGGCGGCGTAGTCCGCGAGTGTGGTGCGGTTGGTGGTGCCCACCTCCCGCAACCGGGCGCCGGTGCTCTCCAGCAGGTCGGGCAGGCGGAAACCGTCGCCGATCTCGACGAGTTCGCCCCGGCTGACCACGATCTCCCGGCCGGCGGCCAGCGCGGTGGCGGCCAGCACCAGCGCGGCGGCGCCGTTGTTGACCACGTGCACGGCACCCGCGTCGGGCACGGCGGCGGCCAGGGCGTCGAGCGCGTCGCGGCCACGGCGGGCCCGTCGGCCGGTGCTCAGGTCCAACTCCACGTCGGTGTGCCCGGCGGCGGCCACCACCGCGGCGACCGCGGCGGGCGACAGCGCCGCCCGGCCCAGGTTGGTGTGCAGCACGACGCCCGTGGCGTTGAGCACCGCCCGGGGGCCGACGGCGGGCAACGCGGCGACCGCGGCGTCGCGTACCTCGTCGGGATTGATCTCGCCGCGGCGGGCCTGCTCCTGGGCGCGGACGACCACCGCCTTCACCCGGTCCCGGCCCAGCGTCGTGCTGGCCGCGGCCAGCAGCGGGTCGGCCAGGAGCGTGTCGGTGCGAGGCACGCGGCGTCGCGGGTCCACCGGCCCGTCGCCCATCGCGTCATCCCCCGCTGCGGTTTGGCGGAGACGGACGGGAATCGAACCCGCCTGGCCCGGGTCCCGGACCACTCCGGTTTTGAAGACCGGGAGGGGCACCAGCCACCTGAACGCCTCCACCGGACATTCGATCACACCCCGGGCGGGGCCGCGCGACCAGCTGGAAGATCCATGCTGGTTCGCCGGGCGTCGGCCCGTTCGCGCTGCGGCACCACCGTGTACCGGGGATCGCGGGCGGAGGCGACGCCGCCGTAGAAGATGCCGAACCGGGTGAGCACCGAGGCGGCCAGCAGCGCGGCACCGGACAGCGCGCTCACCGACCGGCTGCGCCGGCCGAGCAGCGCACCGCCGACCCCACCGGCGGTGAGCAGCCGCCCGGCGCGCAGCAGCCGCCCGGGGCGGCCCTGCCGGTAGGGCTCGCTGAGCAGACCGAGGCGGGTCTCCACCCGGTGCGCGCCGTACAGTTCCAGGGCCGCGCCGGCCACCGCCATCCGCCGGGCCGGCCCGGCCTGCTCCGGCGGCGCGGCGAGCAGACCCACGCCGGCGCCGCTGGCCAGGGCGCTGCCGGCGAAGATGACAGGCAACTCGGGGTACGCCTCGTGCCACGACGGCACCGCCGTGTCGGCGAGCAGCACCCCGGTGTACGTGGCCAGCGCGGGCGCGGTCCCGGCGGCGAGCAGCCCGGCGGCGTGCCCCAGCGACGGCAACGCCCGACCGGCCAGCCCGAGCGGCCCGTGGCGGGGCAGCCGACCGGCGACCTCGGCAATGGCGGCGACGCCCGCGGCCGGCCCGTACGCGGTGAGGATCCAGGTGCCCATCGACATCGGCGAGGTCGGTTTGGCCACCCGGAGCATGTGGTGGAACCGCGCCGGCCGGCCCAGGTCCCGGATCAGGAAGACGGCGCTGGCGCTGACGGCGGCCAGCGCGGTCACCCGACCGGCGCGACGCAACGCCGGCCGGCCGGTGAGCTGCCCACCCGCGGCGAGCAGCGACGAGCCGGCGGCCAGCCCACCGGTGAACAGGTACGCCGCGATGTCCCACTTCCAGACCGGCGCCTTGAGGATGGGGCGACCGTAGTACGACGTGAACTCGGCCGCCGGCACCCGCACTTCCTCGCCACCGCCGCGACGCCCGCTCCGGCGACCGGAGCGTTCGGCGGCCCGCGACCGCCCGGAGGTCAGGTCCGTTCCGGAGTCGGGGCTCGCCGCCGCGTGCCGCACCCGCGAACCATCCGAGGGGTCGGCGGCGAGCCGGTCACGGAAGCGGCGGAAGCGGTCACCCGTTTCGGGGCGGTGCGCGCTCACGAGGAACCTCCGACGAACGCGGCGACGGTCGCCGCCGCCATGGCGAGGGCGGCGAAGCCGGCGCGTTTCCACATGGCCGGCAGGTCCCGGGTGGTCACCACCGGATCCGGTGGCAACCCGTACACCTCCGGCTCGTCCAACAGCAGGAAGAACGCGCCGTCGCCACCCACCCCGTCGTTCGGGTCGTGCCCGTACAGGCGGGCCTCCGGCACGCCCCGCTCGTGCAGTGTCTCGACCCGTGCCGCGGCCCGCTCCCGCAACTCGTCGAGCGGGCCGTACTGGATCGACTCGGTCGGACACGCCTGCGCACACGCCGGGGTCATCCCCGCACCCAACCGGTCGTAGCACAGCGTGCACTTCCACGCCCGACCGTCGTCCTTACGCTGATCGATCACCCCGTACGGACACGCCGAAATGCAGTACCCACACCCGTTGCAGATGTCCTCCTGCACCACCACAGTCCCGAACTCCGTCCGGAACAACGACCCCGTCGGACACACGTCCAGACACGCCGCGTGCGTGCAGTGCTTGCAGACGTCCGACATCATCAACCAGCGGAAATCCGAACGCCCCTCGGCACCGGTACCCCGCCCCGGCGGCTGCGCCCCCGGCATCCCCAGGAACTGCGGACCCCCGCCAGCCCGGCCCGTGGCGATCGGACCGGTCGGAGAGTCGGCGATCGGGGCGCCGAGGACATCGATCGGCCCGCCCCCGGTCATCCGGGCGGCGGCGGACGGCGTGCCGGTCGGCAGCCCCGGGTCCGTGCCGGTGCGCTCGGTCGTACCCGCCGCCACGGCCGCCGACGCCGCGCTCACCGAGCCATCGGTCGGCGTCCCCGCGAACGGCGGCGCGCGGTGCCCGGCCGGCCGGGGCTGCTCGATGAACGCGACGTGCCGCCACGAGTTCGCGGTCAACGCGCCGGTGTTGTCGTACGACATGCCGAGCAGGTCGAGCCCGCTCTCCGGGACACCGTTCCACTCCTTGCAGGCCACCTCGCACGCTTTACAGCCGATGCAGACGCTGGTGTCGGTGAAGAACCCCATCCGGGGCGGCGCGTTCTGGTAACCGGCCTCGGGCGCCGGATCCAACGGGCCGTACAGGCTGTTCGGGTCAGGAATCACCGCGCTCCTCCGCCACACTGTCGGTGGTGACGGCCGGAGCGTGCTGGCCGGGCAGGATCCCGGCCCGCCGCTGGTAGTCAGCCACCAGGTCGAGCAGAGCCGGCCCGGTGGGCCGCCGGCCCGGCTGGATGTCGCAGGTGCCGACCTTGCTCTCCTGGATCAGGACGTTCGGGTCCAGGCTGATACCGAACAGGTCGTTCGCCGAATCGCCGGTGACCAGGCCCTCGAACCCGAAGTGGTACGGCAACCACACCTGATGAATGACCCGACCATCCACCCGCAACGGGGTGAGCCGATCGGTCACCAACACCTTCGCCTCGATGGCCGCCCGCGCCGTCACCAGGTGCGCCCACCCCAGATGTGCCAGCCCACGCTCGACCGCCAACTCCGGCGACACCTCGACGAACATCTCCGGCTGCAACTCGGCAAGCGTCCGCACCATCCGACTCATCGCCCCGGCGGTGTGGTGCTCGGTCAGCCGACTGACAGTGAACACGTACGGGAACACCTGCGCGTGCTCCTGCGGCGGGCTCGGGTTCACCGAGTTCACCGGGTGCGCGTACATCTTGCGCGTCGGGTTGGCCTGCTGCCGGTACAGCGGGTTGCGCACCGGCGACTCCACCGGCTCGTAGTGGGTGGGCAGCGGCCCGTCCAGCACGCCGCTGGGCGCGTACAGCCAACCCTTGCCGTCACCCTGCATGACGAACGGGTCGTCACCGGCGATGCCCTCGGTCCCGGACGCGCCGGGCGGCGGCCGGTACGACGGCGGTTTGGTCTTCTCGAAGTCCGGCACGTCGTAGCCGGTCCACTCGCCCTTGTCCGGGTCCCACCAGACGTACTTCTTGCGCTCGCTCCACGGGTTACCGTCCGGGTCGGCGGAGGCACGGTTGTAGAGGATGCGCCGGTTCGCCGGCCACGCCCAGCCCCACTCGGCGGCTACCCAGTCCTGCTCGTGTCGGGACCTGCGCCGCGCCGCCTGGTTGACGCCGTCGGCGTACACCCCGGTGTAGATCCAGCAGCCGATCGCTGTGGAGCCGTCGTCGCGGGCCTCGGCGAAGCTGGACAGCGGACGGCCGGTCGTCACGTCGTACCCGTTGATCTCGCGCAGCACCGCCTCGGCGCTCGGCTCCGCGTGCGGACCGTGCGTGGGGTAGTCCCAGGTGAGGTCGAGCAACGCCCGGTCGCGCGGCAGCGGCGAGTCGGCCAGCTTCTCCCGCAGCCGGCGCCCGAGGTGGTAGAAGAACCACAGCTCGGAGCGGGCGTCGCCCGGTGGCTCGACGGCCTTTTCCCGCCACTGCAACAGCCGCTGCGTCTGGGTGAACGTGCCCTCCTTCTCCACGTGCGAGGCGGCCGGCAGGAAGAACACCTCGGTCCGACACTCCTCGGGCACGATCTCCCCGGTGGCCACCTCGGGGCCGCTCTGCCAGAACGTGGCGCTCTCGATCATGAACAGGTCCCGGACCACCAGCCAGTCCAGGTTGGCCATGCCGAGGCGCTGCGCGCGGCCGTGCGCCGAGCCGACCGCCGGGTTCTGCCCGAGCAGGAAGTACCCCTTGACCTTCCCGTCGATCATGTTGAGCACCTGCTGGTAGGTGCCGTGATCACCGGTCAACCGGGGCAGGTAGCCGTAACAGAAGTCGTTCTCCGGTGTCGCCGCGTCACCCCAGTACGCCTTGAGCAGGCTGGCCGCGAACGACCGCGCGTTGCCCCAGAACCCCTTCTGACCCGGGTGCCGGATGCTCTCCACCCACTCGTCGAAGCTCGGGTGCTCGGCATGGTGGGGCATCGGCAGGTAGCCGGGCAGCAGGTTGAACAGCGTCGGGATGTCGGTGGAGCCCTGGATGCTCGCGTGCCCGCGCAGCGCCATCACACCGCCACCCGGGCGACCCATGTTGCCCAGCAGCAGTTGGATGATCGCGCCGGTACGGATGTACTGCACGCCGACGCTGTGCTGCGTCCAGCCCACCGAGTAGATCAGCATGCCGGTCCGCTCCCGACCGGAGTTGCGGGTCCACGCCTCGGCCAACTCGAGGAACTGCTCCCGCGGAATCCCGCAGACCCGTTCCACCATCTCCGGGGTGTAACGGGAGAAGTGCCGCTTGAGGATCTGGTAGACGCAGCGCGGGTGCTGCAACGTCTCGTCCCGCTCGGTCTGCCCACCCACCTGCGCGCCGTGCGACTCGTGCGTCAACCCGGCGGCGCTGTCCCGCTCCTGGGCGGTGTGCCCACTGCCGGACGAACCCTCGTGCCCCGCGTACTGCCAGCTGTCCTGCACGTAGCTGCCGGTCTCCGGATCGAACCCGGAGAAGAACCCGTCGCCGTCCTCGGTGTCGACGAAATCCTCGCTGACGATCGTCGCCGCGTTGGTGTACGACAGCACGTACTCGCGGAAGTCCAGCTCGTTGTCGAGGATGTAGCGCACCACGCCACCCAGCAGGGCGATGTCGGTGCCGGCCCGGATCGGCAGGTACGCGTCGGCAACCGCGCTGGTCCGGGTGAACCGGGGGTCGACGTGGAACACCTTCGCGCCCCGACGCTTGGCCTCCATCACCCACTGGAAACCCACCGGGTGCGCCTCAGCCATGTTCGAACCCTGGATGACGATCACGTCAGCGTTGGCGATGTCCTGCTGGAAATCCGTCGCACCGCCACGACCGAAGCTGGCCCCCAGACCGGGGACGGTGGCGGAGTGTCAAATACGGGCCTGGTTCTCGATCTGGAGCGCCCCCATCGCGGTGAACAACTTCTTGATGAGGTAGTTCTCCTCGTTGTCAAGCGTCGCCCCACCCAGGCTGGAGAAACCCAGCGTCCGGTTGAGCGGCCGGCCCTGCGTGTCGACGTCCTCCCAGGTCTGCTCGCGGGCCGCGAGCATCCGGTCGGCGATCATGTCGAGCGCGGTGTCGAGGTCCAGATCCTCCCACTGCGTCGAATAGGGACGGCGGTAGCGGACCGTCGTCTGCCGCAGCGGACTGGTCACCAGGCTCTTGCTCGCCGAACCCTTCGGGCAAAGCCGACCCCGCGAGATCGGGCTGTCCGGGTCACCCTCGATCTGACTGACCCGGCCATCCTTGACGTACACCCGCTGACCACAGCCGACGGCGCAGTACGGGCAGACGGACCGGGCCACGCTGTCGGCGGTGTCGGTGCGGGCGGTGAGCGCGCGGGATCCGTCGGACTTCGCCGCCGCGCCCCGGCCCAACGGGTCGGTGCCGGTGAGCTGGCGGTAGACCGGCCAGCCCTCGATCCAGCTACGCACCCCCATTGCCGCACCTTCCCGACCAAGCACACCAAATATGAACACTCTGACGTTAGATGAGGTGCCGGTCCGGTCGCAGCGGGATCACCAACAGTCATGCCTCCCCCGGCGTGATCGTGCGGGCCGGGAGAGGCAGGTGGGATGGCGATGGTCAGCTCGGCCTGACGGCTCCGGCACGGGCCGCGAAGGCTGGGAATGGTAGCTACGATCTCCGATCATGCGTCGCACCGCACCGGCACTGGCCCTCGCAGCCCTCCTGGCCCTCTCCGCCTGCACCTCGAAGCCCGAGGAGACCGCGGCGGTCGCCGTGGCCGTCTTCCTCGACAACGACGTGACGGTGGCCCAGAAGGACACCGTGCGGCAGCGGCTCACCTCGATGCCAAGCGTCACCGAGGTGTCCTTCGAGTCCCGCGAGCAGACCTACGAGCGGCAGAAGGCGGATCTGCAGGACCGGCCCGACCTGTTGGCGTCGCTCAAGCCGGAACACATGCCCGAGCTCTTCCGCGCCACCGTCACCGACGCCTCGATCGCCGAGGCGATCGAACTGGTGCTGGCTGAGGTCGACGGCGTGGACGACGTGGTGCTCAGGATCGCGGATGTCGAGCCGCTGCCATCCCGGATCGGGGTCATCGTCCGGCTGAAACCGTCGGCGACCGGCGAACAACGAGCCGCCGTGGAGAAGGCCGTCCGGGCACTGCCGACGGCGAAGTCGGTCACCTTCGAGGACCGCGACGCCGCATACGAGCGCCTGCGTAAGCGGTGCCAGGGCAAGGGCGACCTGGCCAGCCAACTCCAACCGCAGCTGACGTACGAGTCGTGGCGCTTCGAGATGCCCCTGACCAGAGAGGGATCTGGCGTGTCCGAGCTGATGAAGCTCGACGGCGTCGACGGCACACCCCTGGCTCCACTGGCGATGCTGTAACGCCTCCGCGGAGACGCGGCTCTCCGCGGTCGGCCGTCTACTTGTGCTGTCCGGGAGCGGGTTGGGCAGGGCCGGCCTGCTGTGGTCGGCGGTCCCACAGCACCAGGCCGGCGAGCAGCATCGCGACGCCCACCCCGACCATGGCCAACGCCACCGCCGTGTGTGCGCTCCCGCTCAGGTGACCGGCCACGATCCACCCGCTGTCGATCCCGAACGCCAACGGCAGCACGCCCTGGGGGATCACCGGGATCCACCCCACGGTGAGCAGTCCGAGTGCCCACGCGGTCGTCTTGTTCTCCCGGTACCAGTCGGCGTCCCAGGTCAGCGGGAGCACTGTCTCCGGGGGCCGAGTGCGCTGGCCGGCCGCGGCGAGCACGTCTGTCGCGCGCCGGGTCAGTCGTTCGTCGGCCAACCAGATGCCACCCCACCAGGCCGCGACGCCGCTGAGCAGCCCGACCGGTGGCAGCAGCGGCGCCACCTCCGGCGGACCCCAGATCACCAGCGCGAGCACCGGCGCGGCGGCCACCAGCCCCGCCCCGGTGGCGACCAGCACGCTGACGATGTCGGTGGGGTTGTCGGCCGAGGTGGGGTGCCGTGGGTCGGCTGCCGGTCGTACCCGCAGCAACGACACCCACACCGGCACCGACGCGCCCGCGCCGAGCAGTGCCGGCAGGGTGGCGAGCGCGGCCAGCGGATCGACGTCGGGCGCGACGAGGACGCCGACGACGGCGAGCAGCACCCCGATCGGGGTGACAAGCACCAGCCAGGCCAGGGCCCGCCCCCGCACCTCGGCCCGTTCGCCGCCCGGCGTGGTGAGCGGCAGCCACAGCGCGGTGCCGTCCAGTCCGACCAGCCCGGCCGACATCGCCGCCGCGCCGAGCACGGCGAACGACCCGGCCCAGGGCACCAGCAGGTCGACGTCGGACAGCAGCGGCAGCCCGGCGAGCAGTGCGCCGTAGACCACAGCGAACGCCAGGTACTGCAACCGCAGCGGATGCCGCGCCCAGGCCCGCAGCTCCCGTCCCGCGACCGCTCGCGTCGGGGCCGGCACCCACGCCCGCCGGCGGCCCGGCTCGCGCCTGTCGCCGGCCGGTGACGCCGCACTGCTTGCGCGCCGCGCGTCCGGCTGGTCGCCGCCGCCCCTTCCGACCGGGAGCGCGGTGGTCGCGCGCGGCCGGAACGGCATGCCCGTGGTGATCACCCTTCGCACCAGCATGAGGTACGCGGCGGCGCAGAGCGCCACGATGCCCACCAGGGTCGCCAGCAGGCGTACGCCGTGCCCGGTGGGTCCGGACGCGGCGGAGACCGGCCAGGCGCTCGGCACGTACCGCATGGCCCGGACGACCTCGTCCGGCGCCCCGATGAGCAGGATCGACACCCAGGGGAAGACCGCCCAGAGCGACCCGGCCACCCCCATCGCCGTGCCGGTGAGGATGCCGGTGAGCAGTGCTCCGGCCGGACCTCCGGCGTGGCCGACGAGTTCCAGGGCGATGGCCGAGCCGATCAGCCCGAGCAGCCAGAGCAGCACCGCGCCGACGGCGGCGACGAGGACCGCGCCGGCGCCGTGCCGAGCGGCGTGCACCGGCAGCGCGGCGAGCGCCACAAGCGAGACGGCCGGGCCGATCCCGACCGCCGACGCGGCGAGCAGACCGGTCGCGGCCGGGAGGCCGCCGATCGGCTCCAACCGCAGGTGGGCCGGGCGGACCCGGCCGCGCCCGCCGCCGAGCAGTAGCGGCAGCACGATCCAGCCGAGCACCCACGCCCCGACGAGCAGGGCGAGGGTGTGCTGGTCACCGCGCAGCGCGTACCGGATCAGCCAGCCGGCGGCGAGCAGACCGGCCAGGCCGGCCACCGTGGGTCCCGGGTGCTCGCGCAGCGAGCGGCGCAGCATGGCCGCGCGCATCCGGGCCGGAACCGCGATCGTGTGCAGGGTGCCGGCCAGCGCGGCGTCAGGTCGGGTGCTCATCGTGCCTCGGTAAGCCAGTCCAGGCCGGCGCTGCCGGCGGCGTCGGCACCGACCAACTCGACGAACCGTTCCTCCAGGCTGCTGCCGGCGGCGACCTCGGCGACCGACCCGGCGGCGGCGACCCGGCCCTGGTGGATCACGGTGACCTCGTCGCACATCTGCTCGACGAGCAACATCGAGTGGGTGGACAGCACACAGGTGCCGCCGCCGGCCACGAACCGGCGCAGTACCCGGCGGATGGTGGCCGCGGAGACCGGGTCGACCGCCTCGAACGGTTCGTCGAGCACGAGCAGCCGGGGCGCGTGCAGCAGCGCCTGGGCGAGGCCGAGCTTCTTGCGGGTGCCGGTGGAGCAGTCGGCAAGCGGTGTGCCGGCGCCCCTGGCCAGGCCGAGCACCTCGATCAGCTCGGCGGCGCGTTCGGTGGCCGCGACCCGGTTCAGCCCCCGCAGGCCGGCGCTGTAGCGCAGCAGTTCGGCACCGGTGAGGCGTTCCGGGAAGTCAAGACCGTCGGGCAGCACCCCGGTCAGCGCGCGGGTCAGACCACGGTCGCGCAGCGCGTCGTGCCCGAGGATCCGGATCTCACCGGCGTCCGGGGTGACGAGTCCGACGGCCATCCCGATGGTGGTGGACTTGCCCGCACCGTTGGGGCCGACGATGCCGTGGAACGTGCCGCGGTGGACCGTCAGGTCGATGTCGTTCACCGCGCGATGCGTCCCGAAGGTCTTCACCAAGCCGCGAATCTCCAGTGCTGGGGTGATCACGCGCCGAGCATAGGTGACCTTGCACAAGGGCGTGGCCCGTCGCGGATCGGTGCGCAGCGGCTCCGACCGCTCAGACGGTGTGCACCAGCCGGAAGCGCTCGGTCACCACCAGGGTGTCGTCGTCCACTGTGAAATCGGGGTCGCCCAGCTCGGCGCGCACCTCGGCGCTGTGCCAGAACGTCTCATGCCCGGCGCGCCACTGCGCCACCGACTCGTCGCCCTCCCCCTCGGCCAGGGCGTGTGCCAGGTCGACGTCGGCGAGCCGGACAACCCGTACGTCGGTCAGTTCGATGGCGGCCAACCGCCGGCCCGCGGAGTCCACAACGGCGGACAGTTGGCCCACCTCGGGCAGCGGCTCGTCAGCACGCTCGTAACCGATCAGCAGGCCGGTCGTCGAGGTCTTCGCCCCGGAAAGGATCGCGCCCACCAACTTGTCCCGCAGTGGCCCGGGAAACGCGAACTCGGCGAGCGGAAGATCATCGAGGTCCATCCGCGGAGGGTACGCGATCCGGCGCACGGTGCGGGAGCTGCGCCGGCTGTGGAGCGGCCCGGTCCGTACGAGCCCTGCTTCCCGCACACAGTGACCGTCCACGTATTTTGTGGCACCACAACGGCTCGGCAGCCTCGCGCAGCCGGCGCATCCGGTAGTCGTGGGCACGACGGGCGGTTGCCCGTCGCACCGATGTTGAGCGACCGACGTACTCATCGACGGTGCGGCAGTGGCACCGACCGCACCGTCACCCTTGCCGACCCACCCCGAAAAGATCCTCGAATTCCCCTGTGCTGAGCAGCGGGATCAATGCGTTTTTTCTGGCCGGCGTCCCCGGAGGTATGCCGTACGGCATGTCCGGAAGTGACGGCGGCCGTCACCGCACCGAGAATCAGGGTTGAAGAAGTGCGCTGGCGCTTTTGCTCAAGCCCCCCGGTCGTCCCGTCCCTGCCGTTGGATTAAGCCGGGATCCGTTCACCCGATTGGGTGACCCTGTATCGGGTGATTCTGCCTGGCGTTCGCGATTTGAGATCGTCAGGCTCGGCCAGCGCGCCACTACTGCAACTACTGCAACCTGCAATACGGGGGAAATGAATATGGTTCGCAGAGAACGTCGATGGTTCACATCGGCGCTGGGGGCGGTTGGCGCGCTGGTGGTGTCGTCAACGTTGATGGTTGTGGCGCCAAGCCAACCCGCATTGGCGACCGTCCCAGGCCTGCCCGGAAACCCCCAGCCCGGCACCCCGGTGTTCACTGAGGATTTCTCCAACGAGAGCGCGGTTGCGGCACCGATTCGCATTGGCTCCTACACTGGCTCGCCGGGCTCCGTCTACGTGCCGGGACCAGGGGGCAGCGGCGCGGACGGCGAGACCTATACGGCGGACCCCGCGTGGAGCCCCGGCGCGAGCGCGTGCAACGGCTGGATCATGCGCCAGACGTCACCGCTGCCGCCCAACGGTGGTAGCCCGCCGGTCACCAACAACGACCAGTGCGGTCGTTCAGGCGCGTGGAGCCGGCTGCAGGAAATGGCCCGTGACATGGGGCTGTTCCAGGGGCAGAGCCCCGAAGTCGCCGCCACGAACCAGGTACTTACCGAGTACACCAACAGCGTGACAGGCGCGCAGCTTCCCGGATACCAACTGGAGACCGACAACAACACAATTCCGGCGACCGGTGGCCATTTCTACTCGGTTTCGGCGATCTTCGCTGAGAGGAACTGCACCGTTCCCTCCGCCCAGCGGGCGCGACTTAGGTTCGAGCTGCTTCTCAACGACGTCCCGACGGTGCTCGCACAGAACCTGAGCCCGTGTACGGATCCCGGCGCCGTGATCATCAACGCCACCTGGATAGCCAAGCTGCAGTCGACAGCGCTGCAATTGTCGTTGGCCGACACACCGACATTGGGCGTACGCCTCTACAACGCGACAGCGTCGGGCATCGGGAACGACGTCGCGTTCGACCTTCCGCAGATCGTCGACGTGACCCCGCAGCTCGACAAGGCTTTCAGCCCGACGACCATCGGGCAGGGGCAGACGTCCACGCTGACGTTCACCATCACCAACACCGACGATCTGCAAGCCAAGAACGGGATGAGTTTCACCGACAACCTTCCCGCCAATGTGACAGCCACCGGGGTCAACAGCACCACGTGCTCGGGAGCCACAGTGACCGCTCCCGCTGGCGCAACGTCTGTCGACTTCGCCGGCAACATAGACCTGAATGTCGCCTCCTGCACAATCTCTGTCCAGGTGACAAGCACCGTGGTCGGCTCGTACACCAACAGCGGATGCGTCGCACCGGACGGCTCAACGATCCCTGGCTGTGAGAGCAACTTCCCTACCATCGTGGGGATCAACCCGCCTGGCTCGACCACTCTCACCGTCATCCCCACCGTGGATCTCGCGGTCGTGAAGACCGCGACGCCGAGCCCCTACGTGCCGGGAGCACCCCTCTCGTACACGGTGACTGTGACCAACGGCGGGCCCTCCGACGCCGTCGGGGCGACCCTGACCGACCCGCTGCCCGCACCACTGGCCGGGTTCACCTGGACCTGTGCAGCATCCGCCGGCAGCACCTGCACCGCCTCGGGCACCGGCACCATCAACGACACCATCACCGTCCTGGCCGGCGGAACCGTCACCTACACGATCAGCGGGACCGTGCCCTCGGGCACCACCGGCGATCTGACCAACACGGCCACCCTCACCCCACCGGACGGCGTCTCGGATCCCGACTGCACGCCCAACTGCTCGTCGACGGTGGTGACTCCGGCCGCGCTTACAGTGGATCTGGCGGTGACCAAGACCGCATCCCCAAATCCATACGTGCCGGGGGCGCCCTTCTCCTACACGGTGACGGTCACCAACGGCGGCCCGTCCGATGCCGTCGGGGCGACGCTGACCGACCCGCTGCCCGCACCGCTGGCCGGGTTCACCTGGACCTGTGAAGCATCCGCGGGCAGTGCCTGCACCGCGTCGGGCGCCGGCACCATCAACGACTCCGTCACCGTCCTGGCTGGCGGGACCGTCACCTACACGATCAGTGGGACGGTGCCTTCGGGCACCACCGGGGACCTGACCAACACCGCCACCCTCAGCCCACCGGCCGGCGCAACCGACCCGGACTGCACACCCAACTGCTCGTCAACGGTCGTGACTCCGGCCGGACCAGTCGTGGACTTGGCGGTGACCAAGACGGCAACACCAAGCCCTTACGTGCCGGGCACACCCCTGACCTACACGGTGACCGTCACCAACGGCGGGCCGTCCGACGCCGTCGGCGCGACCCTGACCGACCCGCTGCCCGCACCACTGGCCGGATTCACCTGGACCTGCGAAGCATCCGCCGGCAGCACCTGCACCGCGTCGGGCACCGGCACCATCAACGACACCATCACCATCCTGGCCGGCGGGACCCTGACCTACACCATCAGCGGAACCGTGCCCTCCGGCACCACGGGCGATCTGACCAACACCGCCACCCTCACCCCACCAGTCGGCGCAACCGACCCGGACTGCACACCCAACTGCTCCTCAACAGTGGTGACCCCGGCCGGACCAGTCGTAGACCTGGCCGTGACCAAGACCGCATCCCCGAACCCCTACGTGCCGGGGGCGCCCTTCTCCTACACGGTGACGGTCACCAACGGAGGCCCGTCCGATGCCGTCGGCGCGACGCTGACCGACCCGCTGCCCGCACCACTGGCCGGATTCACCTGGACCTGTGAAGCATCCCCCGGCAGTGCCTGCACCGCCTCGGGCACCGGCACCATCAACGACACCATCACCATCCTCGCCAGCGGAACCGTCACCTACACCATCAGCGGGACCGTGCCCTCGGGCACCACGGGCGACCTGACCAACACGGCCACCCTCACCCCACCGGACGGCGTCACCGACCCGGACTGCACACCCAACTGCTCCTCGACGGTCGTGACTCCGGCGGCGCTTACAGTGGACCTTGCGGTGGTGAAGACCGCATCCTCAAATCCTTACGTGCCGGGGGCGCCCTTCTCCTACACGGTGACCGTCACCAACGGCGGGCCGTCCGACGCCGTCGGCGCGACTCTGACCGATCCGCTGCCCGCATCACTGGCGGGGTTCACCTGGACCTGCGAGGCATCTACCGGTAGCACCTGCACCGCGTCGGGCACCGGCAACGTCGACGACACCGTCACCGTCCTGGCTGGCGGGACCGTCACCTACACGATCAGCGGAACCGTGCCCTCGGGCACCACCGGGGACCTCACCAACACCGCCACCCTCACCCCACCGGACGGGACAACCGACCCGGACTGCACACCCAACTGCTCGTCAACGGTCGTGACTCCGGCTGCCCTCACGGTGGACCTGGCGGTGGTCAAGACCGCGACACCGAGCCCCTACGTGCCGGGCACGCCCCTGACCTACACGGTGACCGTCACCAACGGCGGGCCCTCCGACGCCGTCGGGGCCACCCTGACCGACCCGCTGCCCGCACCACTGGCCGGGTTCACCTGGACCTGTGAGGCATCCGCGGGCAGTGCCTGCACCGCCTCGGGCACCGGCACCATCAACGACACCATCACCGTCCTCGCCGGCGGAACCCTGACCTACACGATCAGCGGGACCGCGCCCTCGGGCACCACCGGCGATCTGACCAACACGGCCACCCTCACCCCACCGGCCGGGGCGACTGACCCCGACTGCACACCGACCTGCTCCTCAACTGTGGTCACCCCCGCCTCCCCCGCCCTGGACCTTGCGGTGGTGAAGACCGCAGCCCCGAACCCCTACGTGCCAGGCACGCCCCTGACCTACACGGTGACCGTCACCAACGGCGGGCCCTCCGACGCCGTCGGCGCGACCCTGACCGACCCGCTGCCCGCACCACTGGCCGGGTTCACCTGGACCTGTGCAGCATCCGCCGGCAGCACCTGCACCGCCTCGGGCACCGGCACCATCAACGACACCATCACCGTCCTCGCCGGCGGAACCCTGACCTACACGATCAGCGGGACCGCGCCCTCGGGCACCACCGGCGACCTGACCAACACCGCTACCCTCACCCCACCGGCCGGCGCAACCGACCCAGACTGCACACCCAACTGCTCCTCAACGGTCGTGACTCCGGCCGCGCCTACAGTGGCCCTTGCGGTGGTGAAGACCGCAGCCCTCAATCCTTACGTGCCGGGCGCACCCTTCTCCTACACGGTGACCGTCACCAACGGCGGCCCGTCCGACGCCGTCGGCGCGACACTGACCGACCCCCTGCCTGAGCCGCTGGCCGGGTTTAGCTGGACCTGTGAAGCTTCCCCCGGCAGCCCCTGCACCACGTCCGGCACCGGCACCATCAACGACACCACCACCATCCTCGCTGGCGGGACCCTGACCTACACGATCAGCGGGACGGTGCCTTCGGGCACCACCGGCGACCTCACCAACACCGCCACCCTCACCCCACCGGCCGGCGCAACCGACCCGGACTGCACACCCAACTGCTCATCGACGGTCGTAACCCCGGCCGGACCAGTCGTGGATCTGACGGTGGCCAAGACGGCAACACCGAACCGCTACGTGCCGGGCACACCCCTGACCTACACGGTGACCGTCACCAACGGCGGCCCGTCCGACGCCGTCGGGGCCACCCTGACCGACCCGCTGCCCGCACCACTGGCCGCGTTCACCTGGACCTGCGAGGCATCTACCGGTAGCACCTGCACCGCCTCGGGCACCGGCAACGTCGACGACACCATCACCGTCCTGGCCGGCGGGACCCTGACCTACACCATCAGCGGAACTGTGCCCTCCGGCACCACCGGGGACCTCACCAACACCGCCACCCTCACCCCACCGGCCGGCGTCACCGACCCGGACTGCACACCCAACTGCTCCTCGACAGTGGCCCTCGCTGGGCCGGTTCCGCCCATGCCGGTCACGGGTGGCCGTCTGACAGTCCTCACCAAGGTGGGGGCCTCTGCCGCTGCCCTCGGCGTACTCCTGGTTGCCGGTCTGGCCCTGGCGCCCCCACGCACTCGCCGCAAGTCCTGACCGTGGCCGCCGCGACGCCGGTCCATGCCGGACTTCGTGGGTTGTCGCAACCCGCCGCCCTCGCTAGGACACGCAGTACACATCGCCGGAGTTCGTCGAGTGCGGCAGATCGTCGAGGTACGCTGCCACGTCGCTCGCGGCTCGCCACCGCTCGAAGGTCAGCGACTTGTCGTCGCCCAGCGCGATGTCGAAGCCGTGGAAGCCGAGCGCGGTCAGGCGGTCGAGACCCCGGTGGGCAACCGGGCGCGCGATCGTGGTGAACTCGAACGAGAGGGCGGGCAGCGGCCGACTCAGGCCGGCCAGCACCTCGTCCTCGAAACCCTCCACGTCGATCTTGGTGAAGGTCGGCACCCCGTACGTCTCGATCAGCGCGTCGACGGTGACCACCGGGACCTCGATGTCGGCATCCCACACCTGGCCCGCCCACCCGTCCGCGTCCTTTGCCGCCCGGACGAAGTCCGGTGAGGCGGTTGACACGGTGGGGTTGGTGGAGTTGACGTGCAACCGGGTGTGCCCGGGTAGCGCGCCGCACGCGGCGTCGACCACTGTCACCTGGTCGTCGTGGGCGTAGATCGCCCGCAGGGCGCGCAGACACAGCGGCTGCGGTTCCACCGCGACGACCCGGGCGCCGAGGCGACGGAAGCTGCCGATGTGGTCGCCCACGTGGGAGCCGATGTCGAAGACGAGGTCCCCGCTGCTGACGAAGCGGGAGTAGAAGGCGTCCATCCTTGCGTCCCGTTCGGGATCGCCGTAGTAGACGTCCAGCGACCTGTGCAGCAGGGACAGGGCCGGGTCGGTGCGGAGCGCGGCGATCCTGGTGTCGGTGGCAGCCGTCATCTGTCTGGCTCCAGTTAGTGAGAGGTGGCCGGGGTTACGGTCCGAACGCGGTCAGGAACCGGTCCCGGAAGGCGTCCATCCGCCAGACCGGCGCCTGCGGCCCGGGCTTCAGCCCGTCCTGCCAGCCCCATCCGGAGATCCGGTTCAGCACGGCCCGGTCCCGGGTGATGATCGAGATCGGGACGTCGTGGCTGGCGTTGTCGCCGGTGACGACCGCGGCGGGTTGGTGGTCACCGAGGACGATGAACACGAGGTCGTCGTCCCCGTAGGTCCGCACGTAGGAGATGAGCGCACCCAGGGTGTACTCGATGGACTTCCGGTAGTCCGCCCGGATCTGGGTGGTGCTCCGGCGCCGGTCGTCGGACTCGCCACCGCCGGTCCCGCGGTAGGCCGCGCCGTCGCCGACGTCGGCCCAGTCGAGCAGCGGCGGGACGGGCGTCCAGGGCGCGTGACTCGACACCATCGCCAGCTCGGTCATCACGTTGCCGTCGCGCTTCGCCTGCTCCAGACGCTGCCAGCTGGCCAGCGTGTACTGGTCTGGCGGGGTGCCGAAGCTGAACTTCGGGCCACGGTACGCGAGCGTCCTGGCGTCGTAGAACCGGTCGTAGCCGAAGAAGGAGCCCTCCGGCCACGGCCTGGTGACGGCGGGCATCACTCCCACGGTCTGCCAGTTCGCCCGTCGGAAGGCGCCGTTGAGGGTCATCCGGTCGCTGGCCAGCAGGGTGCGGTGCCGTTGGTCGTTGTCGATCCAGAGGCCGGAGAGCAGCGTGTCGTGTGCGAGCCAACTGCCGCCACCGAAGGTCGGCGAGGTGAGGAAGCCGCTCTGCGCGGCGAAACCCGCAGCGCTCAGCTCGCCGGCACCGCGGTCGAGGACCGCGCCGACCTGCGGGGCGAACTCCGGGTCCTCGACGGCGTCCCGGCCGTAGCTCTCCACGAAGGCGACCACCACGTTCTTGCCGCGCAGCGCGGTCAGTAGCTGGTCGCCCGGGGTGTCGGCGAACCTGTCGGCCTCGATCAGGGCGCCGAACGTCTCGCGGTCGTCGAGGCGCAGGCGCACCTGGAAGCCGTGGCCGTTGGCCAGGGTGGTCGCGGAGGTGTCGGCGACCGGCACGCCCTCGGCGACCCGCACGTCGAACGCGGCGCAGGCCACCCAGACGACCACCAGCGCGGCCACGATCCGGGTGGTGCCGGTGCGGTGCCGGACCACCAGCCGCCGCAGTCGCCGCATCGACAACGTGACAAGTGTGGGCAGGCCCACGACCACTATCCCCAGGGTGACGACGGCACCGATGGCGGCGGGCCGACCGTACGACTCGCTGAGGAAGGCGAACCCCTCGTCGAGGAGCGCCCAGTCGAGCACCGGGTCGAAGGCCCGGCCCAGCGAGGCGGAGAACCCCAGGTCGAGCAGCTTCAGGAGGCCGAGCAGACCGAGGGTCACGCCGGCCAGCGTCGCGACCGGTCGGCTGCCACGAGACGGCAGGGCGAGCAGGAGGGCCACCACCAGCAGCGCCTCCAGGGGGATCCGCGCGAAACCCGCCGGGCTGAGCCGGCCGTAGTCGTACGGCACGGTGAGGACGAGCAGCACGAGCAGCGCGGCCAGGACGGTCGTCAGCCGGGCCCCGACGGAACGTTTCGGCTGGTCCTCGATGTCGGTGCCGTCGTCGGTGCCGTCCGAGGCTTCGCCCCTCGTCGGCCTCCGTCCCTGGCTCGGCAGCTGACGTACGCGCGTCAAGAGCGACAACCCGGGCATCCTTCCATGATCACTTATGGGTGCGGCATCCACTGTGGCTCAGACGCGGGCGGTTCCGTGTCGGGCCACGGCGACCGTCCGGCGTTCCGACCAGGGCAGCCCATCGGTTCTAGCCGGGGTCAGCTCGGCCAGCCCGGCTCCGACGGTTGGGGCACTGTGGCTCGCCGAACTGGCCGGCTGGACCACCGCACCCGGAGCGCCGTGGATGACGCTGCGGCGAAGGTGCCGGGTCGTCCAGAGCCAGCCGACGTCACGCCCGAACGACTCCAGCAGCAGCGCCACTGACGCCACCAGCACGACGGTCGTCAGCGGAGCAGGCAGCACGTCGGCCATCGCCACCGTCAGCACCACGCCCTGGATCGCGGCGACGACCTTGTTCCAGTAACGCGGCGGCGCGGAGCCCCGCATCCACCCCAACGCCCAGGTCGCGGCGCCGAAGAGGTAGCGCATCGCGCCGATCACGAGCACCCAGGCACCCACCGTGGGGGCCACGTGCAGGCAGAGCACCAGGACCAGGACGGAGTCGATCTCCATGTCGAAGCGCGCGCCGAGTTCGCTGGTCGTCCCGGTGCGGCGGGCGGTGTACCCGTCCACGGCGTCGAGGGCCAACGCCACGCTGGTGAGGACGACCATCAGGGTGACCGGCGCGGACCGGCCGATCGAGTCGGCGGCCAGGGCCGTCACGCCGCCGACGAGGATCGCCCGGCTCAGGGTCACCCGGTCGGCAGGCGTCAGCGCATCCGCGCCCGAGCGGGACAACCCCCGGCTGAGCAGGGCGCACAGGACCATCCCGTACGCCAGCCCCGCCACCCAGCCCGCAGCGCCCAGACCGACTGTCTCCGCCAGCACCGCCAGCAGGACGATCTGCACGAGCAGTCCGATGACCGGACCAGTTCGAACCGTTGACATCGTGCCTCCGCGACTCTGGTGGGTGACCCTGACCGTCATCACGGAAAACATGACCGATCGGTTCATTCTGAACCCGACTCAGCAGGGTGTCCCGGAGGAGGTGCCCCTTCGGCGGCCGATTAGTCGTCCACCGTGGTCGCGCGTACGGGTCAGCGCGTCGGCAGGGTGCGCGCCTCCGCACCGTCGGTGCACTCAGGTGATCACCAGCCTTAAGACGCTGGTCCCGGCCGATGAGCGACCGGGACCAGCTGGTGACGCGTTCTCAGGAGGCGGCGATGCCTTCCATCCCGATGCCGTTCTCGAACTTCGGCAGGCCCTCCACTGTGGTGACGAGCTTCAGCGAGCCGTCCTCGTTCACCTCGTAGCCCTGCACGTTGCCGGCGGTCGCGTTCTGGACGTACAGGAAGCCGTCGCTCGTGGTCATGTCGATCGACCCGCCGCCGGTGTCGGCGGCGACGGCCTTGACGAGTTCGAGCTTGCCGTCGTCGTTCACCCGGTAGGAGCTGATGGTGGAGGTGCCGGCGTTGGCGACGAAGAAGTAGTCGCCGACGCGCTGGATCCAGCACGTCGCCTGCTGCCCGTTGGGCACCGACGGTCCGACCTGGTCGAGTGCGCCGTCGTCGTCCAACTCGAACCGGCTCACCGCGTTCGCACCGGACTCGGTGACAAGCAGCGAGTCCTCGGTGTCGAAGGTGAAGCCGAACGGGGTGTTGCCCGCGTCGCTGATGACGGGGTTCGAGGCCAGCTCGCCGTGTCGGCCGATCTCGTAGCTGAACATGACGTTGGCGGCCTTCGTCGACACCAGGACGAACTCGCTGTCCGGGTCGATCTTGACCTGCGCCGGTGCGGTGCCGAACGCGGGCGGGTTGCCGTTGTGCAGCCCGAGCGAGCGGTTGGCGTCCTCGATCCGCGACAGGCGGCCCTTGTGCAGCTCGAAGCCCTGCACCGAACCCTCGCCGCCGGCGTTGAGGACGTAGACGAGGTCGCCACGGGCCGCGATGCTCACCGGCAGCAGGCCCCCGGACCAGATGACCTGAAGCTTGTGCAGCTTGGTGCCCTCGACCCCGAAGACGGTGACGGTGTTGCTGCCGGCGTTGACGGCGAAGAGCAGCCCCTTGTGGTAGGTCAGGGACCCCTGCGAGGCCAGCGCGTCGAGCGGGGCACCGATGGTGAAGCCGCCCAGCCCACCGGTCTCGTACTCACCCGCCTTGGTGAGCCGGCCGTCCTCGTCACGGTCGTAGACCTTAATGGTGTTGCCTTCGGCCTTGTTGGTCTGGACGAAGAGCGCGCCGTCGTCGCCGTGGTGGTGTTCACCTCCCTTGCGGTCGTCGTGGTGTCCAGGGCCGCCACCGTCGGCGAGAGCGGTTCCGGGGGCCGATCCGACGCTTGTCAGGCCCGCCAGGAGGGCTGCCGCGAGCGCAACACTGCGCTTCATCTCTGACTCCTTTACGCACACGAAGGGAGGAATACGAGTTTTCCTCTCCTTCGAAAACTATCGGAGGAGATAGGAGGCTTGGCAGTAGTTACCCTAAAGCGGTAATTTCGTGCCGACATGTGGAACGACCAGACGTATCGGCAGCGGTGGCCTAGGGGCGAAGGGGACCTTCCGGGCCGCCAGGGCAGAAACCGCACAGTCAGGCTGAGCAGTGCGGTGGCGGGGGACGGCGTCCGGCCCACCGCCTGAGGGGGTGGCCTCGCATCACCGCCGAATGGGATGCTGCACGTGTGACTCGCCGACACGCCGTCTTGCTCGGGCTGACGATCGGGTTGCTCGCCGGCTGCGCCGAGGCGCCGTACCCGCTGCCGGACCGGAACGCGGCTGACGTTCAGGCTGAGGAGGAGCGGCTCGCGACGCTCCTCCCCGGCGAATTGCTGGGCCGAGCAGGCACCTGCCGGGTCCGACTGCTCGGGCGCGACAACTCCTCCTCGTTCGCCTGGGCACACTGCGACGCGGCCCCGGGGCCCGCGGGCGTCTGGAGCATCTCCGTGCCGGTGCGAGTGGACGGCGTACGCGTCACGCAGCCCGGCGACGGAAGCGCATACTCCGCGAGCGTGCGCCGCATGTTCCCCGAGCGGCTGGCAAGAGCTGTGCTCGACAACGACAGCAGACTGCGGCCCTGACGGGTTCGGATGGCGACGACATCGCCGCCGCTTCGCGAACCCCGGGGCGGGGCGCGAGGAGGTCCGCGGTCAGCGCGGGTCGGGCCACCACGGTTCGAGCAGGGCCGGGTCGGCGACATAGCCGGCCACCCGCGTCCGCTGCGCCGGCGGCAGGGGCAGCGCCTGGAGTTGGGCACCCCACTCGGGCACCCGGTCGGTCTTGTCGAGCGCGATCGACAACTCGATAAGGGCGGCCAACGCCATCGCCTGCTCGACGACCGGAGCGTCCTCGGCGCGGCGGCGCATTCCCGAGTCGAGCGCCCGGTACGCCGCCCGGTCGTCCATCTTGAACTCGCGCAGGATCCGGGCGTTGTCGAGCACCCGCGCCAGCCCGTCAAGCTCCTTCGACCCGCCGTACTCGACCTCCATCGGCTCGTCGCGCTGAATGAAGATGACGGTGTTGCCCGACGGGTCGACGACGCTGAACCGGGACGCCCCGGCGCGGTAGCGGGTCATCCGGGGCAGGCCCTTGACCAGCACCTTGCCGTAGCTGCGGCGCATCGCCTCGGCGAACGCGGCGTGGTACGCCGCGACCGCGTCGACCATCACCAGACAGCCACCGGACGCCTCCCGCGCCGGGACCAGGTCCTTCGGCGTCGGCCCGTAGTGCAGCTGGAACCCACTCCAGGTGACGACCAGGTAGACATACGGCTTGAGCTGCTCGTAGGTCACCTCGAAGCCGAGCGCCCGCCAGAACGCCAGGGTCTCCTGCGGGGCCGGGCAGGGCAGCAGCGGCACCGTCGTCTCGTTCGGCTGAACCCGGCGTGCATCGATCGCCATGAACGCTCCCCGTCCGGTCGGCAGGCCGGCCATTGTGCCAGCACCGCCGAACGGAATCGACGGTTTCCTCTCCTACCCAGGGAGGAGGCCGGCTCCGACCACCGGCCGCAACCGAGGCTCGGGGTCGGACGCGACCGGCGGGCGCGGCCACGAACATCTACAGGCATGACAACCCTGCTGCGCCGGGCGACGCACTGGAATCGCCCCCTGATGGTCTTCGTCTGCGCGATGGCGGTCCTCGCCGTCGTCGCCGCGGTCGGCATCCTCGTCGACTCGCGCGTCCTCACCGGGGCGCCCATCTGGCTCAAGCCGTTCAAGTTCAGCGTGTCCTTCGTGCTCTACGGCGCGACCCTCGCCTGGATGCTCTCGCTGCTGCCGCGCCGCAGCAGGGCCGCCGAGTGGGCCGTCACTGTCATCGTCGCGATGTCGGTGATCGAGATGATGGTGATCGTCGGTCAGGTGGTACGCGGGCAGACCAGCCACTTCAACGGCACCTCCGCGCTGAACAGCGCGCTGTTCACGGTGATGGGCGCAGCGATCATGGTGCTCTTCGTCGCGCACCTCGTCATCGGCATCGTGGTGCTGATCCGGCGGATCCCGGACCGGGCCGCTTCGACGGCCGTCGGGTGGGGGCTCGGCCTGTCGCTGCTGGGAATGCTCGCGGCGGTGCCGATGGTGCTGCCCATGCAGGAACCGGGGATCGACGGGGTCTCCGGAGCGCACAGCGTGGGCGTCACCGACGGCGGGCCGGGGCTGCCCGTGGTGGGCTGGAGCACCACGGGCGGTGACCTGCGGATCGGGCACTTCGTGGGGCTGCACGCCCTCCAGGCGCTACCGATCCTGGCGATCCTGCTGAGCCGGTTCGCGACCCGGCTGGACCAGCGCACCCGGGTCCGGCTGCTTGTCGTCGCGGGCAGCGCGTACGGCGTACTCACGATGCTGTTGACCTGGCAGGCGCTGCGCGGACAGCCGTTGCTGCGCCCGGACGCCGGCACGCTCGTCGCGGTCGCGGCCCTGCTGGTGGCGACCGCGACCGCCAGCGGGCTGGTGCTGGCCCGGCGACGCCGCACGGAGCTGGCGTTGGCGGCATGACCACTACGCTGTTCTCCCTGACCTTCGCGGTGGCCGCGCCGTTCTGGGCGCTGATGATCCTGCTGCCGCGCTGGTCGTGGACCGCCCGGATCATCGCCTCGCCGCTGATCGTGCTGCCGGTCGTGGTGATCTACGCGCTGCTGGTGCTCCCGGCGTTCGGCGACGTGCTGCCGGCCGTGACGTCGCCGACCCTGGCCGGGGTGCGTGACCTGCTCGGCACCTCCGCCGGGGCGGCGGCGGGCTGGGCGCACATGATCGCGTTCGACCTGTTCGTCGGGCGCTGGGCGTGGTTGGACAGCAGGCAACGGGGGGTACCGGCGCTGGTGATGGCTCCGGTGCTGCTGCTGACCATCCTGCTCGGACCGCTCGGCCTGGCCGCGTACCTCGCGGTCCGGACCCGGTGGCGGCGGCCGCCGACCGCCGCAACCGGCCCGCAGCGCCTAGGCTGACCGTCGTGAGCTGGCTGGGGCGACTGTTCGACCTGCGGGACACACTCGTGCGGATGGTGCTGCTCGACCTGACCGGGCTGTGCTACCTGCTCGTCGTCCCACACTCCACCAGCACACCCACGACGACACAGTGGATCCTCGCGGTGCCGGCGTTCGCGGTGGCGCTGGCGGCGCACCGCCGACCGGTCGTCAACATGGTGGTGCAGTCCGCCCTGCTGGCCGTCGCCATCAGCCTGATCGACGACTTCACTATCAACCAGGTCGGCGCCAGTTGGGCGTTGTTCGAGATGACCATGCGGGCGCGCGGCCCCCGGGCCATCTGGCTGGCCGCGGCGCTGCTGGTGGTCGTCGACCTGACCGACTCGATCGGCGACCCGCCACGCCGATTCGCCTCCGGGGTCGTCGGGCTCGCCGTGGAGGTCGGCGTGCCGGTGCTGCTCGGCCTCGTCATCCGCGCCAACCGGGAACTGGGTCGGCAGGCGCTGGAGCGGGCCCTGGCCGAGCAACGCCAGCACGAGTCGGAGAGCCGCGCGGCCCGCGCCGACGAACGCAGTGCCATCGCCCGCGAGCTGCACGATGTGGTCGCGCACCACGTGGCGTCGATGGTGCTGCGGGTCGGCGTGGCCCGGCACGTGCTCACCGACCCGGACCCCCGGGTCGGCGAGGTGTTCGACGACGTGCACGGCACCGGCACCGCGGCCCTGGCGGAGTTGCGCCGGCTGGTCGCGGTGCTGCGCAACCCCGACGGGGTACGCGGCGACGCGGCGCTTACCGCCATCGAGCCCGCCGCGCTGCCGGCGGCGATCGGCGCCTCCATCGACCGGGCCCGACAGGCGGGCATCACAGTGGAGGCCGATCTCGACCCGGCGATCGGTTCGCTCGACGCGGTCCGCGGCATGGCGGTGCTGCGGCTCACCCAGGAGGCGTTGACAAACGTGGCCAAACACGCAGGGACGTCAGCGGTGGCGCGACTCGTCGTCGCCGTTCGCGATGGCGCTGTGCACTGGGAGGTCGCCGACACCGGGCGGGGCGGGGTGCCGGCAGGTGTGCCGGCCGGCGGCGGGCACGGCATCACCGGAATGCGCGAACGCGTCGAGGTCCTCGGCGGGCGGCTGGAGGCGGGCCCGACCGACACCGGGTGGCGGGTACGTACCGTCCTCCCGGCCGGGGCGACCGGGGCGGTGCCCCGCGAGCGTACGGCTCCGGCCGCGTCCCGCACGCCGGAGCCGGCGTGATCCGGGTGCTGCTGGTCGACGACCAGCACCTGATCCGCGCCGGGCTGCGCATGCTCTGCGACGCCCAACCCGACATCGACGTCGTCGGTGAGGCGGACAACGGCCGCGAGGCAATCCCGCTGGCCGGGAGGCTCCGGCCCGACGTCGTCGTCATGGACCTACGGATGCCCGGTGTCGACGGAATCACCGCGACCACCCGGATCCTCGCCGAGCACCCCCGCACCCGCATCCTGGTGCTGACCACGTTCGGCGACGACGACCACCTCTACCCCGCCCTGACCGCCGGGGCCTGCGGGTTCCTGCTCAAGGACGCGCCCCCGACCGAACTGCTCGACGGCATCCGCCGGGCCGCCTCCGGTGACAGCCCGTTCAGCCCGGAGGTGCTGCAGCGTCTGGTGCAGCGCGCGGTGCTGGCCCGGCCCGAGACACCCCGGCCGGTGTCGGGTCTGACCGCCCGCGAACGCGACGTGCTGGAGCTGGTCGCCGAAGGGCTGTCCAACACCGAGATCGCCGACCGGCTGCACATCGGTGTCACCACGGTCAAGACCCACATCACCAGCCTGATGACCAAGACGGGCAGTCCCAACCGGGTCCGCCTGGCCCTGTTCGCCCGTGGCGTCTGACGGCCCGGCCTAACGGCCGCACGCGTAGCCCTGCATCCCCCGGGGGTTCGCGGCGGCGGACAGCACACCCGTCGCCGGATCGCGGGCCACCGCGCAGAGCCGACCCAGGCTCCACCCGTCGGTGACCCGCACCTCGTGCCCGTACGCGCGCAGGGCTGCCCGCACACCCGCGTCGAGCCGGTCCTCGACCACCAGGACACCGGGCTCCATCCCGCGCGGATAGAACGACTCCGGCAGGCTGAGCGTGTGCCACGCCGGCGCGTCGATGGCCTCCTGAAGGGACTGGCCGGCGACGAGGTGCCGCAGCAGGAACGGCACCTGCCACTGGTCCTGCTGGTCACCGCCGGGCGTGCCGCAGGCCAGCACCGGCTCGCCGTCGCGGTGCACCATCGTCGGGCTCAACGTCGTACGCGGTCGTCGGCCCGGCGCCAACGAGGACGCGAGCCCCTCCTCCAACCAGCACATCTGCAACCGGCTGCCCAGCGGGAAGCCGAGTTCCGGAATCGTCGGCGAACTCTGCAACCAGCCACCACTGGGCGTCGCGGAGATCATGTTGCCCCAGCTGTCGACCACGTCGATGTGGCAGGTGTCGCCACGGGTCACCCCGTCGGCCCGTACGGTCGGCTCCCCCGTCGTGGGATCCGTCGCGGGTGCCGGCCGCGCGGCATCGGGTCGGACGTGGGCCGGCAGGCGGGGCCGGGCCCCGTCGGGGTGCCCCGGCCGCAGCTGCGTCGACGCGTGCGCACCGATCAGGGCCGCCCGCTCGCCCGCGTACCGCCGGGAGAGCAGCGCCGTGCCGGGCACGTCGACGCCGTCGCCGTACCAGGCCTCCCGGTCGGCGAAGGCGAGCTTGAGCGCCTCGACCTGGGCGTGCACACCCGCCGCGGTCGCCGTGTCGAACGCGCCCGGATCGTCGAGCGCGTCCAGGGTGGCGAGCGTCTGCAGCAACACCGGACCCTGGCCCCAGAACCCGGTCTTCGCCACCGAGTAGCCGTGCCAGTCGAGGGTGACCGGTGCCTCCCAGGTCGCCGAGTACGCGGCCAGGTCGTCGCCGGTGACCAGCCCGGCGTGCGGGCGTCCACTGGAGTCCTGGAACGGCCGACGGCTGAACCTGTCGATCGCCTCGGCGACGAAACCCGTGCTCCAGGCCCGGCGCGCGGCCTCGATCTGCGCCTCCCGGTCCGCGCCGGCAGCCTGTCCCGCCGCCACCAGCCGGCGCAGGGTGTCCGCGTACGCCGGGTTGGTGACCAGTTCCCCCTCGGCCGGTGGCCGGCCGCCTCGCAGCCAGAGCGCGGCGGAGGTGGGCCAGTGCTCCTCGAACAGTGACCGGACGGCCGCCACCGTGGCACCGACCCGACCCACCAGCGGATGTCCGGCGGCGGCGTAGCCGATGGCCGGCTCCAGCACCTCGGCGAGGGTGCGCGTGCCGTGCTCCCGCAGCAGCAGGAGCCAGGCGTCGACGGCGCCGGGTACGGCTGCCGCGAGCGGCCCGGCGCCCGGGACGAGGTCCATCCCGAGGGACCGGAAGTGCGCGATGGTGGCACCGGCCGGCGCCGGGCCCTGCCCGCACAGCACCATCGGCCTGGGGTCCCGGGCGGTGGCCACGATGGCCGGCACCTCGCCGCCCGGCCCGTTGAGGTGCGGTTCGACAACGTGCAGCACGAACCCGGCGGCGACCGCCGCGTCGAAGGCGTTGCCGCCGCGTTCCAGGATGCCCATCGCCGACTGGCTGGCGAGCCAGTGCGTCGAGGAGACCATGCCGAAGGTGCCCCGCAGGGTGGGCCGGGTGGTGAAGGTCATGAGCCCACCTCACTCGGATCCACTGTGCGAACGCAAGACCTCCGGGTGGTCGGCGGGGCACGCCGTCGCTACGGTCAGCTCGCCGGCCCGTCCGCACGCCGTCCGGGAGGCCGGGGGTGGTACTCGGGGCGGAGCTTCGCGCTGGCGAACGCCCCTCGCACCGCCGCCGAGAGCGCCGTCAGGTCGTACGCGCCGTGGTGGCGACGGCCATTGATGAAGAAGGTGGGGGTGCCGGTGACACCGCTGAGGTCGGCGGAGTCGACGTCCTCGGCGACCCGGTCGACGCCCATCCGGCCCGCCATGTGCTCCCGGAACCGGTCGGGGTCCAGGCCGAGCTGTTCGGCGTATCCGAGCACCTCGGGAGGGTTCAGGGCGTCCTGGTGCGCGAGGAGCAGATCGTGCATCTCCCAGAATGCGCCCTGCTCCCCCGCCGCCTCCGCGGCCTCGGCGGCGAGCTGGGCGTGCGGGTGGACGTCGGTGAGCGGCAGGTGCCGCCAGACGTACCTGATGTTGGCGAAGTCGGCGAGCAGCTCCCGGACCACCGGCTCGGCCTGCCCGCAGTACGGGCACTCGAAGTCGCCGTACTCCACCACCGTCACCGGCGCGTCGACCGGCCCGCGCATGTGGTCGCGTTCCGGGTCGACAGGCCGTATCAGGTCGACGATCCCCTCGGTGACGCCCAGCAACGCCCGCGAACGACGTGCCGGCGACAGCCGCCCGACCGCGCGGAACACCAGCCAGGTGACGAGGGACGCACCAACCGTCGCGACGAGGATGCCGAGCTTCGCCTCGTCGAGCGCCGGCCCGCTCAGGGCGTGGGTGGCGATGAGCAACGCGACGGTGAACCCGATGCCGGAGACCGTGCCCACCCCCAGGACGGCGAACCAGCCGACGGGTGGCCGGAACCGGTTGCCTGTCGCCCGGGCCACCAACCACGAGGCGCCCACGATCCCGGCCGGCTTACCGACGAGGTACGCGACCACGACGCCGAGGGTCACCGGCGAGACCACGGCCCGGGCCAGCAGGTCGCCGTCGATCGCGATCCCCGCGTTGGCCAGCGCGAACAGCGGCACGACGAGGTAGCTCGCCCACGGGTGGTAGATGCTCTCGAGCCGCTCGTTCGGTGACAGCGCCGCGATGAGCCCGGCCTGCGCCATCCGGGCGAGTTGCGGGGTGGGCTGCTCCCGGAAGAGGCGGAACTGGTCGCTCGCCCGTTGCAGGTCACCGCGACCGGGAGCGTAGGCGTAGCTGAGCAGTCCCATCACCAGACCCACCACGACCGGGTCGACACCGGACTCCGAGACCGCCACCCAGGCGGCCACCCCCAACAGCGCGTAGACCGGCCCGAACCGCACCCCCACGGCCCGGACCAGCAGCACCACACCGAAGATCACCACCGCGACGAGCAACGCCGACAGCGAGGGGTGATGCGGGTACGCGATGGCCAGCACCGCGATCGCGACAACGTCGTCGACGACGGCAACGGTAAGCAGGAAACCCCGCAGCCGATCCGAGAAGCGCGGCCCGAAGACGGCGAGCGCACCGAGCGCGAGCGCCGTGTCAGTGGCCATCACCGCACCCCAGCCCGCCGCGGTGGGGCGCCCGGCGTTGATCACGAGATAGACCGCGATCGGCAGGAGCATGCCGCCGAACCCGGCGATCATCGGCAACGCCAGCCGACGCCGCTCCCGCAGCTCGCCGATGTCGAACTCCCGGCGCAACTCCAACCCGGCCACCAGGAAGAAGAAGGTCATGAGGCCGCTGTTCACCCAGGTACGCAGGTCGTGTGACAGGGCCCAGTCGCCGAGCCGGACCGAGAACGACGTGCTCCACACCGACTCGTACGACGACAGGTGCAGGTTGGCCCAGCCGAGCGCCACCACGGCGGCGACAAGCACCACCCGCGCACCGCCGGTCTCGGTGCGCAGGAACGCGCGCAGCGGAGCGTTGAACCGCCCCTCCCAGGCGGTCCGGCTGGTCCATCCCCGAAGCGGGCTGTCGCTCGTCACGGGGACAATCTTCGTTTACCGGATCGTCGCGTGGTCCGGATTACTCATCCTCCTCGGTGACCAGACCACGACCGCACGGCGCAGGTATCCGTCCCAAGATCGCGCCCCGCCTCGGCCGATCATGGAGTTGTGGTGCCCGCTTTGGCACCGCGAAAGCGCTTTGTCACCCACCACAACTCCATGATCGACGAGGCGACCCGGGGCCACACCTGGCGCAGGGGCCTTGGCGTTCGCCCGTGGGCAGGAACAATGAGGCACCTGCACCTCGGATAGTGACCATCTCGTTCCCCCTGAGGAGGATGACGTGCTGGAGCTGTACGACGTGGTTCAGCTCCGAGAGGCCATGCCGGGAGATTTGCCGGCCGGAGCGGTGGGAGCTGTCGTCGATGTCTTTGACGGGTCCCCGCCTCTCTACGAAGTGGAGTTCACCGACACCGATGGCCGCACCGTCGCCCTGGTCACGCTCCGGGCCGACCAAATAATTCACCGAGTCGGGTAGCTTCTCGCGAGATGCGGCAGATCCGCGGAAGAGGCGCTTGTCGTCTCGTCTGGAGACGGTGGTCTCGCCGGGTCGGGTGGACACTGTCGACCACCGAACCTTGGAGGCCGGTGACATGGGGATGATGGTGACTGCGCGGCGTGTCGAGGCAGTCGCGGGCGAGGTTCGGTACGAGTTCGGGTTGGATGACACGTTCGACCGGATCCTGGTCATCGACCCGTGCACCCTCGACGCCCACGTCGAGGATGGTGAATTCAATGCGGCCGCCGGTGCGATCACGGCAAAAGTCGTGAGGGCTTGGCGATCCAGCGGCGAGTTCCCGATGAGGATGCTGTTCGCAAGCTGAGCCCCGGTCCGGTTTCCGATACGAGGTCTGCTGTCGTCAACCGCGGGTGAGGCGGCCGTCCTGGTCGACGCGCAGGCGACCGCTTGTCACGGCGACGTGCAGCCCGTACCGGAGCAGCTTGTCGATCTTTTCGGTCCGGCGGCGGTAACCGAGCCGCTCCAGGCCGGCGCGCAGCAACCGGTCCTCGTCCAGGCTCGGCACGCCCTGGAGTACGTGCACCAGCGCGTTGGCCACCTCCTCGGGCGGCACCTCCTCGAACGCGCGGTCGTTGCTCGCCTGGGTGACCCGGTACGCGCGGTACGTCTGCGGGTCTGCGTCAGCTGGCCACGCGTATCGGCTCACGTTCGGGTGCGGGTGCAGGCGGCCGGGGTCGACCAGGGAGAGCACGGCGACGCGCCGGTCCTCCCGGGTGCGCAGGAACCCGAACCGGGCCAGGGCGAGGCGGGCGAGCCGGTGCTGCTCGATCGGCCCCTCCGCTTCGATGATCTCGTGCAGCGCGTTGCGCATCAGCTCCCGTACCCGCCGGTCGGTGCTCAGCAGGTCGACCTCGGCCTGGTCGCCGAGCGACGTCGGCACGTACGCGACGAACGGGCGCACGGTGATGGTGTCCCCAGCCGTGGCCGGCGAGGCGATCGTCGCGGCGGCGAGTGCGGTGACCGGCGGCGCCGCGCCGCCCAGGAGCGGATCCTCGTCCAGCGCGGGGCGCGGCTGCGGCAGCTCGGCGGCCGGCGGTGGACCTGCCGGCTCGGCATCCGTCACGGAACGCGGCTGCGGCAGCGCGACGGCCCCGGCCAACGGGTCGGGCTCCGGTTCGGCGGTCGTGGCGGCGTCGGCCCGGGTGACCGCCTCGTCGACCCGGTCCAGCAACGCCGACCGGTCGTGGATCCACGCCGGCAGCCAGAACCGCACGACCTCCGGCCAACCCATGATCGAGCGGAGCAGCGCCGGTGCCGAGTCCCGGTCGGCCACAGTGGGGCGGGCGCTCCAGTCCGGGCCGTCGAGCATGACGGCCACCTGCCACCGGGTTGAACCCGGGCTGCGGACCGCGATGTCCACTGTGAAGTCGGAGAGACCGTGCGAGGTGCGCACCTCGTGACCGCGCTCGCGTAGCGCCGTTGCCACCTCCGTGCGGATCCGGCTGCGCCGCTCGGTGCGGTCGGTCGCCAGGTCGCCCAGGCGCTCGGTGCCGGCGGCGGCCAGCTCGCAGTACGCCCGCAGGTGCTGGGTGCCCAGCGCGGAGGTACGGGCGAGGTCGATGTCGGACGGGTCGAACGACGAGTAGAGGACGACCTGTCGGCGGGCTCGGGTGATGGCGACGTTGAGTCGCCGCTCGCCGCCGGCCTGGCTGAGCGGGCCGAAGTTCAGTGGGAGTTGACCGGTCTCCGGGTTGGTGGAGAAGGCCAGCGAGAACAGGACGACGTCCCGCTCGTCGCCCTGCACGTTCTCCAGGTTCTTCACGAAGATCGGCTCCGCGACCGCGCCGGAGAGCTGCTCCCGGATGATCGGGTCGGTGCTCTCCTCCAGCAGGTTGAGGATCAGGTCCCGCTGCTGGATGTTGAAGGTGACCACGCCGATGGAGTGGTTGGCGGTCGCCGGCTCGTGCAGCCGCCGGGTGATCTCGGCCAGGATCGCCCGCGCCTCGACCTCGTTGGTGCGGGAGCCGCCCCTGTCGTACTGGCCGTCGACCCGCCGCCAGCTGACGCCCGCCGAGCTGGCGGCACCGGGCGACGGGAGGCTGGAGAGCTTGTTGTCGTAGTAGTAGCGGTTGGAGAAGGCGATGAGTGACTCGTCGTGACTGCGGTAGTGCCAGGAGAGCCACCGTTGCGGCAACCCCGACTCGACGGCCTCGCTGAGGATGCTCTCCAGGTCCTCCGGCACCGGGCCGTTGCCGTCGTCGACCTCGTCCACCGTGTGGTTGGCCTGCATGATGCTGCTCGGCGGCATCTGCCGGGAGTCGCCGACCACCACCACGGCGCTGCCCCGACCCATCGCGCCGATCGCCTCCGCCACCCGGATCTGCGACGCCTCGTCGAAGATGACCAGGTCGAAGCGTTGGCTGCCCGGTGCCAGGAAGTTCGCCGCCGACGCGGGGCTGACCAGCACGCACGGGGTCAACGCCAGCACCGCGTCCGGGTACTGCTCGAACAGCTCCCGGAAGGACCGCCCGCCCCGCTTGCGGCGCAGCTCCGCCGCGAAGTCGGCGAAGCGCCCCCGCCGGTCGGTCGGGCTGAACGGGCGGCGACGGACCAGCACCGACGGCAGCTGGGTCGGTAGCGCGGACCGCAGCTCACCGGCGGCGGCCTCGAACTGGCTGATCTCGTCGTCGTGCAGCTCCGGGTCGAAGTACTGCAGGCCACCGGCGCGTAGCCGCTCGGCGAGCGACGCCGTCGCGACTCCCCGCCGGTAGACCTCCTCGGCGACCTGCGCGGGCACCTCGGCGCACAGCAGCTGGTCCCGGTAGTCGGTGAGACCGGCCGAGGCGAGCACGTCGGCGTGGGTGAGGACGGTCGCCCATCGGCGCAGCGGGAACAACTCCTCGCTCCGCAGCTCGTCACGCCAGGTCGCGCCGTCGCGCTGCCAGGCGTCCATCCAGTGCGAACCGGCGGCCCACCGGGTCAGCTCCGGCTCGCCGGAGCGCAACACCCCACGCCAGGCCCGCCACCGCGAGGCGAACCGGTCGAGCAGCGCCGCGTCGACGTCGGTGCACCCGCTCTGGAACAGCTCCCAGGCCTGCGGGTGCTGGCTCAACAGCGTCCGCCCGACCCGGGTCGCCTCGATGGCCTCGGCCAGCCGCTCCTGCGCGGTCGGGTCCGTGGGCAGCCACTGCGCCAGCAGCAACCCACCGAGCCCCAGCAGATGGTGGTGCAGCGCGGCGGCCTGCGCCTGGGCGGCGACCAGCCGACCGGTGAGCACCTCCACCTGGTCCACGTCGAGCGTCGCGCCGGCGACCGCGTGCACTGCCAACCGGTCCGCGATGGCCTGACGGCGCTTGCGCTTGCCGAACAGGCGTTTCGCCGCCTCCTGGGCCTCGCCGTGCCAGACGGTCAGCTCCGGTCGGGCGAACAGGTCCGGCCGGAAGGTCGCCAGCTCACCGGCGAAACCCTGCCGGAAGGCGGCCAGGTCCGCCTGGAACCGGGCCATCGCCTCGTCCCACCGTCGATCGCTGGCGTGCACTGTGGTCGCCCGGTCCGGCAGCATTCCGCGTACGGCGAGCCAGGCACCCGCCTGCAACTCGCCCACGGACTCCGGGGCGGGCAGTGTCCGCAGCAACTCGACAAGACGCGGGTGCCCGGCCAGGTCGGCGCGGAGCCGTTCCAGCTCACCGGCGATCTCGGTGACCGCCGCGCCGTGCAACCCGTCCAGGGTGCGGCAGCCGCTGAGCGCCCACGGGTGCGCGGCCCGGAGTCGGGCCGAGCGGGCCGCCGCCGGGAACTCCCGCAGTGTCGTCTCGACCTGCGCGCGTGCCTCGGCCGGTGCGTGCAGATAGGCCACCGGGATCGGGGCGACCGGGCCGTCTCCGTACGCCAGGGTCTGCTCGTAGGCCGACCAGAGCGACATCCCGACGGGGTTGGTGGTGTGCACCTGCGCCGGGTACTCGGCAAGCGGGGCGAGCCGCGTCCGGTAGGCCGTCTCGACCGCCGTCCAGGTGCCGTCGCCACCCTGGTCGTACTGGTCGAGGGCGTCACGCAACTGTTGGCGGATCGCGTTGAGGGACTGCTTGCGCCCGTGCAGGTCAAGCGCGAACGGCCCGAGGCCGACCTGCTTGAGGCGGCGCTTCACCACCTCCAGGGCGGCCTGCTTCTCGGCGACGAAGAGCACCGACCGGCCGGTGCCGACCGCCCGGGCGATCATGTTGGTGATGGTCTGGGACTTGCCGGTGCCGGGCGGGCCTTCGAGGACGAACGAGTGGCCCCGCTCGGCACGCACAATGGCCTGCATCTGCGACCCGTCGGCGGGGATCGGCAGGTGCAGGTCCGCCTCGTCGACCAGAATGTCGGCGTCGTCGGGGCGGGCCGGGTCGTCGAAGGTGGCCCCGGACGACTCCACCAGGTGCCGGACGACCGGGTTCTCCATGAACCGGGGCCAGTGGTCGGTGAGGTCCCGCCACATCTGGAAGGTGGAGAACTGCACCAGGCGGAGGCTGGCGGTCTCGTCGATGCGGTAGTTGAGCCGGTTGTCGAGCAACCCGGCGTTGATCGCGGCGAGGGTCTTGGCGATGTCGATGCCGTGCTCGTCGAGGACCGGCCGTTCCAGCTCCGGGATCCGCACGCCGTGCTTGACCCGCAACCACTCGACCAGGCAGTAGTTCGGGCTGGCGGCCTCCGTACCGTCGATGACCATCGCGTACGGGCGACGGCCAGTGCCGCCCTCGATGCGCACCGGCAGAAGGAACAGCGGCGCGTACGCCTCTCCCCCGGTCGCCTTGGTGTGCACCAGGGTGCCGATGGTCAGGTAGAGGTAATTGCTGCCGGTCTCCTGCTCCATCGTGCGCGCCTCGCGTTGCAGCGCCCGCATCGCGGTCTTGTACCGGGCTTCGGTGACCGCGCCGTAGACCCGGCGGTCGGTACGCAGCTCCCGGGTCAGGATCTCCGCGTCGAGGTCCTGCGCCCGGCGCGTACCGGCCAGCTCGTGGACCTGGCTGATGTCGTCCTGCGGGATGACCTGCACCTGTTTGCCGTCGTGGATCAGGTCGTCGAGCAGCGCCAACGCCCCCGCCGGCACGTGCAGGTCCAGGCCACGGCCCCGCTTGGGCAGGTTGAGCAGCGGGTTACGCAGGCTCAGGTCGAGCAACGACTTCTTCCACTGCTGGATCCGCGCCGGTGACCCGTCGGATTGCTGCGCCACCTCGTCGCCGTCGTCGGCGAGCTGACGGACCTTCGCGGCGGCCACGCCCGGCGGAAGGTCGAGGGACGCCGCGTTGATCTCGGTGGTCGTCTCGGCGACGACCGGCACGGCCAGCTCGTCGGTTGAGGGCAACGGCTTGATCCCGGAGCGGTGGGCGAGATGGACGTCGACGACGCCCTGCAAGCGGTGGCTCTCCCCGCGGAAGTGGCCGAGCCCGACCCGTACCGCCTCGGTGAACGTCGCCGACTGCGCGCCCGGCCCGATCCGGGTCAGCTCCACCGGCACGGCCCGCCCGGAGTCCACCATCGAGATCAGCAGGTTGGTCTCGGTCACCGCCGCCGAGCCGAGCCGCTCCTCCTCCAGCAGGAAACCACCGAAGGCGTGCCCCGCGCTGACGAAGATGAGCGGGTGCAGGCCCGCCGCCTCCAGGCACGCGGCGTACGCGACGGACAGGTCGAGGCAGTTGCCCAGTCGTCCGTCCAGGACGGCGGCCGTCGTGCGTACCTTCTGGCCGGTGTTCTCGAACGACGCCGGCAGCGTCTGGTAGGTGATCTCCAACTGGCGCAACGCCTCGTACACGGCACCGGCGATCAACGCCGCCCGCTCCGAACCCTCCTGGTAGCCCTGCAACGAGCCGGAGCCCGTCTGCGCCAGCAGGAGCTGGGCGGCGGCCCGCAGCACCGCCTCCACCGCCCGGGTGTTCGGCTGCACGAAGGCCGCCAGGCTGTCGTACAGGGCAGGGCTGTTGAACCACTCGTTGTGCGCCAACACTCGTGATGGCGCGACCAGCGCCAGAGTGTTATCGGTTGTCTCGACGGTGAGGTGGTAGTCGACAGGGAACGCCTCGTCGGTGCGGTACAGCAGCTTGCGGTCGGGCGTGAAGTCGCGGAAGTCGTCCCAGCTGGTGCTCGCTCCGGACCGCAACGGCGCGGTGAGGGTACGCGTCCACGGCTCGGCCAGCGCGCCGTCCGGGCCGCGCAGCTCCAACGTCAACGTCACGTCGGTCACCGGCACCGGACCCCGGTTGACCAGGGTGAGGTGACGCACCAGCGGCACCCGGTTGTGCACCAGGGCGGCGTTGATCGCCGGCTGCACGAGCAGCCCGACTTCGAGCTGGTCGTCGTCGGCGGTGAACTGCGCGAAGACGCTGTCGGACATGGGCGTTTCTCCAGGTGACGAGACCAGGGATGGCCAGCCTAGCGGTCAACCGACCGGCGGAACGGACCGCGCCGGTAAGACGATCTTGGAAGGCGTACGTCTGAGGCAGGATGTGCGCCATGACAACGCAACACCAGCCCCTGGTCTACGGCCACGCCACGGCACACAACTGCCTCGCCTTCGCCGACGCCGCCACCGCGACCGCGGCGGCCGCGGAGATCCGGGCGCTCGTCGCCGCGCAAACGTGGGGCGAGGCCCGGCATGTTCAGATGACCCACCTGTCGAACCCCGCAGGCCCGGAATACCACGAGCCGGAGGACGGGTACGCCGACGACAAGCCCTTCGACATCACCACGGTAGGTGCGGTCGAGGACGGAACCTGGCCGCCCATGGTCACCAAGCGGGCGTTCACCGTGCTGCCGCAGGACCTGCAGGACCGGTACGGCAAGCGCCAGGTCACCGTGCACGACGGCGACTACCTGGAGATCGCGGTCGCCAGCGAGGGCGAACTGGTCGCCGAACTGCGCGCACGCGGCTACGAGGTGACCCGCGACGACGCGCTCATCAACCTGCTCGACGGCGTCGACCTGGGCTCACCCGCCGCTTGAGGAGTCACGGAGACGCCGGCGTCGCCCGGCGCGAGCCGGCGTCTCCGTGACTGGTCAACGTCGGCGCTTGTTCAGACTCGGAAGGCCACCGGACACAGTCCGCACGGTGCCGTCCGGGTTGCTCCGGCCCGGCTTCTGTTGAGCCTCCGTGACCCGTCGCCCGGCGAGGTCGGAGGCGGCCAGCTTGACGACGGCCCGGTCCGGCCGCTGCCAGCTCCGCAGGTGGGTCACAGCGCGCTGGCGGTCGGCGATGCCGGTGAGCGCACGAATCGCCGGCATCGCGCGGGACGGGTCAGCGAGCAGGAGATGGGCGACGTCAGCCGGGGTCAGATTGCGTGGCGAGGCGTCGCCGGCCGGGACGAGGGATCCGTGGATCTCCCCATTCTCCAGCCACAACCACACCGGCCTCCGGCCATCGCCGGGTCGCATCACCGGTGTTGTCGACCGGGCGCTCAGCGTAGCGCTTGCCGTGGTGCGCAGGTGGGTGTTCGGCGTGGTGCGCAGGTTGGTGCTCGGCGTGGTCGAGGCCTGCCTGGACGCGAGGTGGGCGCGTAGGGCAGCCGCCAGCTGCGCTCGTCGCTGCGCCAGAGCCGCAACGTCGGCCGCCGGGCGGGACAGGGCCGCAACGTCCGCCGCCGGGCTGGACAGGGCCACCTGGTCCGCCGGTGCCCTCGGAGGGAGTCGCGGCCGTCCGGCCGGGGCGGCTCGTCGTTTCGCCGCTCGCCATTCCTCCATGAACCAGCCGACGAACGTCCACTGCTCCCGGGTGAAACCGATCGGAATGACCTCGCTCAGGTCCGGTCCCGACGGGTCCTGAACGGAGAGTTGGGCGTGCCGCTTCGCCTGGTCAGTTGCGCTGAATGACCCGATATCGAGGATCGAGGACAGCGGTATCCGCCTGACGAAAGCCTTCGGCCACGGCAACAAACGCCACCGCCGGAGGACAAGGTGCTCCTCCTCGAACCTGGCGTCCCAACGTCGAACGGCCATCACCGCCACCTCCCGTGCCGCGCACGTTAGTGACCTGATGATCATCACCGCACTCGGCGCAACGGGCAGTTCAGATGCCGGATCGTCCGGTTGTGTCAGCGACGCAGACGGCGGGAGCAGTCGCCGTCGTGGCCGTCGCGCAGGAGGCAGCGTCGCCCGCTGGGCAGTCGCAGGTCGCAGAAGACCCGGTGACGCAGAAACTGCTGATCCTCCGCGGAGACGGTGGTCTCCCCCGGGTCCGTCATCGGCAGCACCAGCATCCAGCGACCGATGACCCGGGCCAGGCGTTGCGCCGCAGGTAAGTCGGTCGCGACGACGGGCAGGTGGATGACGTACCGCTCGCTCATCGGGCCTGGCCCCGCTCGTTGCGGGCATGGGCCTGCTCGGTCTGCCAGCGGCGCAGGCCGGCCTTGATCCGGGCCGTCTCGCGGCGGCTCTCCGCGAGAGCCGCGTAGACGGCGGCCATGTCGCCGGCCACCCGGTCGAGGAAGGCGTACACGTCGTCGGGGTTCAGACCGCGACACCCGAGCCCGACGGGCGCGAAGCGGCGCTCACGCACCTGCCACGGCAGCAGACCTGTGTACGCGCCGGAGCGATACGTCGCACCACTCGACGGCTCCGGTCGCTGGTTGCTGGCGTTCATGTCTGCCTGCCTTCCTGCTGCGGAGGGGCGAGGGGTGTTCGGGGATGCACGGCGGCCGTTCGGGGGGACCGGCCGGCCGCCGTGCTGTGATCACCCTGCAACGGCTGCATTGGAGGCGCAATGTTCCAGGCAGCAATTCGGCCGCTGTGCGTTGACTTCTTGCCTGGAACCCATGGGAGTTGCAAAGGCGGCGTATGTATGTTGCGTGATGGAGTCACAGATGGTGGAGCTGCCCTGGACATCCAATCGATCCTGCGCAGGAGCGGATGATGCCAGCCTCAGGGGGGTGGAGGCTGAACGATCAGCGGATCGAGACCGCCCCGGTGGCATCAATAGACTCGCCCAACTCAAACTGGCAGGCGATTGCCTGCTGTCGGCATTCCTCGGCGAGATCCTGTTTCCCATCTGACTGGGCAAGGTCGCTGGCCAGAGACTGGAAGGCGTGACGCGCCTGCCGGAAGTCACCTGCGAGCATCAAGAGGCTCGCGAGATCCACTCTCAGCGCCATGACCTCGGTAGAAAGCAGCTCGCCCCTGCCGTGCGGTACCAGGCGGAGGGCCCGCTCCAACACCTCGGCAGCCTGCACGAAACGTTCGTTCTCGGCAAGTTCCCTTGCCTGCGCTCGCAACTGCCCCACGTTCTGCTGGGATTGCTGCGGCGGCACCGAGAACGGAGCGATGAGTGGTGAGGCGCTGGCAGATCTATGGTCCGTTCGGGCTGCCGCTGGCACTGGAGAGTCGCCGTCGAGAAAAGGCGCAACGAGCTGACGAACCTCGCCAGCTGACCCTGGCCTTTCGGCTGGATCCTTGGCCAGAAGACAATAAATGAGGTGCGCCAGATCCTCGGGAACGTCCGATCGATATTCAGTGATGATCGGAATGGGTGAATCGATGTGACGGCGCATCAGGTCGGGGGCGTTCGCCGCCTCATAGGGAGGGTTTCCGCCGAGCATCTCGAAAAAGATGCACCCCAAGGCGTAGAGATCGGCAGCAGGCCCGACCGGGCCTCCCTGGGCCTGCTCGGGTGCGATGTAGGCGGGGGTGCCGAGCGTTCGACCGGTAGCGGTGAGGCGTGACGCCTCGGCCGGCCCGAGTAGCGCCGCAACACCGAAGTCGAGCACTTTGACCACCCCAGACGGCGTGATCATGATGTTCTGCGGCTTCAGGTCACGGTGCACGAGGGAGGCCGCGTGAGCAGCCATGAGCACCGAACAGACCTGCACGGCAACGGAAGCTGCCTCACCCACGGGCAGGCGTTCCTGCTCGGCGATGTGGTCGGCGAGCACGATCCCGGGCACGAGTTGCATGACAAGGTAAAGGTCCTCACCGTGAACACCTAGGTCGTGTACAGCCGGCACGCCGGGGTGGTCGAGTCGGGCGGTTGCTCTGGCCTCCCGCCTGAACCGCTTGCCCGCCGTCTCACGCTCCTCCTCCGGCACGTCCAACTGCCGGAGAAACTTGATCGCCACCGGCCGGTCGAGTCGCTCGTCGAAGCCCGCCCAGACCTGCCCCATACCTCCGCGACCGACCGGATACGTCAACTCGTACCGGTCAGCGATACGTTCCCCCGCCTGCACCCACAACCTCCACGAATCGCACATCGACCCCGCCTGAGCGGGTGCCGATCGTCAGGCTAGCTGTCGTTGTACGAGTCGCCCGGTCAGGAACGGGCTGGGTGTGCCGTGCCAGAACACGGCGAGCTCGTCCCGGGCACGGGTGGCGGCGACGAAGAGCAGCGACCGGTCGCGTTGGCGTTCGCGCTGGTAGCGCTTCGGGTCGGTGTCCCGGTACCTGCTGATCATCTGCCGAGGCACCAGTCCGTCACTCACCCCAGCAATGATCATGCGTTGGTACTCGAGGCCCTTGAACCGGTGCATCGTGCCGATGTGCACGCCGTCGGGGCGCTTCGGGCCGTCCGGACCGATCTCCACCACCGCGAGGCCGTTAGCCTCCAGCCGGCTGATGACGTCCGCCGCCAGATCCTTCGTCGGTACGCAGATGGCAACCGAGCCATCCGCCGGGTTGCCCCAATCGCGCAGCTGCCCGACGATCAGGTCCCGTTCCTGCGCCCACGTAGCGGCGCCGCGGAAGACCGGCCGGCCGCCGCGCAGCAACGACCGGTAGCCAGCCAGGTTCTCCTCACCGCCGTCGAGGTCGTCGTACACCTCCCCGGTCATGATCTGCAGGGCGTCGGAGAGGATCTGCCGGGTGGTGCGGTAGCTCAGCGTGAGCCGGGACGACCGGCCGCGGATGTTGACGCCGAGGCTGCCCAACGTGACGTGGTTGTCGTAGATGCGTTGGTGGGTGTCGCCGGTGAGGAACATGTCGTCCGGACCTGGCGCGACCATGGCGCGCAGCATCTTCCAGTGCGCGGCGCTGAGGTCCTGCGCCTCGTCGACAACGACGTGCCGGTAGCGCGGCCGGTAGAACCCGCCGGACGACTCGCCGGCGACGCTGATGTTCTGGGCCGCACGATCCATTTCCAGGCGGGCAGCCCGTTGTGCCACCTGACGCCAGGTCCAGACACCACGGTTGTCCAGCCAGGTGACGAAGCGCTCGGTCAGCTGCCAGATCTGGTCCCGCTCGGCCCGCGTGAGACTGCGGCCCCGGTTGGGGCGGCGGGCCTTGAAGTAGTCCGTCCGCGAGTTGAGCACCTGACCCAGGATCACCTGGGTCCACTCGGCGGCCAGGAACTCCGCCTCCCAGCCGGTCTCCCCGGTCTCCACGAGGAACTCGTCCCACAGTTCGAGGACGCGATTGTCGTCCACCACGCGGCGGCTGCCACCTGCCTTGGCTTCGGTCACCACCCGGCTGGCCAACCGGTCGATGTTGACGATGTCGACGCGTGACACCAACTCCTGCCCGCCCAGAGCCATCAGACGAGTCCGCAGGTCGGCGGCGAGGTTTCGGTTGAAGGTGGTGAGCAGGATCGGCTTGTCCACCCCGGGCGGCAGTTGCCGCGCGAGGTGCGCCACCCGGTGCAGGGCGACGATGGTCTTGCCGGTTCCGGGGCCACCGCCGACCCGTGCGGGGCCGCTGTAGAGGCGCTCGACCAGCTTCCGCTGCGTCGGGTGCAGGAAGATCTGCCACCGTTCGAACGCCTCACCCAGCATCGCCTGCAGGGCCTCGTCATCGGAGGTCACCTGGGTGGCCGGCCGCTCCACAGCCGCTTCGAAGTCGTCGGGGTCGACCGGCTCGTCGGCCCGGACCGGTTCGGTGACCTGCTGAAGTACATCGTCGTAGGGGGTGCCGTCGAAGAGCGCGAACAGCACGTCGGTGGTGAGCTGCGGCGCCCGGTCGAGCAGTTCCAGGAGTTGCGCCTCGGTGGTCAGCTCCCGGATCTGCGGCAGCAACGGCTCGGAGACGCCGAGTTCCAACAGTTGGGTGTCGGTGTAGGTGTCGAAGATCGGTTTCTGCGCGGGCTCCGGTTCGACATCCGGCGGCACGACCCGGCCGATGATGCTGTCACCGACGGGTGCCATGTCGACGACCTCAATGCCCCCGGTGATCCGGTTGATGCGGTACGCGTACCGGCTGAGGTCGTCGTACACCTCACCGCGGTGCTTGACCGCGACGAGCAGGTAGTCGCCCGCGGCGATGTGCAGCAGCAGCGCCCGGTAGTCCTTGTTGACACGGGCGGACATCAGCCGGGATTCGCTGTTGAGCGCCTTCAGGTTGAGCCCGGGGTTCTCCGGGTTGTGCCGGAACTTGTGCATGAACTCGTAGACCGCTCCGATGTCGGCGCGGGTGAGCTTCATGACCTCCTTGTCGGCGCGGTCCAGCATCCGCAGAGTCGTTCCTCCGGCACTCATCGACGTTCTCCCCCGCTCGTCGCCTTGATCTCGGCAGCCAACTCGTCTACCGACCATTCACCCGCGGTGCGGGCGTGCCAGCCCGCGTCCGCGTACGCCCGATCGCGGTCTTCGGTCTCCGGGTCGCCGGACGTCCCGCTGAGCACGATGGCGATTCGCCGGTCGGGCCAGGCCAGTTCAGCCAGCCAGCCCTGGTCACCCAGCTCGAAGCCGACGACCGGGGCCGGCAGGTCCTGTCGCGCGAGCTGCTGGACGAGTTGGTCGAGGGTTTTCTCGTTCGAATCGAGGTAGTGCAGGACGTCGCGCCACGGCGACGCCTGGTCGAGGGTTTCGGGCTCGGCGGCCACTGGCTGCGCCACGACGCCGAGCCACGTCGCCGTCTCCTCGTCGAGCGGCAGCGCACGGTGGGCCAGCACCAGGCCGGTGCCCTCGGTGACCGCCATCGAGGCCGGTTCGAAGGTGTCAAGGGTGGACACGGCGAGCTGACCGGCGTCGCCGCCACCATTGCCGAGGAACTGAATGACGTTGCCCCAGGCGAGCCATGCCGCCCAACGGTCCTTGTGGCCCTCACCTACGACCGCGGCAGGCAGATCGTCGATGACGACCAGAGCCGACATCGTTGGCGTCGGTTTGCTACGCGTGTCGAGAACGACCGTCACCGGGCATCCCGCGTTGTCCTGAGCTCGGGCGACCATGATGCGCCCTGCGGTCGAGGCGGGCAGGGATCCTCCACGCAGAGCGGCCGTCAATCTTCCTCCGACGCCAGCGGAATCGGTGGCGCTCTTGTCTCGGGCCTGTTTGAGCATGCCCCACAGCCCTGCTTCCGCCCGCCGCTGCCAACGCGTGAGGTCAGGATCTGCGAGGAAGCGCATGAGCTGATCGATGGGATTGACCCAGATCGTGTCCTCGAGTTCCGCAGGGTCCGCTCCAGGAAGCAGGCCGCGGAACTTCTCCCTGGCGGTCTGCTTGCTGACCCCGCCGTACGGCATCCACTGCCCTTGCCCGTCCGTGTCCCCCCAGGTCTTCACGTCGTCCCAGGTGGCGGCGAAGACCAAATAACCGTGGGCGCGCAGCCGAGCCCGTTTCTCCGCGTCGTCCGCGAGCCGGTTGTACTGGGACGAGGCGTGGTATTTGAAGCCGTCGAGGTAGACAGCCACCTCCGGCGACGGAGCGTCGAGGCGTTTGAAGTGGACGTCGGGGCGGGTGCCGCGAACGGTGTTCTGCAGCTTCATCTGCCAGTGGGTGACGCTCTGGCCATTGTCCCGGACGAAGCGGAGGTCGGCGATGCGGGCACCGTCGTGATCGGTACGCGGGTCGATCCGCAGGCCCGAGTCGGGTGTTTCGCCAAGCGCCAGCAGCTTGGTGAGGAACCGCATCTCCAACTCGCTCTCCACCTGGTGGATCAGCGAGATCTCATCGGTGCGGGTGCCCTCTTCGACATCCCAGTTGTCGAGGAGCTTGTGCAGCATCCCCAGCGCCTCGTCGCGGCGCATCAGGGCGAAGTGCTCGTTACGCGCATGGCGCAGGAGGCAACGGTGACACACCTCCCTGCCTTCGTTCCGACAGACACACTCGGCAATCCGCTGCCGCGCCAACTCCAAGACTGCGCGGAACTCTTCCGGCTTGGCGAGGCGGTGCAGATAGCCAGTGCCTTGCGGCTGGGTGTCGAAGACGACCACGAAGTTGCGCGTGCCGTCGCTCTGCCCGTCCGGCATCGTGGCCGACACGGCCTGCAGGTGCGCGGGGTCGCCGCCATACTGTGCGGCGATGCCGAGGCGGATCGCGGCGGCGAACGACGCGATGCGCTCCTGCACCACAGCCGTCGCGGCCGGGATCAGAATGCGCAGCGCCTCGGTCTCCAGCTCATGGGCGAGGATCAGATCGACATGGGTGTCCGGGGCGGCCGGTGAACGCCGGTACGGGCACCAGGGCCGGTGGTGCTCGGCGCCCTTCATGACTGTCGACCCGGATGCCTCCGCGGCGAGTTGCTGCGCCACTGCGGGGACGCCGTCAACCGTGGTCCCGCCGCAGGAGGTGCAGGTGTGGAACCGGTTGATTCGCACCTCTTCGCCCGCGAAGAGTTCCGCCGCCCGGTCGTAGCGTTGCGCGCCGAGGTTGAAGTGACGGATCATCGCGTGCCGGCTGTAGTCGACACCGAATGTGTCGTGAGCGTGCCGCCAGGATGAATCGACCTTGGCCGGGTCCACGTCGACGGCGATGCTGGTGGCGTAGAAACGCCGGTCCCGGTCGTCGCTGTCGTCGCGGATGCGGGCGTCGTCGCGCTTGTCGCGGCTGAGCACCCGAGTGGGTTGGAGGACCTGGAACAGCCGGCCGTGGTCGGCGATGCCCTGGTCCGCGCAGCGCGGGCAGGCGCTGGTGTCCTCCTTGGCGAGGTGGGTGCGGACATAGCCGCACTGGGCGCAGATCCGCCACTGCTCGTACGCCGGCCGGTCCGCCGGACCGACGTCGAGCCCCGAGATCTCGTGCTTGTAGCCCCGCACGTAGTAACTGTTGCCCGGAGCTATCTCGACAAGCGCCTGGCGGGCGGGGCGGGCGTACTCGCGCAGCTCGCTGTGGAACCGGCGGTCGCCGTCTACGTTGTCCTCCCAGGTCAGGGTGGCTTCGAGGTCGGTCCGGCTGTCGATGAGCGCGTAGTTCGGCAGCAGACCGAACTCGACCATGGTGCCGTGGGCTGCCGCCGCGCTGACCTCACGCAGCCGGCGACGAACCGCACCTTCCTCCGCCTTCAACATCTTGATCTCGCGTGCGTGGTCCGGGTCGCTGGGCACCAGCGTGCCTCGGGCGGTGGCGAGTTCCTGCATCCGGCGACGCAGGTCGGCCAATCGGGAGTCCCAGACCTCCTCGGCCTCCTTGACCCGGTGGACGATGCCATCCGCTGCGAACTCCCGCAGTTGATCGGCGGCGGCGCGAAGGACCTTGTCCCCGAACAACACCAGGAAGTCCTCTACCAGCCGACCGGCTTCGCGGCGACCAGCTTCGGCGAGACCGGTCAGCCAGCCGGTCGGCCCGAACAGCACGTGCGCCCGCCGCGGCATCGGCAGCACCCCGGCGAGGCGACCACGGGCGGCCAGGTCGATCAGGTGGGCAAGGTACTGGCGACGCAGGATCTCCACCGCGGAGAGGAAGCAGCCTGGTGGCACGATCTGGCCAGCGATCATGTCGCGCGGATCAGCCAGGTAGTAACGATCCCGCTCGGTCCTCCCGACCAAAGTCAACACCAGTGCGTTACCGCTCTTGCGGCCGGCGCGGCCCGCTCGCTGGACGTAGTTCGCCGGGCCGTGCGGAAGCGACGCCAGCACCACCGCGGAGAGGGCGCCGATGTCGATACCCATCTCCAAGGTGGGCGTGCAGGAGAGCACGTTCGGGTCGGTGTAACGCACGCCGTCGCGGAACTCCTTCTCCACCGTCTCCCGCTGAAAACGGGTGAGCATCCCGGTGTGTTCGCCGGTGACGACCCGGAACACGGGGCTGTCCAGGTAGAGCCGCCGGTAGTAGTCGTCGGGAGCCGTGTCATCGTGGGCGGCTTCGAGCCGGCCCCGGCAGCGGTACTGCCGGCACGGCTGCCCGATCCAGTCGGCAACCCGGTCGGGGTGCTCGGTCTGCTGCCAGTGGCAGGTGTCGCAGCCGACCCCGGCCGTCACGGCGGACGCGTCGTCGAGCCGGGTCACCCGCAGGTGGCCGGGCATCAGCCCGTACACCGTGTTCCCGTCCTCCGTCTGGCCAACGGCGACCACGTCGGCGGCGGCGAGGGCCGGCAGCAGCCGGCTGAGGAAGCCGGCGGCGTCACCGGGGTCGAGGCCGAGGCAGCGTGACGTCCAGTCCTGGTACCAGTTGCCCCGCGCGGTGATCACGTCGAACTCCGAGCGGGACTTCGGCGTCGCGAGCAGGAATGCAGGCGCGGACAGACCCTTCGGGAACGCGGGCATCCCGGCGGGCCGGCCACCCCAGATCTGCCACCGGGTGCCACCGCGCTTCAGGTACGGCACCAGCCACTCGTGGAACACCGCGCCGCGGACACGCAGCCGTTCCAACAGGCCGCGGAGGAAGGCGAGGTAGCGGGCGTCGTCCGGCGGTGCTACGGCGAGGTGAGCGGGGCCGGTGAGGTGGACGTCCCGGCAGATCGCGGCGGCTCCCGCCGGATCGTCGAGGGCCACCTCGACGGCGACGCTACGTGTCAACTCCAGGGTGCGGCCCTGGCGGGAACGCAGGCCGGTCTCCATCACCGTGGCGAAGACGAGTCGCTCGCTGATCAGCTCCCAGGTTTCCCGGCTGCCGTTGTGCTCGCCGGCGAGCAGGCTGTCGACACCGGGCTGGTCGTGCAGGTCCGGCGGCACGACAGTGGAGAGGATCTCCGGCTTGGCCGCCTCTTCGATCATCCTGATGAAGAGGTCGTCGAGCCCGATCGACTCCCCGGCCGTGAGTCGACCGGCGAGCAGGGAGCGCAGCGAGAACGAGTAGGACCGGTTGGCGACGAAACCGGCGCGGTGTGCGGCGTCCTGGACCGAGTCGTTGAAGAGCAGCGTCTTCTTCTCCGCCGCGTCGAGCTCCCCACCGGTGAAGAGTTGCGTGATCGCCACCGAGGCGAGGGTGGCCAGGCCCGCGCCGAGGAAGCGGATGCCGTGGTCCAGCTCGCAGGACGGGCAGCGGTCCTTCTCTGCGCCGTCGATGTCGAGCACGTCGCCGAGCACGACCATCGCGTCGTCGGTGGGCGTGCGGTCGCGCTGCTCGTCGAACGGGCGGACCCGACGGCCGTACTCCAGGACCAGCAGGCCACGGGAGCGCTGGCGTACCTCGTCCTCGGTTGCGGCGATCAGCGCGCGGACGCGGCGCTTGTCCCGGCCGACGCTGGCCCGGTAGATCTTGTCCGGGTCGATCTCCAGCTCTTGCGGGTCCTTCTCCGGCGACAGCGCCATCCAGCCCGAGCGACCGCAGTGCCGGCAGTAGATGGACGGCAACCGTGGGTAGCGGTTGTCCGCCACGACCACGTCGGCGTCGGTGGAGTACGGGTCCAGCTCGCGCGGCGCTTCGCCGTACCAGCCGAAGGAAACCTGGTGGGAGGTGCCACGCAGCAGGCGGGAAACGGCGCGCACCCAGAGGTGGGTCTCGATGTTGAGCAGCGGACGGCCGGGAGCTTCCGGGTTCTGCGCGACGGACAGCAGCCCGACGAACCGGGCGAGAGCCTTCGCGGTGATCTCCGACGGGGTCTTCATCACGCTGCCCCAGCCGGTGGCGTTCTTGCGGGGCAGCACGTCGATGATCTCGTCGAGCGTGCAGGGCCGTGCCTGGAGCGAGTCGAGCACCGCCTTCGTCAACGGATGCTGGCGGAGCAGTTCACCGAGTCTCGTCGGGTTGTCGAGACAGCGCTCACCGACGACCAACTCGGCGACCTCGGCCATCATCAGCTCGGGATCACGGTCGTCGACGGCAGCCAACTGCTCCGGGCTGGGCAGCGGCAGGCTGAAGTCCTGGCTCGCGACGAACTCGCCAGCCTCGTAGCGGTCCTCCCCCACCAGCGACCCGGTGTCGAAGGCAATGCCGAACACCTGCTCGGCGACCTCGCGGATCGCGGTACGACCGTCCCGGCCGCCGCCCTCACCGAGCGTAGCGGAGGTGGCCACCGGGCAGATCGGCCCGAGCGGCCGGTCCGGCTCGTCGAGGTCCAGCGCCGCGGCGAGCCGGCGCAGCAGCATCGCCACGTCGGTGCCCTGCGCGCCGTCGTAGGTGTGGAACTCGTCCAACACCACGTACGCCGGCTCGGCGCCCTCCCAGAGCGGCAGGTCGTCGGCACGCTGGAGCAGCAGATCCAGCATCTTGTAGTTGGTGATCAGGATGTCCGGTGGCGTGCGGCGCATCTCCGACCGCTTGGTGAAGACGTGCGCGTACTCGATGGCCGCGACATCGCCGATATAGAGGCCGGCCGTGACCTGGCTGAGTGCCGGATCGGAGAGCAACTCGTTGATGCGCTGCGTCTGGTCCGTTGCGAGGGCGTTCATCGGGTAGAGCAGGATCGCCTTGACCCCGGCCCTGCCCTGCTGCTTCTGTCGGCGGCAGTGGTCGAGGACCGGGATCAGGAACGACTCCGTCTTACCCGAACCCGTGCCGGTGGTGATCAGGGTCGGCTCGGCCGATTTGCCCTTCGTCGACAGCCGGGCGAACGCGTTCGCCTGGTGCAGGTAAGGGGTGAAATCCGCCGGAGCCCAGTCGAGGTCCGCCCGCCAGTCGCCCTCCGCCGAGCGGAAGGGAGTGCGGATCCGCAGGTACGGGCCGCGGAAGATGCCCTGCTCTGGATGAGAGAGGAAGGCCTCCAAGCCATGGCGTACGCCGTCCTCGGTCAAGCCAAAGGTGGTGGTCAGGTACTGGGTGAGGGTCCGACGCAGGGTGTCGGCGGCGATGGTCGGCCTCATGAGCGGATCACCGCCGCATGCTACTGCACCCCTTACCGGGGTTGACCTGCTCGACAGCCTCCCGGGAGGCAGAGTCAGATTCGCGACAGCCACCCCGCCAGATCAGACGTCGAGCACCGCTTCCACCACGACTTACGTTGCGATCAAGGGCCCTTACCACTTAAGGGCACAGCAACGTCAGGGTGTACGGCTCTTTGTGATCCGCCTTATGATCACGGGCCGGAATGGGTCCGGAACGGATGAGGTGACGGCTTCCCGATGGTTGCAGCGGCACAAACGACTCTGCAAGGCCTGCTCGAAGGTACGAAGCAATACCAGGTGCCCCTCTATCAACGAACGTACTCCTGGCAGGACCACCATCTGGAACGCCTGTGGGACGACATTCTCCGGCTCACCGAAGATCGCGCTGAACACCCGAAGACGACCCATTTCATTGGCTCGCTGGTACTGGCTCCCAGCCCCAACAACGGTCCCGCCGGTGTCGTCGAGTTCCTGGTGGTCGACGGCCAACAGCGGTTGACGACGCTCTCGATTCTGCTTTGCGCCATCCGGGATCACCTCGTGACCACCGACGGGGACGAGCACCGTGACCGACTCAACGACCAGTATCTGATCAACAAGTACGAGCCCTTGCGGCGGTTGAAGCTCGTCCCCACACAGGCCGACCTCGACGGGTATCTGGCCTGCGTGGACTCCTCAGCGCAGGCTGGTGGAGGCGCGGTCGGTGCCGCGTACGAGTTCTTCCGAACCCGGCTAGCGGAGCCGGCAGTCGCGGCGCAGGTGCACCAGGTCGAGAAGGCAGTGATCTTCGGATTGGCGCTGGTCTCGGTCATTGCACATGCCGACGACAACGTCTACCGGATCTTCGAGTCGCTGAACAACACGGGCCTCAAGCTGACCCAGGCCGATCTGCTGCGCAACTACCTGTTCATGCGCCTGTCGAACCGCAGCAAGACCGTCTACGACGCGCACTGGCTGCCGTTACAGAAGCGGTTCAACTCGACCGAGTTAGAGAACTTGTTCTGGCTAGATCTGGTGCAGCGCGATCCGCGGATCACGCAAGGTGACACGTACGCGCGGCAGCAGGCGCGGCTCGACCGGCTCAGCACGGAGGACGACGTCGAGGCCGAAGTGCGTCGATTTGGTCACCTGGGAACGCTGCTGGAGATCATCCTGCATCCCAGCAAGGAGCAGGACCCGGGCGTACGTCTCCGGCTGGAACGTTTGCACCTCTGGGGCAGCAGCACCGTCAACCCGCTGCTGCTGCATCTGCTGGAACGGCGCAGCCTGGGCACCGCGACCAGCGCAGAGGTCGCCTCCGCGATGCGGTACGTAGAGAGCTTCCTCGTCCGGCGGCTGCTCATTGGCCGCGCCACGGCCAACATCAACCGCAACCTGGTATCCATCGTCACCGAGATGAACAAGGATCTGCCGGTCGACCAGGCTGTACACGCCTACCTGTCAGACGGGCGCAAGTACTACGCGACGGACGCCGACGTACGTCACGCGGTCCGGTCGCTACCGTTCTACACCAACGGGCGGGCGTCGCAGCGTTCGCTGGTGCTGCGCTGGCTGGAGGAGTCGTACGACAGCAAGGAGCCGGTCTCCCCGGCGAAGCTGACCATCGAGCACGTCCTGCCGCAAAGCATGGGTCCAGAGTGGCAGCGCATGCTCGCTGCGGACCTCGAACCCCACGAGAACGTCGTCGAGGTACACGGTGCCCTGAAACATACTTTGGGCAACCTCACCCTGACCGGTTACAACGCCGAGTTGGGCAACAGCCCGTTCGCGGTCAAGCGGGTTGACCTCGCCAAGAGCGGTGTCCGCCTCACCCAGGACATCATCACCTGCGAACGCTGGGGACGGCCGCAGATTCATGCCCGCGCTGATGCCCTCGCCGAGCGGATCATCAACCTTTGGCCGGGTCCTGCTGGGTCGACGGCGGATCAGTCTGAGGTGCGCTGGGACCTCATGGAAACGGCGCTCGCCGCGATGCCGGCCGGATCCTGGACAACCTACGGGGACCTCGCCGCCTTGATCGGCACCGCGCCCCAGCCAGTCGGCAACCGGCTGCGCGCCGTCCCGGTGACTAATGCTCATCGGGTGTTGCAGGCCGAGGGAACGAAGGCCGGTGGATTCCGTTGGCCCGACGGACGAACGGACGACCCGATCGCGGCGCTACAAGCCGAAGGGGTCTTGTTCGACCAGCAGGGTCGGGCGGACCCGACCCAGCGCATCGACCTCGATGAGCTGGCGCAACTGAGCGGCTTAGCCCCCGACGAACTGCCCCGACGGCTGCCTCGGCCGCGACCTGGTGACGGGCAGTCCCGTGCCGACCGCTTCGCCGAGCAGCTCGGAGTGTTGCAGGAGGTCGTCGTCGCCGGAGCCGCCCTGACCCTGCTCGACAGATGGACCGAGATGGGCGGCACGCTCCTCTACGGCGGTGGAGCGGAGACGTCCTGCTTCCTGATGGCCCGCGAGCGTGGCCACCGCGACGGCGACATCTGGCCCCTGACGCTCTACCCCAGCGGAAAAGTCGAGGTGGTCTTCCAACACCTGGCCAGCCGTTTGCCGTTCGACGACGTGACGCTGCGTGAGCAATTCCGGCAACGACTAAACCAGCTTCCCGGCGTGAGCATCGCCGCCGCGAAGCTCAACCTGCGCCCCAGCTTCGCCCTGACCGTCCTCGCCGACAGCGCCGCCGCCGCAGTACTCGTAGAGCACCTGCAGTGGTTCTACGAGCAGACCCATCTATCCGAGCAAGAGGAGGACGAAACCCTCACTGTCTAGCGAAAGGCCAGACGTCTTCTCCGATATGTCGACCTGCCTTCGCAGCAATCGAGGTGGTAGCCGTGCCCGCGCTAACCAATGAGGTAAAGAACGCCAAGAGCCCGGTATCCCGTTGGCTCCGCGCGACGTTCCCGCACCACCACGACGTACAGGCCGATTACCGGGAGGCCGTTGGTCTGGCCCGGGTGCTGCCGTCCCCGACGGTTGCGCTCGGGACGCAGGGCGCCGCTATCGACTGGTGGTTGCGGTTCCTGATCGACCCGGCCCCTTCGGTCAGGTTCGCAGTGGCCGGGCTGCGTTCGGGGCGCGCGCCGTGCGGACCGGCTGGTTTGGAACTGCTGCACGACCTGGGTGCGGTCGATGACGACGGCAATCACGCCGGGCCGATCCACCCGGCCCGATTCAGAGAGCGCTCTGACGAGTGGTGGGCACGGACGTCCTACGCGCTCGCTCTCCTGGTCGAGCTGTACCGGGCGGCTCGGGTAGACGGATCGCGTCTGATGCAGCTCGGTCCGAACAGTCGGGCGTCCGACCTGCTGGCCCTGGCGAACGCCGACGAGGTCGCCGACCTGATCGCGATGCGTGACCTGGCAGCGACGAAACTCCTACCAGGGTTGCCGTCCGGGCCCGTTGGCACTGGGTCGACGTTCGAGGGCAGCATCGACCTCAACGCTGACGCCGATCTCATCGTCGGCGGCGTGCTCGTCGACTTCAAGGCCACCCAAGGAAGGGCCCGGCCGGACGGCAGCCGTGCCGCCGGGCTGACGAGAGCCGATATCGATCAGTTGTTGGGATACGTGCTGCTGGACTACTCCGACGCCTTCGCTTTGCGCTCGGTGGCTGTCTACACCGTCCGCTACGGACATTACGCCGCGTGGCCGCTGGCCGATTTGTGCGCGGAGCTCGCCGGGCGGCCGATTGACCTCGCGGCGTTGCGACAGGAGTTCGCACAGGTGTTGCGGGTCGAGTTGTCCGGTTACCGCACGGCGTCGATCGTCGATCGGATCCAGCGGCGAGTCACCACCCGTTAGTCCGTCACCAGTCGCGAGGGCTTCGTCGGCGAACTCGGTGTCACCGGTCAGGATTCAGCCGAATCTCTCGTCCTTGTCCGGAGGATTGACCATGGCGACCGGCCGAGGGTCGTCGACCCCCGGCCCTCGACCCGCCCGAAGTAGACCGCGTCCGGCGGGATGCCAAAGTGTTCCTGAGCTCAGTGTCGGGCTGACCCGTCGCCGAGATGGATGCCGCCGTGGACGTCGCGCGCCTGCACCACCGAACCGTGCACATCGCCGGAGACCGAGTTTTCGACACCGCCGGCACCTTCGGCAAGTGTGACCTCTACCTGCGACCACCGCGCACGGAGCTCGGCACCGAAGGCCCCATCGCGACGCGACTCACTTTCGAGCAGCTCGGCGAGGCGACCCACGGCCTCCGGTGTCGACTGCTCCAGAGCACCTTCGATGACGGCACGCGACGCCGGCTCGTGCTGAAACCGGGTGCGTAGAAATCCGATCAGGGAGGACACCGCCGCCCGCCCGCTCTGTGCCAACTCGGTGGTCGCCCACGCGACCAGCGTCGTCGCCGCGGTGACCATGATCGGGTCCGTCATGCGTCCGCCTCTCACCCGTTGCGCCCGGCTCCTGGAGACGGAACGGACGACAGCCATCCAGCCAAGCCGATGTTACCGTGAGTGCTCACACGAACACCAAGGCTCGGAGGTCATCATGAGCGGACAGCGCTGGGAAGCGGACCCCACCGCCGAACTCACCCGCCGTTGGGGTAAGTCCTCGCACGAGCTGGGCAACACCTCAGGCGACGGCAGCTGCCCCGACGTCTGGGAGTTGAGCAACGGCGACATCGCGGTGATCGGGCAGGACCTCACCGAGACGTACCAGGAACGACTTCCGGCTGGTGTCTCGGTGGATCCGGGTGAGCGGCTTATCATCATTCCCCGATCGACAATGATCGCGGCGAAGGTGGACATACCTGATGCATGAACTGTTCCGCGGGGATCCCGGCGAGCGACTCAGCCTGGAAGACTACTGGGCGGACTTTGAGGATCGATTCTGGCAGACCGGCGACTCGGGCTTCTGGAAGCTGGAACGCCAGCAAACCTTCAAGGAGCCCGGGGACGAGGGTTGGCAGGCGTTCGCCGACGGGCGGTGGGAGGATTCACTGCGGATCCTCGACGCGCGCCGCCCCGAGTTCCAGAGCTACTACCGGCGGATCACCGAGAACGGGTTCGCCACCCGTCGGGTACGAGTGGTCGAAGAGCCCCTCACGCCTTACCTTCAGTGGGAACTACACGTGCTTCGGCTACGACACGAGTACGGCGGTCTGACTCGTGTGGTCGGCGCGGACGCGGTGGCGGCAGCAGAGTCGAGCGGCCAGGTGCCCGAGATCTACACCCTCGGCACCGAGGTGATGTACGAGGCCGTCTACGACGCCGACGGTGTGCTGGCGTCCGCCCGCCGCTGGCGCGACCCTGACGTGGTGTCAAGCTGCCAATCCTTCATCGAGTCGCTCTACCAGGGCGGTGAGCCGCTCGACGAGTTCTTCGCCCGTGTGGTGGCGCCCTTGGGACCTCCCCGCCAGGGGTGAGAGATGGAAGGCGCCGGGTCGGACGAAGCCGGGCAGCGGCCCGCCCAGGTGAACCGGTCCGCGCTGTCCGGCCCGGCGGAACTGGTCCAAGCCCGCGACGTGTACGGCGGTGTGCACTTCCACGGCGAGGCACATTCCCAGGAGCGGCCACAACAGCTTCCGGGTGATGTGCGCGGTTTCGTCAACAGGGTGGAGGAGCTACAAGCGCTCAACCGCCTGCTGGGCGACGGGGACCGGAGAGTCGATGTCAGTCTCTCGGTGATCACCGGGACGGCCGGCGTCGGCAAGACCTCTGTCGCACTGCGCTGGGCGCACAGCGTCCGGAGCAGGTTTCCGGACGGGCAGCTCTACGCCAACCTGCGCGGATACGATCCGGGCGAGCCGGCGCAGCCGGATCAGATCCTCGACCGCTTCCTGCGGGCCCTCGGCGTTCCGCCCTCGGCGGTGCCGATAGATCTGGACGAACGGGCGGCGCTGTACCGTTCGCGCCTGGCCGGCCGGCGCGTACTGGTGATGTTGGACAATGCCGCCACCGCGCGTCAGGTGCGCCCGCTGCTGCCCGGCACGGACCACTGCCTGGTCGTGGTCACCAGCCGGAACATGCTCTCCGGGCTGGCCACCCGCGACGGCGGTCGACGGCTGACTCTGCGCATGCTGTCCGAGGACGACGCCATCTCCCTGCTGCGCGGCATCACCTCGCCGTACCGCAGCGGCGACGACCCCACGGAGCTGAGCGAGCTGGCCCGCCTCTGCGCTCGGCTGCCTCTCGCACTGCGCATCGCCGCCGAACGGGCAGCGAGCCGACCTTTCATGCCCCTCGGCGAGCTCATCGAGGATCTACGGGACGAGTCGGCCCTGTGGGACGCGCTCACCGCCGAGGAAGACGAGGAGTCCGATGCGGTACGCGCGGTGTTCGCCTGGTCCTACCGCGCCCTGAACACGGACGCCGCCCGACTGTTCCGGCTGATCGGGCTGCACCCTGGCCCCGACCTCAGCGCCCCAGCAGCCGCAGCGTTGACCGGCATGCCGGTGTCCCGGGTACGGCAGCCGCTCGACGCTCTGGTCGGCGCGCACCTGCTGGAGCAGAGCGCTCCGGGGCGCTACCAACTCCACGACCTCCTGCGCGCCTACGCGGTCGACCAGGTCCGGCACCTGGAAAGCGCAGAGGATCGGAAGATGGCACTGCGCCGTGGGCTGGACTGGTATCTGCACACCGCCGACGCCGCACTGGCCCGCACTTTGCCCTTCTATCGGACCGTACCGTTGGATCGGCCGACCGACGTCACGCCGCTCGCCTTCGCGACCAACGCCGAGGCGGACGCCTGGTTCGACACCGAACGGGACAACCTGGTCTCCGCCACACGAGTGGCGGAAGACGCCGGCCTACCGCGGACCGCCTGTCAGCTGGCGGTGCTGCTGCGCAGCGTCTTCATGCATCAGAACGCCTTCGAAGGCTGGTTCGCCACGGCTCGGATCGGGCTGGCGGCGGCCCGCACGCTCGGCGACCGACGCGGAGAGGCGGAAGCGCTGGAAAGCTTGGGCAAGGCCCACTTCCAGGCCCGCCAGCTCGGCGAGGCCGCCGAACACCATCGGGCCGCGTTGGCCATCCGGCAGAAAATCGGCGACGAGTACGGCACCGCAGTGTCGATCAATGCGCTCGGATTACTGGGCCTGCGCCACCGTCACCTCACTGAATCACTCACCCGCTTCGGCGAGAGCCTGGCGATTTTCGAGCGGCTCGGCAACCCGCGGTGGCAGGCACTACTGCTCAGCAACCTCGCCGAGACTCACTACGAGCTGGGCGAGCTGACCGAGGCGGTAGCCCTGCTGGAGCAGGCACTCGTGGTGCAGCGGGAGATTGACGACCGGGGGCAGGAGGGCAACTCGCTCTTCTTCCTGAGCATGGCCCTGCGGGAACTCGGCCGCGTCGAAGAGGCGCGCACCGCGATCGAGTCAGCCATCGCCATCGCCGAGGGCGCGAGCCAGCTGTGGCTGGGGCACTGGTTGGTGGAGTACGCGCGGGTGCTGCGCGCCTGTGGTCGGCAGGCGGAGGCGCTGGAGGCCGTGCACCGGGCGGCCACAATCCAACGCCAGTTGGGTGACCGCAGTCGCGAGGCGATGGCCCTCGATGGCGCCGGTGAGGCGTACCGGGAGCTGGGGCAGGCGGACGAGGCGATCGCCTTCCACCTGCGGGCGGCGGCGGTCCACCGGCAGCTCGGCGACGATTGGCAACTCGCCCTGACACTGGACCATTTGGCCGCCGCGCTGACGGCGGCGGGCCGCCCCGAGGAGGCCGGACAGCAGTGGCGGGAAGCTCATTCCCTGCTGGCCGGTTTCGACGACGCTCGCGCTGCCGCAATCCGGGAGCGCATCGCGGCTTCAACGCCGGGTGGCACCGAATAAGAGCGAGCCTCCCTCGCATTGACACAATGGGGTCAATCAATCACGCTAAGTGCTCGGCTCGCGCAGTGCATCAGCACCGGGGGTGGGCGTGGAGATTGAATCGCTCGTGCGGTCCCTGAGCTACCAGTCGCTGCTGGCGCTCAACTCCTCCGATCAGCTCGTCGACGATGTGCTCCGCTACGCCGAGACGCACGCCAAGACCCGCGAGGCGTACTGGCACCACAAGAAGTTAACCCCGGTGGACGTCGGCAAGGGCGGGATGCGGACCACTCCCGCGCAGGTGCTGCACGAGCTGGGGGTGGCCACCACCCTCCTCACCGCCTCCCCGCTGTCGCAGGTGGCTCGACACTGGGCCGCCGTCCGCTACTGCGCCACGCTTACCAAAAACGGGGGACGTCTCGCTCTGACGCCAGATGCCAACGAGGTCGTCTACCACCACAAGGTGACCCAGTCCGAGCAGTTGGGCGTCGGCCTGGCCCTTGTCGTCGCGAAAAACCTGCTTCGCCGGCAGTATCGGGGTTGGACGTTCCACGCGGTCGACGCGGAGGTGGCGCTGAAGGCGGGTTTCGTGGACGGCGGCGGCGCGGTGGAGTCCGTCTCGCGCACCAAGAAGCGGCCGGACTACATCCTGCTCGGCCACCATGCCACGAAGACCCGCCGGCGGATGAAGATTGTGATCCTGGAGTGCAAGGGCACCCACGGGCCGCCGAACTTCATCCACGGACAGCTCGCTCGGGCCGCCGTGCAGGTGGAGGCGTTGACGGTGGGCGGAAGCCACCCCCCGTCGCTGATGGTCGCCTCGCACCTCACTCAGGCCGGGATCACCGCGTACGTGCTCGACCCTCCCGGGGATGACGAGTTGTGGTCCGGTGATGACGACGAGTTGGACGGCCTGTTGAGCACCACCCCCGAGGACCAGTTCTGGCGCTCACGGACTGCCACCCCTCCAGAGCCCGAGGCGAGACAGAGGCCTCCCGGTGCGCTCTCCCCCGCCGATGAGGCCGTTGCCGAGCCGGACCTGCCCGACGAACTGCCGCCCGGAGCGCCTCAGGTCTTCGACATACCCGAGCAGCAGCGTGGTTGGTTCACCCAGATCCTGACCCGCGCCGTGGCGGCCACCGCCCTGCTCTTCGCCGGAAACAACGCCGCCGCCAGTGGCTATGCCACGCCGCGTCAGCGCGGAATGGAGGACCCCGCCCTCCAGCCTGCGCTGTTCACCCTGGACCCGGCGTGGGCAACGAGCAGCGCCGCGACGTTCTCCCTACCCAACGGGCTCTCCGCGGAGGGCACTCGGCACCGCGCGCCCCTGGGACGGGGCAGGGTGTTGGAGGTGTTCCGAGGCGTGGAGAGCCGCCTCTACCGCGAGCTGGCCGAGGGCCAGGTCGGCGCCTACCTGAGGGATGCACCGAGCTTCTTCCGCCAACGAGCTGAGCCGCCGGCCGACGGCGGCGTGTACTCGTTCGGCCGGGATGGCACGGTCTTGGTCGTCCGGGTCGTGTAGGGCCGCGATTGAGGAACCGGCCGGGCCCGCATCCGCCACGAAATCTAAAACCTATCCCAAAACCAATCCACCCCCGACAGTACACCGACAAACAGCGCGTGGGAATTGCACATTCGTGGCTCCTGTCGGGGGTGTCTTGTATGGTCAGAGGCGTACTGGATCTGCACGCCAGCGCCTAATGGTGTTGATTCTCGGGGCAACAGTTGCGCGTTTCAGCGATGGCGTCCGGATGTAACAAAATGCAACACGGAGAGGGCGGGAGCCGATGACCGACGACATGGGATCGACGGTGCCACGACGGCAGCTCGGGCGAGCGCTGCGCGACCTACGCACCGAAGCGCGGATGACGCTGGACGGCGCATCCGAGGCGATGCAGTTCAGCCGGCAGAAGCTGTGGCGCATCGAGACCGGCCTTGGCCCGGTCCGCTCCGTGGACGCCAAAGCCATGTGCGAGCTGTACGGGGCGACCCCCGAGCTGACCGGCGCACTCACCGCCCTGGCCACCGAGACCAAGGCCAAGGGCTGGTGGCACTCGTACGGCGACGCCGTCCCCGACTGGTTCGAGTTGTACGTCGGCCTGGAATCCGCCGCATCGCGGCTCCGGGAGCACGATGACACCCTGGTCCCTGGGCTGCTACAAACCCCGGGCTACACGCGCGGTGTCTACCAGAACCGCCCAAACATGCCGGCTGACGAGTTGGAAGAGGTTCTGGAGGTTCGCCGGCGTCGACAGGAGATCCTTATCCGCCGGCTCCCAAAGGCACCGAGGCTGGAGTGGGTCCTGTCAGAGGCCGTCCTACTTCGACGCGTCGGCGGCCCTTCGGTCATGGCCGAGCAACTGGACCGTCTTCTTGAGCGAGCCGAGCTACCCAACGTGTCGATCCGCGTCCTGCCGCTGTCCGCTGGTGCCCACTACGGCGCACTGGCGGGAGCCTTCGTCATGCTCGATTTCCCGCTCGTCAACCGAGTCGTCCCAGATCAGTCCGTTGTCTACAGCGAGTCGGTGACCGGGGCCCTTTACCTCGACAGGCCCGACGAGTTCGCGGTCTACGAGAAGGTCTGGGCGAGCCTCCTCGACCTCGCACTTGATGAGGAACAATCAAGAAGGATGATCGGCAAAATCAAGGAAGAGGCCCACCATGGCTGACGAACTACTCGGTGCAAAGTGGCGGAAGAGCACCCGTAGCGGCGACAACAACGGCAACTGCGTGGAGGTCGCCGACAACCTGCCCGGCCTCGTCGCCGTACGCGACAGCAAGGACCCGGCGGGACCAGCCCTCACCTTCTCCCCTGCCGCCTGGACCAGCTTCATCCGGGTTACCAAGTCTGGGCATTGAGCCGCGCATCAGACGGGAGCGCAGCCGGCGGACCTGCCGGACGCCCCCGTCGCGCAGTCAGTCAGGAGCCCGCGTCCCCAGTCGCGGGCTGGGTCACGTCCTCGAACAACGACCACGAGTTCCGCCATGCCTCTACGTTCGCTGAGTAGATCGTTGTATGCCAGCTGTCCGGGTTGCGCAGATAAACCCCGCCGACGCTCGCCATGAACTCCTCGTGCCGCTCGTGCACCCCGGCACTCAGGTAGTCTCCAGGCACGACGTAGAAGTCCCGGCGTCCGTCGGTCACGTCCACGAGGACGTAGAGGCCGACCGGCGTCGCAGTCATCTTGTCGATGTCCGCGATCACCAGCCGCCCTGCGCGGCGACCTGCCGTCGATCGTCACGAAAGTCTGCGCGCCGTGCAGGCTCGCCGAACGGCCGCGCAACAGGGCGTCAGCCACCGCGAGATGCCATCCAGCCTGGTGCTTCCGGTTGTTACTCGGAGCAATTTGTTCTCGGGGATGGACGAGGGATAAGTGGGCTAGGACGGCTGCCAGCCCGCGTCAATGGCATCCTTAAGCCGCTTGCTGAAAACAGCATGCGCCTGCCGATACTCGCTCTCCCGATCCGCCTTATAAAATGGTGCAGCATACCCATCGGGCACTGCCGTCTGACCAGGAGCGCTCAAATGCTTCATCAGCCGCTCATACTGCCCCTTGACCTGCCCAACACCAAAAGTGTAAGGGTCAGCTGCAATTTTCCGCCCAAGTGCATCAAACCATATGGAATCCTCGCGCTCGGTTAGTATTGGATACCGCGCACGCAGCATGGCTATCAGCTGCTCGATCCCAAGATTGAGCCATACGGCAACTAGAGCATCTATCTCTACGAGAGCCGCCCGTCGCTCGAATTCGCTACGCAGCGGCGTTATTTCAGACACCCATTTAGGTCCGACACCCTCCAACGGAGCCTGATTCGGCCAATCTACGGCCCAACGCTCATCACCCCAACCAACCTCGAATAGTCCCGACCAAAGCGAAGCGTAGGAATCAGTTTGGCAATTCAGGCGCAAGATCCGTACGAGCAGAGGGGCTACTAAAGGGTGAGCTTCTTCCGCTGCCGGCATCATTGAAACGTCCATGCCACCAAGATCAGCGCGTCCCGATATCCGAAGAAGGTAATCAAGGGGCAACGATGCCCAGAAGCCAGCCTGAAGAGCAGTGAGGCGGTCGTTGGCAAGCGCTAGCGTGTGAACGGCATGGACGTGGGCCGGACCTGGAGGAATGAGGGCCGCAAACAAGGAGCGCTCGATATCGAAGGCAATCATCCGTCGCCAAGCGATCCTGTAATAGTCAGTGTACTTCTTCCCGTTCCATGAGTCCTGGAGGCTCCGGCTTCGTGACTCACTTTCACTAAGCGCATAATTTGTTCTGGGAAGGTATGAAGCAGGTAGAGATCGCAGGTCGAGCAGGTCCCAATCGCTTCGGGCGCGGCAAGGCACGCGGGGTTCCTTAGCGAAGGGTGTTGCTATTCCAAAGTGAGGACCCTGTAGAACGATTTCGGAAGCGCGCTGCGGTACAGACTGCCGCCAACTCAGCACACCATCCCTCTTGGCGTTAGCTTCGTTGTACCCGCCGCTGATATTGCACGAACCAGCGACCAACCGGCGCTGAAAATTAGCGAGCGCGAAGATCGCACTTTCCTCGTCGACGGTCACGGGTTGGAGCAACGGCGTCTGCAGAAGTTGCAGCTCAACATTTCCCCCGTGCAACCGTCGCCACCACGCTAAAACCTCCTCGCTCACCTCTATAACCCGCGCGCGGTGCGGCCGATTATCCCACCTGCCCCGATGGCGCTGTGACGGCACGTCCCCTTCCCCGCCGTGCTCCAGAGAGGCCGCCAGTACGGAGGCGGCATACAGACGACTCAGGTGCCGGAATTTGACCGGCCCGCGGCTGCCATAAATGTGCAAACCAAATTCGGTGCTACGAGTGGCGTCCGCGAACGCCCAGTTTGCGGCGTTGATAAATCCGGCATGTACACGAAGACGACGGTACGAGGCTTCCCGTAGAAGACCGTCTCTGGGCCCGGTAAGATGTGTATCCGGATGCAGTAGACCCACCACTCCTCGGGCTTTGGAATTCTGCCATACGCGACACATCATCGCTCTATAAAGGTTTGGTCGCGTCCCGACTACAGAGGTTGAAAGGCTGACGGTCGTCGGCGTGTCTGCGTGATCTGCGTCGATGGTTTCGGTAGGCCGGAGGCATGAGGTATCCGGCTGGTGG